>JAPOXO010000021.1 GCA_026707045.1 Gammaproteobacteria bacterium | reverse complement strand
TGTAGCAATTTTGACGATGTCGCATTAGAAAGTATCAATTTTGAAGTTGCTGGCAATGTAAGCGGTCCAAGATTCGACGCGATAGCAAGAATTAACGTACTTGGTCGGCCGATGGAATTAGCTGTTGAAGTCAAATCCAATGGACAGCCTCGCACCGTTCGTGCCGGAGTCCTATTTCTAAGAAATGCGATTAGTGCATCAAACATGAACGCAATTCCATTGTTCGTGGCTCCATTTCTTTCCGAGCAATCGAGAGAGATCTGCAAATTTAATAAAACCAGCTATTTGGATTTGGCTGGCAACTCGTACTTGAAGCTTCCAAACCTGCTCGTAGATATCACAACGGGCATCACTCCTCGACCGGAGAGACGTTCCTTGAAGTCGTTGTTTGGCACAAAGGCATCGAGAATGATTAGGGTTATGCTCAAAGATCCAAGACATCCTTGGAAGGTTAAGGATCTGGCATCTGAGGCACAAATAAGTCTAGGGCTTGCAAGTAATGTACGCCGTGGACTTTTGAGCCGAGAGTGGGCGCAAGAAACCCGCGACGGTATCGTACTGGCTGCACCCGATCTTGTTTTGGATGCATGGAATGAAAGTTATAGTCCAAATTTGGAGCAAATTTCGCTCTATACAACTCTCCACGGAAAGAGCTTAGAGAATTCGATTCGACAGTTGTTTGCCGATAAGTCGACTAAGGGGAAAGTGATGTACGGGTCATTTTCGGCGGCTCGATGGATTGCGCCCTACGGTCGGGCTGGCACCGAGTTTCTCTATGCTACTCCCTCTCTTCTTGGTTTCATTCAAGAAACACTAAATGCAGTTCGTGTCGGAGAAGGGGGAAATGTAGTTGTGCAATTGACAAGCGATTCCAGTGTCCTAGAAGACGTAGTTGAACCAGTTGAGGGCATCACTTGTACCAGTCCTATACAGACTTACTTGGATCTTTGTCGTGCAGGCGAACGAGGTAAAGAGGCTGCTGAATTTTTGAGGCAAAGAGTCCTGAATTGGAAGAGTTTGTAGAGTCGCTATGGCGAATAACTCAGGGTTCGATTATTCGGATCGAACCACCTACGCGGTCAAGTCGGTTCTTATTGAAATGGGGCAACTTCTCGGAAATTTTCGCGGAAAGTTTGTCGTGATTGGTGGCTTAGTCCCTTGGTTATTGCAAGAGAATGAGGACTTGAGCCATGTCGGAACCATGGATTTGGACATCTGCCTTGACCCAGAAGCATTGGCTGACCATAGATACGCGGATTTAATCAAAACTTTATTGGAGCACGACTACAAACAGGACCCTTCCCGCCGAAGATTTCAATTAGTTCGAACTGTTGATCCAAAGGACACTGGCCCACCAATCGAGGTTGTTATTGACTTCCTCATGCCCGAGCAGGCCCAAGTAACCCGTCGATCTTCACCATTGATCGATGACTTTGCTGTCATTAGGGCGAGTGGAGCTGCTCTGACCCTAGAGTTTTATCAAGAATGTCAGGTGAAAGGCCGAATGCCTAACGGGAGTACAAATCAAGTCGCCATCTCAATAGCGTCAATACCTTCGCTACTTGTAACCAAGGGTTTTGCTCTCAATAATCGCTTGAAAGAAAAAGACGCCTATGACATTTATTACTGTGTCAGGAACTATGACGGAGGATTGAGCAAACGGGTCCAGGACTGCCTACCGTTACTAGAACACGCAGATGCACGACGTGGTTATTCGTACATAGATGAAAAGTTCACTGCTGTCGATAGCTATGGCCCTGTTTCGGTCGGTAACTTCGTGCAGTCAAGCAATACCCTGCAGGGCAGAACGTTTGAACAGTGGAGGCTAGATGCTTTCGGCCAGGTTGACGCTTGGTTGCGTGAGCTAAAGCTTAGAAATTAACCGCGGGTCTGGCGTATAGTTAGCTCCACATCTTACTTTCCATTCGTTGGTCAGACGCTCTTGAGGGTGTATTAGAACACGAGGGATGCGACAGAGCTTCTTACCTACTAAGCAGACTTTCCTCAAGAATCACTCGAATGGCAGAAAATCAGGGAGCAGCAAGCTGAAACAATTTCAGGGGCGGGCCAGTTCGCCCGCTGAAGTTGTCAAAAGTGAAACGTTTTTCTCGACATTTACACCCATTGGTTTTGCGTAAGCGGCTGCTAGGGATCGTCTACTCTAGTCCAGCGAATTGCGTCGGCGTAGATATATCCCGGTTTCGAAGAGGCGACTAATTCCACGCTAGCAGTTCCTTTTGGCAGGTCGAAATCTCCAATTAGATTCCACCCGGGCACTTTGGAACCGACATCAAATTCGCGATACCACTGCTCGCTATCGTTGGAAATCTTGAACTGCCACTGCAAATCCAGATTCGGTCCCGGTCGCCAACTTCTGGGAACATGGAAGGAGAGTGTCCATTGGGAAGGCTCAGGCAACTCCGTCGTGAAGCGCGCGGTGTGTATTGTGTCTCTGATCCAAGCCTGTGCTACTGTCTTTCGATATCTTCCGTATGCAGAGCTTTCAACTATTCTTCCCCAAGTTCCACGAGCCACTTGGAATTCGCGAATGCGTTCGTAATAGGTCCCCAAGTACGGCAAACCATTGTCCAGTTCTAGCTGGAGTCGTGGCGAGGCAAACCACCCAACGGGGCCAATAGATGTCGGCCGTGCCAAGTTGGGAGCACGTTGAGTTACTGAAAATCCTGCATCGAGATCGTCGACGATGATTCCGCTTTCGGAAATTGGCATCCATTCGCTTCGTTCTGCAAATGGCGGAGGTTCAACGTCAGGAAATTCATCAATAGTCGAAGAGGATTTTCGTAAGCTAATTGCACCTCGATTCAAGGAAAGACCCGGAAGCAGCCGAGCAGTACGAACTTCATAGGGAGTGATCAGGTTTATGCGCGTAGAGGTCTCTGCTCCGATGTAGACTCCCTCTGATTGCGTATAGTATGGAAACATCCAGCTCCACGTCTCTTCAGTTGGGTATTGCAGACGTACTAGTCCTCCCACTGGTTCCATGTTTCTGACCGTCACGCTTGTCTTATATTGGGGGTTTCCTCTAGCATCGTCTGCAATTCGATCAACACTCATTCGAGACACAACGTAGCCTGGAAGCGAGGCGTTTCTTATCCAGTCGGTAAGAAACGGATCGACGATCAATTCGAGCTCGTTGGCTAGTTCCAGCATGTCGCGATATGTGTAAGTCGACCCTGCGAATTTCCTTCTTAGGTCTGTGAGCCACTTGAACACCTTCGCCTCGCCATTTACAGAGAGCAATCCTTTCGCGATTTCGTTGCTTTTGAACAGCATCAACTCGAGGTCGAGCTGATTGTCGCCTGTGGGCAAATCTGAAAAGGCGAGGCTCTCGACATAGGTCCAAACCGACGCACGCCGTCCATAGTCGTCAACAAAGGACTGAATGGGCGATGGCACTGGACGGCCGTAAAGAACAGCACCTAAGAATTCGTCGGATATAGAAGGGTTTACACCAGTCATGTGTGCGATGTGCGAGCTTGAATAGATGGAGAAAAACTGAAATGGATTGGGTGCTATTGACCCAATAACGGAACGAGCGATTTGGTCAAGAACTTGAGCATATTCACCAGTGGCAGAGGTGACTTCCGACCAAAACGTATGAGGCAGACTGACCCACAGATTGTCTGTTTCCAAACCGCGAGCCAAATATTCCACTACGAGGTTTTTCTGGCTTGCCCGACGTTGCTCCATGTCGTCAATACTCTCCTCAATTCGAGCAAGACCGAGAGGAAGTGGAGCTGTTGGGAAGCCGTGTTCTTTGACAAGAACGACACCCGGAAGCGTGGCGACCGAGTCCATGCGCCAACCACCACCCACTGTCCGTAGTTGTCGAGGAACTTCCACAAACGACAAGGAATATTGCGGCAGCGTCAGTCCGAGGTCGACGTAGCGGCGAAGCCACTTTTGAACTTCCGATCGAAAGGATTGTTCGAAATCTTCGATCCAGACGAGATTCTTTGCATGGCTCTTGTGGAAGTACATTGCAATGGTCATTTCATCTATTTCAGTCGCCATTCGGAGAAATGAAGATGCAATCAGGCCAATTTCGCCCATTGGTGCGTGAGAATTAACGTTGTAAGTCGACTCTTCCTCACTATGGACGGTCGTAGTACCGGAACCGACAAGCAAGAGATTTGATGGCGATAACTTGACAGTCAAATCGACATCGAAGTAGTCCGACCCATGCTGTTGCCGCATGAACTGACCATTGATGGAACCTGGAATCGGGTACCAGCAAATGGCTGGCATCAATGCAATGTAACGAGGGCCGTATAGGGAGTTTACGCTGCCGAACAGTGATGTAGACTGAATTGGAACATCCGGATCAGCTTTGTAGTTGACTGCGCTGTCGAAGTAGGCAAAGCGAGGGTTGGGTCGGCCACGGGCTACGATTCGCATAGTTTGATCAGAATTCAATTCAAGCAGATTTGGATCGTGCAGTTGCAAGAGGCCATTTTGAAACGTGTGACTGGCATCGGACCCGTTCAATTCCAATGTCTGGATGTTCATTGCCGGATTGAAGGCAAATACAAGGGGCTCAGAATCTAGCAAATCCGTAGCAAATTCCAAATTCAGATCGAGTTCCAAATGGGATCTTGCATTCAGCTGGACAGAGCCTGAGATTCTCTTTAGATCTACCTCCCGTCCTTCCTCTGCGGTGGCATGAATTTCACGCCACCGCTTGTCTTCCGCTATTGCGCCAAAGACTAGAGCACTGGCAAATCCGTACATTCCTGCGCAAGCGACAACAGCTAGGGGTGCAACAACTCGAAATTTCGTCGGTGACGGATCGTCGTTCCGTTTAATCCATGCAGCCGCTAGCAGGACGAAGGCAAATGCAAGTAGGAGAGTGGCCAATCGGACAAGAAAGACTGGTATCGAAACCAATTGAAGCGCCAAATCAGAAATGAATAGCGTGTCGTTCGAAGACGGCGACACTAGCGACAAGACGGAATAGGGCGATTCAATGGTCAAGAAGAACCACAGGAATATGAATGCAGTAGCCACAGCAAAGACAGCAACGCGAAGTTGCAGAATGCTGGTCAAGAACACGGCAAACGCACACCAATACAGAAGCGTAGTGGGTGCATCAAGAAACAAAAGGTTTAAAACGGATGTCAACGCAATGGGTTCGGCAAAACCAAAACCGCCAACGGCAGCAATTAGTCCAATCAAGTATGGAATGAGAACGACGACTACCACAATCAGCCATAGCAATGCCGCGCTTGCAATCACTCGAGCCAAGAGTAGCTCGAAGTTCGACACAGGTTTCGCATCCAAAACCTCGGAGATTTGATTGCGCCGATGACGATACGGTGCATCGAACACGAGGAATAGTGCAGCCAGCTGAAAGATCAGGAAGAATGTAGGGTCGATGTTCTCCAGAAGGTACTTTGGAGTTGCAGCGCCAAAGGTTGGAGAGTACGGCGCGACAAACACATAGATAAAACAGGACATCGCGTAAGCGACAAGCGTGGTCAACGGCAGTACGATTCGCAAAATTTTGAATCGAGTAAGCCGTTTGGTGGTTTCAAATTCGGTCCGAGCCGCAGCAAGGATTCTGCTTCCCGATGTGCTCAATGCCATGCCTGCACTAAGTTCCGCCTACCTGTTTAGTCTGATTTCCGAAATTGCTTCTGCATTTATACCAGCAAGATCTATGCCTCGAGGCATCAACATACAGGATCTTCGCTGGTGACGGTAGGACATTCTCGAACACCGACAGAAGACGTAACCGTAGCCGAGATTCCGCTCTTGTCGGTTGTGATGAGGTAGATGGTGGCGAACCACTTGGTGTGAGGGATAATCGGATGTACTCGAACAACGTGTCAGCTGTGGGCGATACCTGAAACGCGCTGCTAGCGCACCATCGAATGCAAGGCTGCTTGAACACGTAGGCCTTGTAGTGTTGAAATCGCAGACATTGAAAGCTTTCGAGCCATCGCACTAGGGTCCCGGCTCCCAGACTCTCACGCTCGCTTCAAAAGTGTTTTATCCGGTCTCGAAAACTGTTCTTTGGTACTTCTTCGTTGCTCTTTCTTCTATACCTTTATCATGTTCAATTATTCAGTAGTGTCGTATCTGCATAAGCGTAATGAAGAATTTGGCGAGTTGCTACTAGGTCTTAAGCAAAAGGGCCCTAGAGTCTATAATCTGACAGCGAAAAATCACGTTTAACAGATGGCTCGACCACCTCACGTACCGGATCAAAATCCTCAGGAAACTCAAGAGTGGCTGGACGCTCTTGAGGATGTACTAGAGCACGAGGGGTGCGAAAGAGCTTCTTACCTACTAAGCAAACTTTCCTCACGAATCACTCGAACGGGAGCTCCGCTCCCGTTTTTAACAACTACGCCCTACCGGAACACCATCCCTGTTTCTCGCGAAGTCATGATGCCTGGCGACGATCATATTGAGAGACAGATTAGGAGTCTCATTCGATGGAACGCGCTGGCAATGGTGGTGCGAGCAAATCGAAGGGACGGGGACTTAGGCGGGCACATATCTACTTTCGCATCGGCGGCCACCCTCTACGAGGTAGGTTTCAACCACTTTTTCCGCGGTCCTTCGGATTCCAATCTGGGTGACCTAATCTACTACCAGGGTCACAGCTCCCCGGGCATCTACGCCCGTTCCTATCTGGAAGGCCGACTCGACGAGGAACACCTGGATCACTTTCGGCAGGAAACTGGGGGCAGGGGACTGTCGTCCTATCCACATCCAAGATTGATGCCCGACTATTGGCAATTTCCCACTGTTTCAATGGGATTGGGACCAATTCAGGCGATCTACCAGGCGCATGTAATGAAATATCTCGACGCTCGAGGACTCGTCGAGATGGGCGATCGAAAAGTGTGGGCATTCCTCGGTGACGGCGAGTGCGACGAACCTGAGTCGCTTGGCGTACTCTCTCTGGCGGGTCGTGAACGCCTCGACAATCTCATCTTTGTAGTGAATTGCAATCTCCAGCGACTTGATGGTCCGGTGCGAGGCAACGGCAAGATCATTCAGGAACTCGAGGGAGAATTCAGGGGTTCAGGCTGGAACGTTATCAAGGTTGTTTGGGGGCGTCGTTGGGACCCCTTGTTTGAGAGGGACAGCAACGGTCTGCTGCAACAGCTGATGGACGAAACCGTTGACGGCGAGTACCAAAACTTCAAGGCGAAGGGAGGCGGCTTCACCCGATCAGAGTTCTTTGGCAAGTATGAAGAACTGCTAGAACTGGTTTCGCACATGTCGGACGACGCT
>JAPOXO010000107.1 GCA_026707045.1 Gammaproteobacteria bacterium | reverse complement strand
ATTCTCAGGTATGGTCTGAGTGCCGAAGTGTGGCGTCTCAGTACTTTAGCAACGGGGATTTCGACGAATGCGACGAAACACGTTCACTAGCCAAAATTTTCTCGGAGGTCTCCGACTTGTTGAACAAAGCAGCACCTCATGAGCTCGACAACAAGGAGAAAGCGTCTCTAGTTCAGGACGCTGCTGCAATGGAGGCTAGTACAACCGAACTCCTCCGCAGTCTCATCTCGAAATGGGATTTAGCGAAACAATGACCTCATTGTGTTCTTCGTACCGCTTCGGACCATCCAGATAGTTCTAGTGCTCTTTGATTGTCATCCATCGCTGGTTGAAATGATGAATCCAAACTCCACTTTCGAGCTACTTCAGCCAGATTTCTGAACTGACCAAGCCCAATAAAAGCAAGTACAGCGGCACCCATAGCTGTAGTTTCGATAACTGATGGTCGATCGACGGTCAGTTTTGTGATATCAGCCAAAAACTGACAAAACCACGAATTGCGCACCATGCCCCCGTCTATACGCATTTTCAACAGTGGAATCTTGTCTTTTTGAATCGCTGACAAAAGGTCGGCTGTCTGAAACCCGACGCTTTTCAATGTCGCCGTAACGATCTCTTCAGGGCCAGAGTCGAGAGTCAAACCGCATATCAAAGCTCTGGCATGCGGCATCCAGTGCGGAGCACCCAGTCCAGTAAAAGCAGGAACCACAAAAACCCCTTTGGTGTCGCCATTCGTTTTCAATGCCATGTGTTCGGACTCTGTGGCATCTTCGAGAAGGTGGAGCTTATCGCGCAACCATTGAACGGAAGTTCCCGCGTTGAAAATGCTGCCTTCGACTCCGTAGGTTGTAAGGTCGTCCAGTCGGTAAGCGATCGTAGTCAGCAGACCCGACGTAGAGTCAAATCGATCTGTACCTGTGTTGGCAATAAGGAAACAACCAGTCCCGTAAGTCGTCTTGGTCATTCCGGACTCAAAACAACATTGTCCAATGAGTGCGGCTTGCTGATCTCCGACTGCGCTTAGAATTGGAATTTCGTGACCAAACCACTTCCGATCCGCAACTCCAAAAGAATCCTTAGAATTCAATACTTTAGGTAATACGTTTCTAGGGATTTGAAAATATTCCAATAGATCTTCCGACCATAGGTTGTGATTGATGTCGAACAGCTGAGTTCTCGATGCGTTGGTAGCGTCTGTTGCGTGAACACGACCATCTGTCAAACGCCAAACCAGGAATGAGTCTACTGTGCCCCACCGCAGGTTGCCTTGATCCGCCAGATCTTGGAAAACTGGATGTTCAAGCAACCACCTCAGCTTCGTGCTCGAGAAATAGGGATCAATGACCAATCCGGTCTGATGTGCGACCAGTTCCTCCATCCCATCTGCCTTTAGCTGTTCGCAAATCTCAGCGGTTCTTCTGTCCTGCCAAACGATGGCGTTACAGCAAGGTTCCGATGTTTGTGCATCCCAAATAATGGATGTTTCGCGTTGGTTTGTTATTCCAATGGCTTCAATTTCGGTCGGAGAGATCTTTGCGTTGGCAATAGCCGCTCTCCCCGATTCAAGTACCGACCTCCAAAGCAGATTGGGATCCTGCTCTACCCATCCATCGCGAGGATAGATTGAAGGTAGATCGCGTTGACCTAGTCCGAGTGGTTGAAGTTTTTCGTCAAAGACAATTGCGCGAGAGCTTGACGTGCCTTGATCAATTGCAAGCACATAAGTCATAGGCTAATAGAGATCAAGCGTCCCAGGTGCCACACACAGGTTTGCATCAATCACGGGTGGGCAGCTCGACAATAGCAGTCCCAAACGCAGTTGGCAAGCCAGATTGGTTTACGTTTTCAATTGAGACCTCTACAAGACTTTGGCCTTCAGAATGAAACTTTCGTACCACAGACCCATGAAGAGTGTTTGTGTCTCCTACGATATTCGGATGGCGAATTGATGCACTAAGCTTCTTCAGTATTCCGTCGTCGCCCATCCAGTCGGTGACGATTTGTGCCAACCAACACACCCTTTGAGGGCCGAAGTCAAACTGCCCAGGCATATTTCGCCGTTTTTGCGCATGTTCCTCGTCGAATCTTCCCCCACCGCCTAAATCTGCAGATCCTTCAGATTCGAGCGCACCGCGAGTGCTTCGTCCGGTACCGAGCACACCATGAGTGAATAGGAACAACTCAGTAACCGAATACGTACCCTTCTTAAGGGAGGGAATGTTCTCGCCCTCGATGACATCCTCCCAATAAAGCGTGTTATTTCCTCTTCTGGTACGTTCCCAAACAAGTGGGTCCGCAGGTTCGACTATTGATTGGCGCGCATCCCCAGACTGACTTTTGGGAGTTCGATCATACTCAAGTATCCCTCCTGTGTTCTGGTAGCGAGCCATCAGCGTATTTATTGTGGCAACTGTCTCTTTCCGATTGTTAGTGAAGACTACATGTCCGGTATTGAAATTTATTGGACCAATTCGCTTGCTGGTCTTGCGCTGGGTCTCTCCCACCGTTTCAACAGCCGTAATGTTGTCGTCCCTCCAAATTGGTCGTATGAACTCGATTTCAGCTCCTGCGTAGTTGACAGGCAAGTATCTAGTGGAAACTCTCCGCCGGTCTATAGCACCCGTTTCTCCAGCGATCACACCTAAGGTTACGGAATACAAGAAGGTCGGAGGCGCTGTGATCTGACCGAATCGACTTTGTTGAGCGTACTCAACATCTCTATACAACGGGTTGTAATCGCCTACACCGTCACCGTATCTTCGAATGTTGTCCAAATTTGCTTGTTTGGATGGACGATGTCGCAATACGGTTCCAATGCCTTTGCGATACTCTGCTTGAAACTCGTCGAGCGTTTCTATGAGTTGGGTGTCT
The DNA here is from genome assembly GCA_026707045.1 of Gammaproteobacteria bacterium. Lineage (GTDB taxonomy): Bacteria > Pseudomonadota > Gammaproteobacteria > Pseudomonadales > Azotimanducaceae > Bin55. The sequence continues at coordinate 4,447 of JAPOXO010000107.1, read as the reverse complement.
GCCATATGGTGGGATTCTTCACATTGAGGAGTTGATCACTGACGGCGTTTCGTTCACACCAAGAAGTATCTTCAGTATTGTGCCAGTTTCTATAACACGCAAAATGTGCCTTCCACTCGTAAACACTGTTTGAGTTTGCATAATCTTTCCGATCAAGTGCATTCTGAAATGAGACCTTCAAGCAAGGTTTCAACTCACGATGGATAGAGAAAAGAGCAAATTGGATCCGGATGCGAGTGTAAAACAGGATCTGGTTGTGAATGGCCTCAACATTACTCAGAGAGTGAGTGAAATTGAAGACAGGGGCTATACGGTGATTCCCGACTTCATCGGACCCGACGTCGTCGATCGCATTAGGCATGTGTTCAACACAGAGGTGCCTATTACGGAAATGCGAGCAATTGGTACAAACACTGGTAGGACGTTCAGGTCACACAACCTTTTGGGAAAGACCCGAGGCGTGGACTTTATGTTTCTCGACTCACGCCTACGAGCTATCGTCGAAGGCGTAATCGGACCGCGAACCCAGGTTAACGTCACGACCCTGTTCAATGTGCTACCCGGCGAAACTAGGCAATTCCTGCATCAGGACGATGGACTTTGGCCAATTCCAAGACCACATCCGCATTTTCTATGCAATGCCCTGCTTGCTATTGATGACCACGACATAGAAAACGGATGCACACATTTGGTGCCCTACAGTCACAAATGGCATGACCGACGCGTGGACCAAAACGTAGAGACTGCCAGAATCGAAATGAAGTCTGGATCCATCGTATTTTGGGAAGGGGGAATGTGGCACGCGGGCGGGGCAAATACATCGGTGGACAGAGAGAGGCTGGGGTTCTTTATGAGCCATGTCGTTTGGTATTTGCGCCCACAGGAAATTCAATTGGTTTCAGTACCAAGGGAGCAAGTCAGAGAAATGCCTGAGAAACTGCAGCGGCTTTTGGGTTACCACCGATTTGGATTGGGGGTGGACGGAAGAGATCCCATTGATGTGCTTAACGATGGAATCGTCGTGCACCCCGGCGCGAAAGTCCGCTGGTGGGAAGATGTCGCGCATCTAGATGCGATGTCTCAATAAACCGTATTTTTGTTCTGAACTGATCATCAACCAGAATCTGATTTCCTGCAATTCTCGCTCTCCGGAACAGGTGATCCTGAACATGCGAAGTTCAATACCGCTAGATGGTAGAAATTGTCAAGCATCACAGTTTGATCTACATATAAATACAAATTCCCGGAGATTTCGTGTTACAGCACTCCATTGACCACCCCTGGGTAAGCGTTTATTCTTTACCAATGATCCAATACCAATTGCAGCCCTCTTGACCGAGGACTCGCCATCGGCGGAAGTAACCGCCAACATAGATCTCGAACCCAATGATCACAAGCGACTAGCCGTACTGTGCGGGCCTTTCGATCAAAACCTTCGACAACTGGAACAGCGTCTCGAAGTGTACATAAGCAATCGAGGAAACGCGTTCAAAATCGTGGGACATCATGAAAAAGTAGAAGCAGGAATTGCTCTTTTGACTCATCTCTATGAAGAAACTAAACACCTTGAAACCTTGGATTCCAATACCGTTCATTTATCTTTGCAGGAATCAGGCGTGAATGAGCTCGTTGCAGGATCTCCGTCCGGTACAACTAGTGAAATTCGAGTGCGGAAACGTACTATTCGGCCACGTGGACCGAATCAATTGCAATTCGTTACTAACATGCGCAAGTACGATGTAAATTTCGGCGTGGGTCCCGCAGGTACAGGAAAGACCTACCTCGCAGTCGCTTGTGCAGTTGAAGCTCTTGAGAGCGAACGAATCGGAAGAATTGTTCTTGTACGACCTGCTGTTGAAGTGGGTGAGAAACTGGGCTTCTTGCCCGGAGATCTAGCTCAGAAGATTGATCCCTATCTTAGGCCTTTGTACGATGCGTTGTACGAAATGCTTGGAACGGAACGAGTAAGCAAATTCATTGAACGAAATGTCATTGAAATTGCCCCGTTGGCCTACATGAGAGGCCGCACGCTAAATAACGCGTTCATCATTTTGGATGAGGGGCAAAATACAACGATACAGCAAATGAAAATGTTCTTGACACGCATTGGATTTGGATCAACGGTGGCAATAACCGGAGATTTGACTCAAATCGACCTGCCGCAAGGCCAATACGCCAAACAGTCTGGACTGGTACACGTACTCGGAATCGTGGCTGGAATACCCGGTCTGACTGAGGTTCGCTTCAATAGAAGAGATGTCGTAAGACACCCGGTAGTACAACGCATAGTCGAAGCGTACGAAAAGTCCGATGCCGCGTCGAAGAAGACGAATGGCACTCAATCGCAAGACTGAGCTGGTAGTAGAAGCCCCCGTGTCCGGATCTAAAAGCGAAGTTTGGGTTGAGTTTGGAGAGCCCGCAGAGAACTTGGACGTAGTGCAGGTGCAAGCATGGGTTCGCGCTGCCTGCGCAGGTCGAACGGGCGCTGTGTACGTACGTTTTGTTGGCGAAGAGGAAGGTCGGTCCTTGAATAGTCGGTTTCGACAGATAGTCCAAGCGACCAACGTTCTCGCATTCCCAGCCAATGAGAAAGGGATATTGGGTGACATTGCAATTTGCATACCCTTAGCCATTGAGGAAGCTGTCGATCAGGGAAAGTCGCTAATTGCACACTTGGCGCACCTCGTAGTTCATGGTGCTCTTCATCTTTGTGGGTATGATCACGAAGATTCCAAGGAAGCGGAGAAAATGGAGGCCAAGGAAACCCAGATTTTGCTTAAGTTAGGATTCGATAACCCCTACACCCCACATGGCTGAAGCAGACGAAAACAAGCCCAAATGGCGTGAGTGGCTTGAGCCGCTCTTTCGCAACGAACAGTCAGAGCAGGAACCAGATTCTGACGTTTACCGTTTGGTCAAGGACGCCGCAAGCCGCGAGCTTTTTGACGAGGACACGGTCAAGATCATCTATGGGGCACTGCAAGTATCAAACATGCAGGCCCGAGACATTATGGTTCCTCGCTCCAACATGGTTTTCCTTCGAATCAGTGATTCGCTCGATGAGGTCTTGGACACCTTCGCAAAGTTTCCACACTCCAGATTTCCCGTTTGCGGAGAGGACATCGATGACATCCGAGGAATTCTGCACGCAAAAGATCTAATTGACTCCTTGCTCATCAACACAAGACAAAACAGTCTTGATCTCGATGAATTGATTCGTCCACCCAAAGTCATTCCAGAGAGTAAGAGACTGAACTTGCTTCTGAAAGACTTTCGAAGCGAACGCCAACACATGGCGCTTGTAATTGACGAATTTACTCACGTTGCGGGATTGATCACGATTGAAGATGTCTTGGAGCAAATAGTCGGAGAGATTGAAGACGAACATGATCCGGCGGACGATGAAGACCTTATCGTTGAATTGGATGACGGCGCGTATCGGGTCAAGGGTGAAACTTCCATTGAAGAATTCAACGAGTACTTCAAGACTAATTTGTCGACCGAAGAATTCGACACTATTAGTGGAATCATCACTAATTTATTTGGTCATGTCCCCGAGCCAGATGAAAAGCTCGAAATTGATGGTTTTGTTTGTACAGTGCTCAACGCAGGCAGTCGAAAGGTCGATCTCCTGAAGATACAGAAGTCACCGTCATAGAAAGACCCGTCTTACTTAACTATGCCGGAGCGCTTTTAGCTGGTGCAGCATATCCACTTGCATTTGCTCCGTTCGGCGTGTGGCCTGTTGCTCTGGGCTCGATTGCAACTCTCCTCTTTTGCCTGAACAGAACTGTTCTAGTCCATACATTTGGAATCCTGCTCTTCTTTGGCATTGGAAAATACGCCATTGGAACCTCCTGGATTTATGAAGGACTCATTACTCTCGGGAACATAAAACCTTCTCTCGCAACCGGACTCGTATCCGCATTCGTTCTGTTCTATTCGCTGTTTTTTGCGATCGCTTTAACGGTCGTCAAGTTCTGGGTAGGACTGACAGCACCGCAGTTTCGTCGTTCCCGACATCTAGCAATTCGTTCCTTGCCGTTTTGTGCGGGTTGGTTGTTGTTCGAACAGGCAAACTACCTCACAGCTCTGGACACATCGTTTCCGTGGCTCGACTTAGGCTACGCATTCACTGACACTTGGCTCGCTGGTCTTGCACCAATTGGCGGAATAACTCTGGTGAGTGCGACGGCAGTGGCAGGTGTTGTGGGCCTACTGATGCTTGCAAGTATGCCTCGGGTAAGTCTATTAGTGATTGGAGCACCGTGGATAGCTGGTGCTCTTTTGCTTCAACAAGAGTGGACACAGGCCGAGCGGGAATTGGACGTTGCACTTGTACAAGCAGATGTTTCGATAGCGGAAAAGTTCGCTGAAGATGGCTTGGACCTTGCTTGGGAGACGCATGTCGATCTCAGCTTGCAGGCACAAGACGCAGATATTGTTA
>JAPOXO010000050.1 GCA_026707045.1 Gammaproteobacteria bacterium | reverse complement strand
GCTCTTGAACCCTTCAAATGGAGAAGATTTCAACACTTAACTACAAATGAGCCTTTTCAGTAGCCAGTGTCCGTAGTAGTTCCTTTACTATGCTAACCGTATTCGCATCTAATCCGCTCAATGGTTCGTCCAATAAAAGAACTTCTGGTTCAGTGAGCAAAGCAGCACACAGCGATACCTTTTGCTTCATTCCCTTGGAGAAATCAAACATTTGCTGTTGCGAATTTTCGTTCAATCCAAAAAGGCGCAATAACTCGCTACTTCTGGTTTCTGCAATTTCTCGGTCAACATCGTGCAAAGTTGCAACAAGATTGAGGTATTCGTTTGGAGTTGTGATTTCATAAATCGCTCCGCGCTCGGGCACATAGCCTATGCGTCTCTTGGCCTCTATAGATTCTGCAACAACATCGTAGCCACAAATGCGCGCCGAACCGGATGTGGGCTTGAACATGCCCGCGAGTATCTGTACAGTAGTGCTTTTCCCGCTCCGTTTGGTCCTAGAAATCCAACGATTTCACCGGGTTGTATAGCGAGCTCTAAGCATTGGATGGCGTTTTTGTTGCCAAACTGCTTGGTGAGCTTTTCGATCTCGATCACGAAAATTGGCTCATTGGCTACGTTCCTTGAATAAATTGCATTTCTGGATTTCCAGGTGCCATTCTTTCTCTATTGGACCGATTGGATCGAATCGCATCGTAACGCTCCCGAATGGTCCGTCCAAGTATAGTCCCTGTCGGCTTCTTGGCACGGGCACGTTTCCTTTTAGTCTAGTATTCGGCTAGTCACGTTTACCGGTGGGAGCCAATTCAGCCGTCTGTCTTTGCCGCCAAGCCTCCGATGTCTGCACGTCATCAAACTTCCGAAGTTAACTTAAAGATCGAACTTCAATGGCTCGAGATCGTGTACCCCCGTTGTTGCGGGTGGTTCACTTCTAGTGAGCAGCCAGATTAGCGGTTGCAGAAATAGAAGAATTCGTCGAATTGTTATTGGATCTTGAGTCAGAATGTAGTGCTGAATGCGCGCTAGCAACTATTTCGGCAGCTATTCGGTCTGCATAGCTTGAATCAAGAAAATCTCGCGATGCATGGTCACAAATTACAATTAGCCACCTCGCTAGAGACCTTCCATTAGCTCGCTGATGCTTGATGTATTCCAAAACCTACTGAGTCAACACGGCACGTGGATGCTGCAGGTATTTCTTATAGTTACTGCAACAGTGACGTCTCATCAAGTCGCTCGTTTCGCGGTACGCAAGATTCGCCGCAAGTTAGAGGGTACGGAAACAGTTTGGGATGATGCACTTTTCGATGCGGCGAGCAAGCCGCTGGTGTGGGCCATATGGGCCGTAGGATTGACCTGGGCCGGCAAGGTTATTTATGGAGGAACTCGAGCCCATCCAGACGCGCCGACTCAGATATTTGCTCACGTCGACACTATACGTGAAGTACTGATTATTTTCATTGTCGCATGGTTTTTCACGCGCCTAATAGGCGCATTCGAGCGTGTAGTTAGTGATCAGGAACTGCGCGACAAGTATCAGCGTTGGGATGTAGCAACTGCAACAGCTGTTGGAAAGGTTCTCAGAGCCTCAGTAGTAATTACAGCCTGCTTAATCATGATGCAGATTCTGGGCCTGCCGGTGGAGGGTGTATTGGCTTTCGGCGGACTAGGTGGAATTGCAGTGGGATTTGCAGCAAAAGATCTTCTAGCAAACTTCTTCGGTGCGTTAATGTTATTCATCGACAAGCCGTTTACTAAAGGGGACTGGGTCCGTTCACCTGACCAGGAAATCGAAGGGACGGTCGAAGAAATCGGCTGGCGATTGACTAGGATTCGTACGTTCGACCAAAGACCTCTATACGTGCCCAACGCAACCTTTGCTCAGATTTCCGTAGAAAACCCTTCCCGCATGCGAAATCGAAGAATTTATGAAACTTTTGGCGTACGATACGGAGACTTATCCTCGGTCAAGTTGATTGTGGATGACGTTCGCGAAATGCTTCAGAATCATCCAGAGATTGATACAAGCCGTACGTTGATGGTAAATGTTGTTTCCTACGGTGACTTTTCTGTAGATTTCTTTGTGTATACCTTTACAAAGACGACAGTTTGGACCGAGTTTCACGAAATCAAAGAGGATGTCCTGTTGAGGATAGGAGATATCGTCCAAAAACACGGGGCCGACTTTGCGTTTCCAACCCAGACCTTGCATCTTTCCGAGCCAATTGACGAAGACAGTCAATGAGTGACCTTCCTCCGAATGCAAAGCTGTTATTTTCCGAGCAAGAAATCGAGCACACCATCGATCGACTGGCTGTGCGTCTCAATATAGCTTTGAAGGACGAATCACCCGTTTTCGTCTGTGTTCTCAAAGGCGCGCTCCCCATCACATGGGACTTGATGCGACGCATGCAGGTGGATGTGTCTTTGTCCTATATGCGAGTTCGGCGTTTTGACGGCATGAAAGGGGGCATACCTCAAGTAACCGAATTCGATCCAGAAGAGTTCCGAGACAAAACGGTCGTAATTGTCGACACCGTATTGGACGAAGGTGTCACTTTTGATGTTGCGCGTGAAAAGATTCAACCGCTGGCATCGAAGTTGCTCACAGTTGTACTAGTGCGGAAGCAAACATCCTACAAAGGAACGGCCGATTACATAGGGTTCGAAGCTCCTAACAAGTTTCTGATAGGTCGAGGCATGGACATGAGCGGCAAATATCGTGGTCTACCTGCAATATATGCACTGGACGACAAATGCTAGCTCTTATTACAGGTACCGCACTTCAAGCAGTTTTTCCAAAACCGACTAGTTCCGCATTCCGAAATACTCCGTATGGTGCACCGTCGGGCCCCATTCTTAAAGTTCCCATCGGAGGGAACCGGGTCTATTGTTTGAATCGCCACGGCCTTGAAGGACAAACCGCTGCACACCTGGTCAATTATCGAGCGAACATCTGGGCCCTTAAGGAACTGGGAATTACGAGAGTCATCGCAACGGCGACAGTTGGTGGCATTAATCCATCCTTAGACCGAGGTGATCTAGTGGTTCCCGACCAAGTAATCGACTACACGTATGGTCGCGAGCAAACTTTCGTCGGAATGCGAAAGATTAACCACTTTGACTTCACGTTTCCATTTGACACGGACCTGCGCGACACTCTGATCAGATCTCTTCCTGCTCAGTTTCAATCAGAGCAACACATGGTTGGGACATATGGAGTAACTCAAGGACCTCGATTCGAAACTGCAGCGGAGATAGATCGTTTCCGACAGGACGGATGCGACCTTGTGGGAATGACTCTTATGCCTGAAGCTGCGTTGGCTCGGGAGGCAGAAATCCGTTATGCTGCACTTTGCCTTGTGGTGAATCCAGCTGCTGGAGTGGAAGAGGGCGAAGTAGATATCGAAGACACCGCAACCGTGACGAAGCGAGCAATTCAGGGTCTTGGCGGTATGTTAGAACGTGTTGTCGAGTTGATCCAATAGCGAGGTTAGCCGTTCTGGGACAGCAAGCCTCTGGACACGCACCAATATTCCAAATTTAGGATGATCGAAATAGTGAGTTTGGCCAAGTGTCAGTCGACGGCTCTCCTTCATCGAATAGAAAAGCAGTCGCGGAACGTGGCCGCTGTCGATCGATTTTTCACTTGGATTGACTGCTTTCCATACATTCAATGAAATGTGTAGAAATCGCGCCGAACTCAATTCCACAGTTCCCTCAAGTTCATAGCTAGCTGCGTCAAGTCTCTCGCCAAACTGAACTAGCAATTTTTTGCTGGAACCCCGTGCTAGTGCATCTTGATGCCAGGCTGTGTGATCAATAATGCGGTAGCCGTCGCTCAACAACCGATTGGCAGCACGAACAAGAGACAATTGGCCAGAGTTTCTGCGGGTACCGGACGTACGACGAAGTTCTCTCTCGTAAATTGCAAATTCATCCTCGATCAGCTTTCCCGTGAGAGGCTCTTCTTCAATAGTTTCTTCCAGCGCAACTGCGGATTCTTGTGCTGCAATTATGTCCGATAGATCTTCGTCGCAAAGCCCGAGAATTCTTCCAATTCGTTGAAGGATTACTTCATTCGTCTCCCAATCGTCTGGTAGCCAATCGGGCAGCTGAGGACTACGAATAGGGTGCGAGAGATCGTCGCCGAAAAGGGACTCATTTCCGTCAGAGTCTATGGCTTCTGTATGTTCATTCGGGATTTCGATCCGAAGATCGAGAGTTGGTGTGGACTTCGCATGATGAAGCCAACATCCTATGTTTTCGCCAATAACGCTGTTGAGTTTGTCGCCAGCGTTAGTAGAGTCGTGAGTCTCGAATTCCGAACTGAATGCGTCTCCGGTTCGATCGTTCATAAACTGTTTAGATGATTGCGAAGATCTTGAACCGGAGTCTCTTTGAACGAGGGTTTCCAATTCGATCTGTTCGAACTCTGAGGGGCTCAAGGAACGAAGATCGTGGGGGAATTCGCGAACTTCAATACCGTGAATCAATTGTTCATTTGTTGACGAAGGTGCGTTTCTTTCGAAAACGACAATTTCAAGAACATACCAGTCGTTTTCGAGATAGATACGGGGATCCGCGGCTGAGTGTGCGAAGACACAGGAAAGACTTACGATTGCTGCAAACAATCGAGACTTAGGCATAGGCTTTTAAGCGGGTTTCATCTTTTAGGACATCGATTAAATTTAGAACGAATTCGAATCTTTCCTGAGTTTCAACTGGTGCCTTAAGGACTCGAAGTGTGGTTTGTCCAGACATCTGAAACGCATTAGACTGCGATTGCAACAATCTCACAAGTGCTGCTGGGTCTATTTGATTCTTCTCGAGAAATTCGACTCTTCCACCTTCGGAGTTTACTTCGATTCTTGAGATTCCCGCCTCCTTGGCTTTCAACTTTATTCGCGAGATTTCAAAGAGATTGGTGGCCAAATCGGGAAGGGGGCCACATCGGTCGATTAGCTCTATCTTAAGGTCGTTCAATTCATCACAGTCGTCGGCCGCAGCAATTCTCTTGTATGTGACAAGTCGTCCGTGTATATCCGGAAGATATGTGTCAGGAATCAGAGCTGACACATTTAAGTTGATTTCATGAACCATAGGTATCGGTTCTTCAAAATTTGGAACTACTCCGCTCTTAAGCGTGTTTACTGCCCGATTGAGCAGCTGCATGTACAGAGTAAAGCCTATTGTTTCCAATTGACCTGATTGTTCTTTGCCAAGCAACTCACCAGCACCACGAATCTCAAGGTCGTGCACGGCTAACGTGAATCCACTGCCTAGTTCACCTGCAGATTCGATAGCATCCAGTCGTTTTCTTGCATCAACCGTCATCACCGATTCTTCTGGCGTGAGCAAGTAAGCATATGCTTGACGTGTCGAGCGACCGACACGTCCGCGTAATTGATGCAACTGAGCAAGTCCAAACTTGTCCGCACGTTCAATGACAATCGTATTGGCGTTTGGAATGTCAATTCCACTCTCGATGATCGTGGAGCAAATGAGTACATTGCATCTTCGATGGTAGAAGTCCGACATGACTCGCTCCAGTTCTGTTTTCCGCATCTGTCCGTGTCCAATTCCGAGCCTCGCTTCAGGAACCAGCGCATGTAGGCCTTCATAGATGTCGTGCATCGTGCGGACATCGTTGTGCAAATAGAACACCTGACCTCCACGTGCGAGTTCGCGTTGGATTGCGTCGCGTACAACGATTCGATCATAGGGGACAATGAACGTCTTTACAGACAGCCGTTTGGCTGGCGGTGTCGCAATAATTGACAGGTCGCGCAATCCTCCCATCGACATGTTGAGAGTACGTGGAATTGGCGTAGCCGTAAGAGAAATGGTGTTTGTAGTCGCACGGAGGTTCTTGACACGTTCCTTGTCGCGAACGCCAAATCGGTGTTCTTCGTCCACTATTAGCAATCCAAGTTGCGAAAAGTCTAGCGACGCATGAAGAAGCTTGTGGGTACCGATGAGAATATCGATCTTCCCTTCTTCAAGCTTTTGAGACACTTCCTCGAGTTCTTTTGTAGACCGAAAACGGGACATCAAGTCAATGATTACGGGCCAATTTGCGAATCGGTCTCGAAAAGTTTCGAAGTGTTGTTGGGCCAGAATCGTCGTAGGTACTAATACGACGGCCTGGTAGCCCGACTGCACAGCATGAAATGCTGCCCTCATGGCAACTTCTGTTTTTCCAAATCCCACGTCTCCACAGACTAGTCGATCAGTCGCTCTAATGCGAGACAGATCCCCCAGGATGGCATCTGTCGCCAGAGACTGATCTTCTGTTAGATCAAAATCACATTGGTCGCAAAACAACTGGTAGTCATCGTTGATTTCAGGGAGCTTTACGGAACTCGAAGCTTCTCGACGGGCGTAAATGTTCAAGAGTTCCGCAGCAACATCAAAAATGCGTTGCGCAGCTCGAGTTTTTGCTTTTGCCCAGGCATCGGTGCCAAGTTTGTGCAGAGGAGCGTTTTCTTCGTCCGCACCTGTATAGCGGGAGATAAGGTCAAGCGACGAAACCGGAACATAGAGCTTGTCACCATCAGCGTATTCGAGAGTCACAAAATCCATCAATTGAGCACGAATCTTGAGCGTTTCAAGTCCCACATATCGACCTACACCGTGGTCCATGTGAACCACAGGAGCGCCCGGATGAAGTTCAGTTAAGTTTCGAACTACAGTTTCAGGATCTACACGCTTACGCTGGGCACGGACTCGGTCGCTTACCGATCTATCGCCAAGAAGCTCGGTTTCGGTCAGAACCACTGCTTCCGGGGACCAAAAACCACGAGAAATTGGGCTAACTGTTGTTGCTAATCTATAAGCTTTCTCCAAGAATTCGGTATAGGAATCCACTTCATAACCGAATATTCGTCCACGTCCGAGAACTTCACGCATGTGCTGCAATCTTCCATTTGACTCTGCCGTGAGAAGGACAGGAACGCCAACATTACCAACGAAATCCCGAATTTTCCGAACAGGGTCTGACCTGCGTGGCTCCAGTGAGACATTGGGAAGTTCTTTTCCATTCAAAGAAATCGTGTGTCTGAGATCAGCATTGTGGTTGACCAGCTGAATTCGTGGATGTGTCTTCCATTGATGGCGTAGTTCATCAAGATGAAAGTAAAGACGACGGGGTGGCAAGAGAGGACGAGCTAACGAGACCTGATTAGCCTCATATCGTGCCTCTACTTCCTGAAGAAATGAGTCTGCCGCATCCTCAACTTCTTGATCCAGGAAAACTACGGAATCCGCCGGAATGTAATCAAGCAGAGAGCTAGTTTTTTCGAAAAATAGGGGGAGATAGCATTCTGCTCCTTCGACAGCTCGACCATCGCTTATGTCTTCGTAGATAGGGTTTGTCCATTGACCGACATCAAAACTGTCATTCCAACCATCTCGGAATCGTTCGATTGATTGTTCGTCCAAGGGATATTCGTGGGCCGGAAGGATGTGAACAGAGCTAGTTTTTTCTAAAGTTCGCTGAGTCTCAGGATCAAATACACGCAAACTGTCCACCACGTCGTCAAATAGATCGATTCTGATTGGGTGCTCCGATCCAAGCGGAAACAGATCAAATACAGATCCTCTCGATGCGTACTCGCCATGCTCGAATA
>JAPOXO010000085.1 GCA_026707045.1 Gammaproteobacteria bacterium | reverse complement strand
TCTGCTGCCTGTAGAACATACATAGACTTTAACGGGCCTTCGGGACTCAATTGCGCAATATTTCCCAGCCACACCAACCCACTTTCCGTCTTTCCTCCTGGACGGTAAGATCCATCCAACGTGGGTGCACCCGCTTGTTCTTTATGATCTCCTATCAATCCGGTTGAAGATCAGTAAGGCACGACCTGTGACACAAGAAATGAAGGATGTATGACTTGGTATCAATTCACGCGCAATAGTGCACGACTCGGCGGGCTAGTTCTAGAGTCAGCACTAACCTCTTCGCATTATTGCGCAAGGAAATCTTGAATTAATAGCTTTCGCGACTAGGCCAGCACGCTGTAGTTACCGTCCAAAATCAGGCGAATTGACACAAAGAGTCCGAGCAGCGGACATAGAACCCAAGGTGCGTTCATACCAAAAAGGTATATGTACAAGTCGCGCCGAGAGATTTGGGTATGGCGATTTGCCACGAAAAAGCTGACCCAATAAACGCTTGTCATATAGGTCCACTGCCAACACAGCATGAGCCCAATGATCCCCGCCACATAAGAGGGAAAGAGATACACCGTAAACGTCGCATATAGCAGCAATGTTGGTACAAATGTGAAGAAACCGTTGGATATATCCACATTGAAGCCATATGTCCGACGATCTGCAAAAGAAGGATCGTACTGAGCATATGTCGCCCAAATATCTGCCCACAGCGATGGAGAAAAAATTCTTGCCATGGGCACTTTGGAGGCGAAAAATTCGAAATGGGGAAGCCTCCCCGTTTCGATCCTGCGGTCCCGCCAGTACACAGTTCTCTTCTCAATCCAATCCCTTCGAAGGAACAAACAAGCTTCCCAATAACAAATCACTATGTTGGTCGAGAAGAATACAGCGAGGATCACATATACAACGCTAAGGTCTTGCTGTACGTAAAAGCGAGTACCCAGGCCAGTTCCCGTGAGTACTGCAATAAACAGCACAGCAAGGGGCAACACACGGATCTTCAGTGTGTGGTTGGCGGTATCTTTGCTGTCTGAGCTTTCCTGAGGAGGGTAGTTTTCTCCCGTTTGCGTCATCGACGCGTCTGTCGGACAATCGACTCGATAGCGGACAGACGTGGCATCGTGGTGTTAAACAGCCATTGCAAAGCCCGGTTCGAACGGATGACGAAATTGACTGCGGCGACTGATGCGTACACCTGGCGACGGGAAATCTTGACTTCTTCTCCCTTGCGGAACTGGGGATTGGCTCGAATACGACGATGCGTCAAACAAGCAAACGCAAGGGTCCATGCTAGGAATCGGCGAACACCTATCTCGTGTGTAGGAATAAGCTTGATGTAGCGAAGGCTCTTCTCAAGACGATTTCGCACAACGCCTAAAAGATGAACTATCTTTGAAGCGGTAATCGAAGACCCAAGATTCGAAGGAGTAAATGCTTCGATCGATCTCCCAAAAATCTTGCGAGGTAGCCAGCAAACGCCACGTTTCTTGTCTTCTCGGTGGTCCTTGAGGATATTTATTAGTTGCAATCCGCGTCCAAAATCTGAGGACAGAGTGAAGAGTTCCTCGTGTTGGGATGCAATCTCGGCAGAGTAGTCACAGAGCACCTCCGTGATCATCTCGCCCACCACGCCGGCGACGTGGTAGCAGTATCGATCAACGTGATCCAAATCTGGAAGCCCTTCAGATCCGGTATCTACAAATTCCGACATGCCTTTACACATGATCTCGACGCATCTCTCGATGGGGACGGTTTGACTTGGTGGCATTCGCTTGTGTAAGTCGATAATAACGCTTGTGTTTTCCACAAGATCTTTCTCATCACTCTTGGTGCCCTTGGATAACAAAGGCGTGAGATCCGCCGCAAACGAATCAGGGGATTCCTTTTGACGTACTACATCAGAAAACCTGCTGAGAAACCCTCGCTTGCACGATAGATCCAGTTCAGGCTCATCTTCGATTGTGTCCGCAATTCGACAAAGGAGATAGGCATTTCCAATCACATATCGCACCTGAGGCGGCAACTGTGGGATTGTTAATGCGAACGTCCGAGAAACACGGCTAAGCGCATGGGACTGATACGCTAAAGCTGACTTGTTACCAGACAGCATCGAATGCGTGACTCGAGTGGATGTATTTGCTTCTTCGATCAATTTACCCGATTTTCGACTTCACAAAGGCATTCATATTTGAAGGAAATCCCTCAAATATGAACGGTAATGCTGGAAAGTGTACAACAGCACAGCCCAAATGAAGCAACTTTTTTGCTCATCCGATAATCGGCTAACATCCACCATTGGACATGAACTTGCTGACCACGACTCTTCTCCGCAATTGAAATCGAGTCGCTAGTCCTTTGTATCACCTGAACTAAACTCCTCATTCCATAAGACCCAACAGCCGAATTCATCCATTTACCATCCTTGCTCGGAAAGCGACTCTCTAGGTTCACTTACGAGCGTGGACCAGAAAACTTGGTGTGAAAATTTCGAGCTTTCCTGCTTCGACGAGAGAATCAGCAGCGTCATTTAGCAATCGGGCTGCCTCAGAAATACCTCTAGGAGCTAGTTTCAGTGCTTCCAGCAATCGAGTGACCTGAGCAGTGAAGACTCGTCCCGCTGGAGTACGGGCTAATGAGGAAATCGAGAAGTCTCGTCCTTGCAGGGCCATATACCACGGAGTCGAAGGATGGCCGTCCGTGGCATTTTGGTCTTTTGCCTCGATCACTTCGAAACCAGCATTCTGCACAGTTTTCACATACTCTTCTGTCGTCATCAGTTGAGGCGTCGCATTGCCACGCTCGATTCGAACTCGAATCTCATCATGCTTACTGTTCGATCCGTCAAACTTTTCAGTGAATGCCCAGTCAACGATTACGGCTCTTGCACCAGGTTTCATTAGTCGAAAAAGCTCGGAAAATGCCATTTATCTATTAGGTGCATGGCAAATCGCCTCGATTGAGTAAAGGGCATCAAATGTGTCTTCCTTCAATGGAACCTTCATGTAATCCGCGTAAAGGAACGAGCATGTTTCACTCAATCCTGCCCGTCTCACACGCTCTGTTCCACGCTGAATCTGATGCCTATTGAAATTGATTCCTACGATTCGAGATCCAGTTGACGTCGCTATATTGACGAGCGGTCCTCCAACCCCGCATCCTACATCTGCCACTTCCATCCCTGGACCAAGCGCTAGAAGCTTGGCGATTTCATGGTCTTGTCTTCGTTGGGACGACTTCAAATTCTCTCCAGGTCGGCGCGGTGAAAAATGAAAAGTCGAACCCCATCCGAATTCATAAAGAGATGTCACTGCATCATAAAAGCTACTAACAAGCTTCGGTTGCTCGGAAACACGGTAACTGTCTTCAGTGGACAGTTCTCCCAATTTTCGAAGGCGATCAATGTCCTTAAGAGCACCCTTCAGATTGTCTTTCTTCATTCCGATCCTTCTATTGTCTTTTGCGCCCATTTCTGGACATCAGGAATCATTTGAGGTAGCACATTTTTTCACTTAATTTCAGTACAAGTGGCAGTGGCACTGGATTTCAGCCACAGTAGCGCACAACAACTTGCTCAAGTAGTGCAAGTGTTCGCATATAGTATTCAGAATTCTTCACGCTTGAATCTAAATGAGACAACTGAGCACCGCACCCGCTGTCCATTGGTGAGCAGGCATACACCAACGAAGAACGATGAGTCGTCGATTGGTTAGCTATAGTGGCGGCGTCTAAGATCCTAAAGGTCTCAAGAACTGACTACTGTCAAGAGAAAACTCATGGATTCTTTGACTCATATCCATGGAATCTCCGTCTTCATCAGCAATGACAATCTCAAGTAAGGGAAGAATCGTTACATCAGCCGCTACGCGGCAAAATTCTGTATTCGCGTTCCAGGAGCTTCATAAGGCGAGTAACTGACACCTTTTCGTTTGGGATCGAGCGGCTTCTTCGCTTGTAACAGCAACGATTCCAGTTCATGCTCGAGCTGATTGAAATCCACAACGAATGCGGTAGAAGTTTGTTTTATACAAAAGTCACTTTGAAGCAAGATTGAATTTCCGTGTCTTCATGGACCATACCGCTAGCAAAATCATCGTACGGTGGTACCTGGAAGTCCGTGACATTTTCGTTCGCTTCGAAGCAATCGTTTACAGTAAGCCAGATCCAAACAGACCGCCGTTCTAATCGAACAATAGAACCCAGAGCTTTTGGACTAACCAAGACAAAAGAAACTAAGGAACTTAGTGTCTACCGGTTGATGTCTGGTGAGAGTCCTGTCAGCTTGTGACTCAGATCCAGAATCGTTCCAATTGGGAACCCAATTCGATTGAACGAACAATTCGTGGAAGCCAATGCTGTGGAAAGTAGCGTCTAATTTCACGATGCGTAAATCGAGGATCAACGAGGAGAATTACACCTCGATCGTTGAGACTCCGCACGACTCTGCCTGCCGCTTGAACCACTTTTGTCATTCCAGGCTGTCGGTAAGCCAGTTCGTAGCCGATTCCCGAAGAGTCGCGGATCAACTCGCGTTCCAAGCTAGACGGTGGAATTGCGGGACCAACAACTATTACACCCGCCAAAGCGTCGCTGTTAAAGTCTACCGACTCGGTGAACACCCCACCCATCGTTACAAGCCCAACGCGACGAGATCCCGTGGAGATCCAGCAAATGAAATCAGCACGTTCTTCGTTGGACATGTCCGAGTCTTGCTTTCGCACGGAAGGGTCGCCTTCAGTTTGTCGATGCACCATATCCAAGTATTCGTAGGAAGGAAATGCCACCAGCCAGTTGGACATGTGGGATTGTCGTGCCGTCTGAACTAAGTTCACAAGAGACTGCACGGTTTGTGGCCGATCTCTCCAATATGTTGATATGTCAGGAACCACCATGACTCCGTACCTGTCCTTGTCGGGCACGACAGACGAACGCTGGAACGGTCCGTCCAGACCATGACTTTCCGAATAGACTTCGGGAGGAGACAGAGTTCCAGAAAATCGAATGCTGCCTCGAAATTGCTTCACTACCGATCGAATCCAATTACCAGGTGATAGACAACGAAGACTCAACACAATTGATTCACTTTCGTTGCTAACAATCCAACGGTAGTCGTCCGAAAGGCGATCTTTGGCATTCAGTAGCCGGGTCAATGTGCTCAGGCATTCAAAGAGCACGCTTCCCGTCGTATCCAAATCAAGATCTAGCAGTTCTTGCTGGATTAGAGCTACCAATTTCCAAAACTGCTCTGGCACTGTATCAGCGACCGCTTCTAGTTTGTGGCTCAGGTTCTCCAGAGCAACTTCGTGCAGCTGGTGGATCAATCGACTTACCAAGTTCTCAATAGTCCGATTTGCTCGAGCTTCAATGACTTCAATTAGCGTTCGTTCTTCAAGAGTGACCGACAACATGTCCACCACTCTTTCGCTCAATCGATGCGCTTCGTCCACCAACAGTGGAACCTTCCGAAAGTGTCTGGACTGAAGCTGACTGAGTGCGATCATCGGATCGAATACATAACTGTAGTCTCCAATGACTACATCGGCCCATTCCGCCGCACACATGGCAAGTTCATAGGGGCAAACCTTGTGAGCTCGCGCGACTAATTCAGTGTCAGATTGGTCGATGGTCTTGCGGGCAAGCAAGTCTTGTCTTGCATTCGCAATGCGATCGTAGTGCCCATCGGCATAGTTGCAGTAGTCCGGAGAGCATGTTGCACCAGGAGTGAAACATATGCGCTCCTTGGCGATCAACGCAACAGTTGTCAAATTTTCGTTTTGTTTTTGTAAGATTCGCATCGTATCGATCGCAGTTTGCTTTCCGGTTGTCCGTGCCGTCGCAAACATCACGCGATCGATCAGCTCGTTGCCCATAGCTTTGACGCAGGGATACAAGGTAGCAACGGTTTTGCCGGTACCCGTGGGAGCTTCAAGCATCATATTTTCTTTGTCACGTACTGACTGGTAGGCCCGGCGTGCTACTTTGAGCTGATCTTCACTCACGACTTCGAATGGAAACTCTTGATCTTTGGCCATTCGATTGCGTAAAGCCGCCCGATTGATTACTTCGGAGAGAAATTCCAAATAGACATCGCAAGTCGACTCGAAATAATTCCACAGGTCCGCAGCGGGCCAGTCCTCAGTTAGCGAATGGCTTTCTTGCGAATCTGGATGTACGTAGGTCAAACGAACCGTGCATTGATCAAGATTATTGCTTCTGCAATGAATGGCTGCATAGAGTCTGGCCTGTGCTTGATGCACAGACCCAAGTCTTTCATATACAAGATTTGGCGCGAGCCGAGACGTCTTGATCTCCTCAACCAAAGGAACCGGCTTCAACATGACTCCATCAGCACGTCCTAAGACTTTGAGCGAAACTCCATGCGAAGAATATTCCGCACGAAAGTTTTTCTCCGCTTCGTAAGTGGGGTTTTTCGCTATCAATTTGGACTGGTAAGCGTGTTGTGTCAACACCCCTTCGATAGGATCGACACGTCCTTCCAGCGTATGGTTGATATCACCCTCTCGGTGAACGAATTCAGCTAGTTCGGTAACTGAGATTGACGATTTCAATTGTTTAAAACGAATCGAATTACGCGTGCAGGTAGCTGGGCTTTCGCTAGCTCATCCAGCCATATCCTTTGATTTCGTTGAATCTGATCGCCCGGCGCTTTGACTTCAATGAATTCGAAGCTTCCGTCTGGAAAAATGACTGTGAGATCAGGAAAACCTGCCTTGAACTGTGAGATGTCAGACTTGACTGAGCCTATGAGCCTCATGAGGGAGGATTCACCGAGTGTATGTACGATTTGCTCCAACCGTTCGTCGGGGAAGAGATCCCAGCTGACCAGGCGATTCGCCTTTCCGCGTTTCGTTCTCGCAGTTCGCAAGACTCTAGCAATCAGAGATTCTTCCGAGTTGAGTGGATCCTCCAATTGATGCTGGCGCACTTCGACAAATTCTGGCCAAAACAAGTCGCGAGGTGCGGGTTGAAATGGGTTCGTAAATGCTCCGGGGACAGATGCAAATATCCATTCCCAATATGCGAGTCCAAACATCGTAAGCGGCAGAGTGTTTTCTAAGTGCCACCCTACAGCACCCTCCGATTCTAAAAACCGCAGAGTGAACTCCTCTATCGGAAGGCTGGGAAGCTCTTGAATCTCTTTTTTGTCAACTCGTATGTTCTCAGGCTGGCCCCTTCTCGAAGGAAACCGATTAGCGAAGTACTCCTCCTCCTTCGTCCATGGATTTTCAACGATTTTTTCTTGTAACCGAGAAGCCGTCGTGCGTTTTCCCTGACGGTGCAATATACGGACAACTCTCTCTCGTGCTGGATGCCTTGTAGATTGCCTATATGCCCTGATCGCCAATCGAAGACGCTTTTCGCGTTCAAGGACATTCCCAAGGTTGTTAAGAGTGCGGCAACGGTATCGCTCAATCGTGCGATTGTCCTGTACTTCGCTCAAAGCTTCGATGTATTCATCAGCTTTCTCGATCGTATCGACTGTTTCTTTCTCGTGCAGTGCATCACTGAGTGAAATCCAGTTCAAATACTTGTCGAGTTCATCACGGTTCGCAAATTGACGATCGGTCCTTTTCAATGAGTAAGATTCGTACTCTACAATTCCGAGATCGCGGACAACAAATGCGCTCAAGTCCGTTACTCGATTCCCAAAGAACAACAGCAGGAACAGTTCCAAAGTATCGGGATTGGCCAGACAAAACCAAGGACTGCTTCTTTTTATTTCGAACAAGATTGAACTGTCGGATTCACTGTTCAAAATTGATTCAATTAGTCGAGCTTTGGGTGTTTCTGCATGCACAGTGGGGAAAACGGATTTGAGCTGCTGAACGGTCAATCTCGCTAGGATTTCGTCGGTTGGCAGAAGCGGAGCCAACAGGACGAGTCCTAGCTTTTCCAATATGGATAACGCCAAATTTCGGTCCTCGACCTCGTCGTAATTCATTTGATTGATGAAATAGACGGGACCCTTGCGACTTAC
>JAPOXO010000084.1 GCA_026707045.1 Gammaproteobacteria bacterium | reverse complement strand
CATCGAGCGGCAAGTCAACCTGGTTTTCTGAATCGGCACCCTCTCACATCGGTCGAAGCAAGCCAAGGAGTACTACAGTGTTTGTTTGAGTTGCAGGAGATCTTGACAAACATCACTAGTATGGATGCCGTGTCGCTAGCTCCAATGGCCGGTGCTCAAGGAGAATTAGCAGGCCTACTCATGATCCGTGCTTATCACGAGAGTCAAGGAGAATCGTATAGAGACGAAATAATAGTGCCAACAGCCGCCCACGGCACCAATCCCGCAACAGCCACGATGTCCGGCTATAAAGTCGCTGAAACAAGGGTTGGGGCGGATGGAGATGTTGATTTGGACCATCTCAAACAATTGGTCGGACCTAAGACTGCCGGCATCATGCTCACAAATCCGTCTACCTGTGCCGTATTTGAAAGACAAATAATCGACATCTCTAAACTCGTTCATGACGCCGGTGGACTTCTCTACTACGACGGCGCAAATCTCAACGCAATACTCGGAAAGGTCTGCCCTGGAGACATGGGGTTTGACGTGCTTCATTTGAATCTGCACAAGACTTTCGCCACTCCTCACGGCGGAGGAGGACCCGGGGCTGGTCCGGTTGCTGTGAACGGAAGACTAGTGCCTTTTCTACCTATTCCAATCGTTGGCCAAAGAAACAACCGATTCGAGTGGTTTGGTCGTGACCAAATTCCCGACACGATCGGAACTCTTTCCGCGTTCATGGGCAACACAGGAATCTTGATCAGAGCTCTGGCCTACGCCATGATGCTCGGGAGAGAAGGAATGACGCGGGTAGCAGAGTACGCAACTCTCAATGCAAACTACTTGGCGAAGGAACTAGAAAAAGCAGGGTTTAGACTGGCATACCCCACTCGTCGTGCTACCCACGAATTCCTCGTCACGTTGAGCGATGAAGCTTCTGAATATGGTGTTCGTGCAATGGACTTTGCAAAGCGACTTCTTGATTTCAACATGCACGCGCCGACGACTTACTTTCCGTTGCTTGTGCCCGAGTGCTTCTTGATTGAACCGACAGAAACTGAGTCAAAAGAACAATTAGACGCATTTGTCGAAGCGATGAACGCTATTCGCCAAGAAGCACAATCTGAACCACAGATGCTTCTAGACGCTCCCCACAACCAATATCGCAAACGGCTTGACGAAGTCAAAGCCGCAAGAGAACTAGATTTAACGTGGCAGCAGCCCAGGAAAGAAAACTCTAGCGATGGCTAGCGTCTCCAAAGTTGTTCCTGTCATTTGTGACCTACTCCCCACTGAAGATTTTGGTTAGCAACGCACTGCGGGGTCTATAAGGACGCGTTCCATTCAGAATTGCGTTCATGCGTGTTTCTGCTTCGAGTCTGACATAACCTTCATCATCTTCGGCTTCTGCAAGGATGTAGAAAACTCCTGACTGGATAGCGTCGAAGACCATGCTTGCACATCGCGAGGGAGGCATTCCGTATTTCTTAAACCGTTCGGCTACTCGCTTTGCCGCCGGATGAACACGACTGGAAGGATCACCGTCAACACCGCCTAGCCGAACCGGTCGATTACGTTCAGACGTAACAATGTTGGTCGCGACCGCGTTGGGGCAAAGTACGTGCACTGAGATTCGTCCTAACACCTCTCCATGTAGTGCTTCCATCAACGCTACACAGGCATGTTTCGAAACGCCATAGACTCCAGAAGCAGCACAGAGTCCATCTTGCGACGATGTGGCCATTACTGATCCTGGTGCATCCTGTTGGAGCATCTTGGGAACAAATTTCCTAACACAATAGACGACCCCCATTAAGTTCACGCCCAGGACGAATTGCCAATCGACATCGCGTGCACCAAGAACACTACCTCCGGCTCCTACACCAGCATTGCAACACAGCAATGAGATCGGCTTTCCAGGGAACTTAGCTTCAATTTCAAAAGCTAGATTGTCAATGTCTCCGGGAGATAAAACATCCGTTCGAACTCCCAAGAGTTGGACACCATGTTCACTTGCTTTGTCTTGTAACCTATGTATCGTACGTTCAATAGCAGGCTCCTCAACGTCAGCAATAACGCAGTGCAGTCTATGTTCAATGGATTGTTCGATGAGCGCAAGTCCGATTCCTGACGCACCCCCCGTGACAATAGCAACTCCGTCGCGCAAGACACCCAGGTCGGGATGGGCATTATTTGTTGCTGAAATGTGGTTGGATCCTTCCATCGACTCCCTCCTAGTCCCAATCCATCCGAATGTATCCTAGCACCCAGGCCGTTCAAGCATCCGAGCTATCCCTATAAACAGCTCAGTGCCGTCTGCCGAGTGCAGGCTACCGTCGCGGCGATTCGTTGCTTGGCCCTAAAGTACAATTCGAACCTCCGGTCAAGTGTACCCTGCCCCATGTCCGAGCCACTGTCATTGTCTGTTGAAACCCACCTTAACGGCTATTTTTGTGCTGACTACAAGTCGCCGGGAAAAACAATTATTGATTTCACGAATCTAGAGCCTACAGAGGGCGTTATTCCTCCTGTGAAATCGACTGTGTATGACGCTAGAGAATTGCAGGAATCGGAAAACGACTTTGACTCCAACTTTGAAAGCAGCTTTTTTGACAAACACGGATTCGTGCTGCTGCCGCACGAATCACAAGTGAGCAACTGGGATTCGGGGGCATACGGACAGACTGACTCAATCCCGGTGGAAGATCGAAATATTGCTCTGGCCACCGGTGAAAACGAGATCGAAAAGTATTACATGACTGAAGTAGAGGGCCTTATCAGCACCGTGCTTCTTCCAGGGAAAAATCTTTCAATCGATCAACCCAATATGCTGTTGCGTCGCGGAGAGAACACAGCTCATCCCTACTATGGTTTAGGAGTCCACAACGACTACGGTGTCACTGCCGATGACTTTCAGGAGAACATGGAGGCTTTCAGCACACCGGAAGCTGCTGAACGATGGCGTGCGCAGTATGAAGACGAAAATGTACGAGAATTCATGGTCATCAATTTTTGGCGTCCCGTTCATATGTCCAGTCCCGTCGAACATATGCCACTTGGTGTCTTGGATGCCCGTTCGGTGAACCTGGAAGACTTGGTGTCAAGTGGTCTCAAAGGATTTGCACTTACGGGCAAAGTCACCAACCAATTGTCTCTTCGACACAACGCTTCTCAAAATTGGTACTACTATCCCCGGATGACTGTAGATGAAGTGCTCGCTCTCAAGCTTTTTCATATCGACAAGGACGTGTCCGACTATAGATTTGGTGCCTGCTATCACTCTGCCTTTGAGAATCCTTTAGCGCCGAAAGACGCTGAAGTGCGACAAAGTTGCGAGCATCGAGTGAACGTGTTCGTAATGAGAGACTGAAGATCGTCAGCAGACAGTCTCAACTCATGAAAGTGCGGATTTGAGCTCTTCCAACGTGTGAATGGGCGCGGAACAGACAAAGTCTCGGCACAAGTAGGCAACCAATTGCTCGGTCTCATCCGATTGCTGAGGCAAATATTCTGGGATAGGGCCGGATTCCTTGTACGGGATCGCCCAAACGTCAGCGTCTGGTCGATATTCGTCATAAAGTGGACCCATCCACTCATGGAGGCGTTCTCTGGGACCTCTGACAATCAATTGACTGTTTCCACTCTTCACCAGATCCAAGCAGCGCAGTGTCGTCGGATACAGTGCCTCATGTCCGGAAACGGTGTTTCGAAACCAATCGACAGAGTTACTAACAACTTCTAGATAACGTTGCTCGCCTGTCAAGTAAGCAACTTTCGATAAAGCTAAACAGGCAACGGCATTTCCAGCTGTCGCAGATTCATCGCGCAATGGCTTGAGCCTTTGAATGAGTTTTTCGTGGTCATGTGACGTAAACCAGAACCCTCCTTCGCTCGAATCGTAAAACCACTCAACAATCGACTCCGCCAAAGCTACGGCCATTTCGAAGTCGGCACTACGCCACTCAACCGATAACAAAGTAAGCAATCCATCAAGAACATGGGCATAGTCGTCTAGATAGCCCCGAATTTTGGATTCCCCGGCACACCAAACAGCGTTCAACCGTTTACCGTCGAACATGTTGCCTCGCAAAAAGTCAGCGGCTTGCTGGGCTGCACAAAGCAAATTGCGCTCGCCAAGGACTCGAGCGGCACTGGCCAGACCTTTGATCGCCAAGCCATTCCAAGAGGCGCGTATCTTCGTGTCTGTGGAAGGTTGAACCCGATTCGAGCGTAATTCCCTGAGCTTTACCCGTGCCGACTCTCGAAGGTAATGAGCCTCTTCGAGGTTCAGTCCAAGTCTGTGGACAACTGAACGCCATGAATCGGTTCTTCGAAAATGCCATTTGTTCTCAAAGTTGGCTGGCTTGTCGAGTCCGTAGAGAGTTTCCAATACGAAGTACTGTTTATCGGACAGTGCTCGCTTGACTTCATTTCTCCTCCAGACGTAGTACTTCCCTTCCTCTCCTTCTGAATCGGCATCCATCGCAGAAAAAAAGCCACCCGTGGAACTACGCATTTCGGACAACACCCAATCTGCTGTGCCTCTTAGAACTTCTTCGAATAATTCATCCCCCGTTACTTGAAAAGCGTCGGCGTAAAGGCTTAACAACATACTGTTGTCATCCAGCATCTTCTCAAAATGAGGAATGAACCACTGCTGGTCGGTCGAATAGCGAAAGAAGCCACCCCCAAGCTGGTCGTAGATGCCACCGCGCGCCATTTGGGTCAAAGTATGAACTACCGCTTCAATCGCGTCACTGTCTGGTAAATTTCGAGATCGACTGCTGTACCAGTACCAAAGAAGCCAGTCAAGACGCGTGGGTTGAGGAAATTTTGGGGCCGGTCCAAATCCTCCAAATCGAGAGTCGTAGATAGAAAGCAAAGTGTCGCGGCAACGATTTTCAGACCCATCATCCGACGTTTTCTCAGATGCATCTCCTACTTTTGACTCAGCTAGTTGAGCCATAGCTTCCAGCAGTTTGCTTTCGTAATCCTCCAGTCCTTCTCTGTTGTCGTGATAAGCCTTTGCCACTTGCTTCAACACTTCAACAAATCCTGGCAATCCAAATCGTGGCCTTCTCGGGAAGTACGTTCCTGCAAAAAATGGAACGTGTGACTTTGGGTTTAGAAACACAGTCAGCGGCCATCCGCCGTGGCTACGGGTTAAGACTGCATGGGCGGACTGATAAATCTTGTCCAGGTCCGGTCGTTCCTCGCGATCTACTTTTACGCTGACAAAGTATTCGTTCATCACGTTTGCCACATCAAAGTCCTGGAAACACTCCCGAGCCATTACATGGCACCAATGGCAGGTCGAATAGCCAATGGAAAGCAAGATTGGTTTGTCGAGTTCCCGCGCCAACTCCAATGCTTCTCTTCGCCACGGATACCAATGAACCGGGTTCGAGGCATGTTGCTTAAGATAAGGGCTGGTCTCAAATTGAAGCTTGTTCATGGAAAGCGGCGAAGCTGACTATTCTCGGCGAGTCGGAGATCGCTAAAACGACAATCAATGGTGCCATACAACAGCAATTTCTAGACGAGGGAATTGTGCAACAATCAATGGAGCAACGAGGAAGAATCTGAGAAGCGGTTATAGAAAAGGAGTCGGAATCGTACTTACGAACCAATTGGGCCAAGTCCTCATCGCGCGTCGCAACGACATGGACGATCAGTGGCAATTTCCTCAAGGTGGAATTGATAAAGGAGAGCAACCTCATCAAGCCATGTACCGAGAGCTGGAAGAAGAACTGGGCATCTCTGAATCTGATGCCACAATTCTTGCCCAGACCAAGTCGTTCCTGCGCTATCAGTTTCCAATGACAGCGACTGACTTCAAAGGCATCACTACAGAGTATTTGGGTCAAGAGTTACTGTTTTTTCTGTTGAAATTCCATGGTCCTGACTCGTTGATCGACGTGTGTGGTGTTGACCACGCCGAATTCGATCGATGGTCGTGGGTAGACTACTGGATACCCGCGGAGACCATAGTCGAATTCAAACGCGACATGTATCGACGTGCTCTAACAGAGCTAAAACCTTTTCTGTTCATCGAGGACTAGTAATTGCTCGACGCAATGAATCAATTGGCCCGAGATGTTCAGGCTGAACCAGACTTCGACAAAGCTGCAGCAATGGCAGTCGCTCGAGTGGGCATGATCTTCGGTGTCGACTACTGTTCCCTTTACGTGCTCGACTCCAAGACCGACTTGCTCCATCTCGTTGCAAACGACGGGATTTCGCAACACACTGCTCGTGATATCACGCTACCAGTTGGCTCGGGAATTATTGGTCTGGTCGCCAAACGTGCCGAACCGGTAAACGTCGAGGATGCAACAAGACATCCGGCGTTCGAGCAGATCGAGTCTATTGACGAAAGTTCGTTCAAGTGTTTTCTGGGGGCGCCCATAGTTCACAACCGTCGATCAATCGGGGTGCTGACCATAAGAAGAGAGTACGAGAAATTCACCGACGATGAAGAGGGTCTCCTCTTGTCCTTGGCTACGAAACTCTCTCCCGTGGTTGCGCATGCAGTCGCACTAGGTACACCCGTCACTCCTTCATCCTCGGTCGACCCCCAAGCCATCGCAAGAGAGTTCAGTGGAATTCCTGGCTCACCCGGTATCTCGGTTGGTAGAGTCGTCCTCGTCGAACCACCTGCGGACATCAACCGAATTCCAGATCGAAAAGCTGCGGATGTTGCGGATGAGTTACACAATTTCGAAGTGGCGTTGGCAGCAGTTCGAGACGACATGCAGAGCATCAACGCTACTCTGAAACCAAACTTGGACTCAATTGAGCAAGAAATTCTTGATGTTTACGTGCACATCCTTGACGACGAAGCCATGGGCGGAGAGGTTCGTGACGAAATAGAGAAACACGGCCAGTGGGCTCAAGGGGCGATCAAACGTGTTTTTCAACGACATATCGATCACATGGAAGAGACAAACAACGAGTACTTCGTTGAGCGCAGTACCGACTTGCGCGATATTGCACAGCAACTTGTGGCGAAACTGCAAGACTACGGAGCAAGACAAAGTAACGTGTTCCCCAGTGATACGATTCTCGCAGCGGAGGAAATAACTGCCTCCATGATTGCTAAAGTACCGGACGCGAAGCTCAAGGGCATCGTCTCGCAAACCGGTTCGGCCAACTCTCACACAGCCATCCTAGCGCGAGCATTGGGTATACCAGCTGTTATGGGTGCTGCTGATTTTCCACTGTTTGAAACGCAGCACATGACTGTAATCATTGATGGAACGTATGGCGAAATCGTCACCAATCCCACTCCCAGCATTCTCAGGCACTATCGGGACCTGAAAGCTCAAGGAGAGACATTCGCTAGGGAACTCGCCGAATTGCGAGACCAACCTGCAGAAACACGTGACGGTCACCGCGTGCGACTTTGGGTAAACATCGGTTTGATTGACGAAATATCTCAATCATTGGATAGGGGAGCGGAAGGCATAGGACTCTTCAGAACCGAAATCCCTTTCGCTGACAGTGCGCAATTTCCAACTGAGGCACAACAGCTCGAAATATATCGGAAGCACATGATCGCCTTCGATCCAAAGCCGGTCACAATGCGTACGTTGGACATAGGTGGGGACAAAGTTCTGCCCTATTTCTCCGTGAAAGAGGACAATCCCTTTCTCGGTTGGCGTGGAATTCGCGTCACGCTTGATCATCCCGAAATCTTTCTAGTTCAGATTAGGGCGATGGTGAAAGCCAGCGAAGGGCTGAATAGCCCACTACGAATCATGCTGCCAATGATTTCAAACCTGGAAGAAATCCAATTCGCCAAGAACCTAATAAATCAGGCCTATCGCGAACTGCGTGACGAAGGATTTTCAGTCAGAGTACCTGACGTCGGAGTCATGATTGAGGTGCCTGCATTAATTTATCAAGCTCGGCTTGTGAGTCGCGAAGTGGATTTCCTTGCTGTTGGATCCAACGACCTCACTCAATACATGCTGGCGGTCTCGCGCAACAATGCACGAGTTGCGAATCTATATCAGGAACTACATCCTTCGGTCCTGTGGGCTCTTCGCAGTGTGTGTGTGCCAGTGTGTGTGTGTGTGTGTGACAGTGTGTGTGTGTGTGTGTGTGTGTGTGTGAGAGA
>JAPOXO010000033.1 GCA_026707045.1 Gammaproteobacteria bacterium | reverse complement strand
GTGGCCAACGCGCTGTACGCCAGCGCGCTCGACAAGGTGATGCGCGGACTACCCGTCGCACTCCATGCCGCACCTGCCAAAAGAGAGACTCGTATGGGAGTTGGAATGGCTATGCCCATGATCGTGTACAGGGCGCCGAACAGCCGAGTCAACACCAGCGTAACTCGTGAATTCAGAACTTTTTACGACATACTTGTACAAGGACTCATTAGCACGTGGCCAGACTCCCAACAGGCCTCCGAAGCAAGACTAGAAGAAATTCGAACTCTCTTCGACGAGGAACTAACCAAGGTTGTTGAGATTCTAGAACAAGAAGCCTCAGAGGAGAGTGACGATCAGGAAGCGAACTCAATCGTTTTAGCTAGATTCTCACGCTTAGACCATGTGGCTCAGCTTTTGCGCAGACTATGTAAAGCAACAGACAACACTGAAGTCTCCGATGAAGCCGACCTAATTCTTGCCCAGCACTTCAGTGATGATGAGGACTTCACAGCCAGTTTGCAATCTCACTTCAACACGACTGGCATCTTGCCGAAACCCACGTTGATGGAGAGGCTGCCGGATCTCGAGGTCAAGACAATTCCATCCGACCAGACGAGAATGGAAGCGGCTCTGAATCAGGCGATTGAAGATATGGACATTGAAAGAGTTGCCCGCATTAGCAATATTCTTGAGACGCCCGAGCCGTTGGATAGGCTCTTTCGAGATTACATGAATGATGGCAACTACCGCGCAGGATTACGCTATGCGTCAGTTGTCTTTGACGATACGAGCTACGTGAGGCTTGTAAATGTTGCTGTGCCTCATTTGAAGGAGAACCGTAAAGACCTATTGCAATTCCTCTATGACGATCCGCTGTTCATGATTGAACTGGAGGACATTGTTGGTGAACGTCTAGTTCCCATCAGCGAAGAATTCTTGAACGATCTCGAAGTAAAGGAATCTCTGCGACAGAACTACTACCGAATTGCAAGTTTGTGGCATTACACGAAAGAACGAGGTGGGATCGAAGAGCTAGTCTTACTATTTGAGCACTTTGTCGAAAACCTTCGCGAAAATCAAGTATCAATTGGATTGGACATTTCACAAGTGCTTGAAGACTTCCTTTCCAGCTCTCTAGAACAATCCCTTCAAGACCGAGTAAAGACCGTTATTTCTGATCTCCTTGAAAAGTTGAATCTACAAGACGAATACGTCAGACAAAGAATGCAGGCGATGGTTTGTTTGTTCAATATTCATGAGTCAAACGTTAGCACATACTTAGACATACTAAGTAAGTTTGAATCGAAGGTTCGGGGCTCGAGTCAAGTCGTAGGCCTAATGAGATCATATTATAACGGAAACACAGATGTTGCTTATCGCGTTCTGCTTGACTTCTATGATAGTTCACTAAATTCTGGAATGGCGTTCTACTTGAGAGATCCTTTGTTCACTGCATTTAAAGACCAATACTTGAAGTCCATCGACGATATTCTGCAAGGCAACATTGATGATCTAGAGGTTGCCAAACTGATGGTGAATCAAACAACATTCTATTACGGCGGTAACGATCCAGAAATCTTGGAAGTAGGTAGAAAGCGAGTTGATATCTATAAGGCGTTGAACAAGAAGTTTCCGGATGAAAAGAACTTTATCGAACGCCTAATTTGGTCGAACTTGTATTCACCGGATGTTTTGGATTGGTTGGAAGATTACCACAATTTAGAAGTTGACAATGACAATATACGAATGGCTTACTATATCACTGCGCTTAGTTTTGAAAACTACGACCTCGCATTGTCAATGGCGTTGGATGGCAGTTCCGACTTGCGCAGGCCTAATATCCGTGAAGAGATTTTTAGGAAAAACGATGAAGTTGTAGGTCCCGGGCAAAGAGACCCCGTTGAAGACCTTCTAAGAAGAATTCGAGGTGTCATGGCCAACTACGGTTCACAGGATTTTTTGCCTAATGGGCTTGAAGCAATCTTCACCAGATTGCAGGAGAGCGCAAACTCCGAAAGTATTGATCCTGCTGAAGTGCCAAATCAGCTACGTTCACTCTGGCGTGGTTCCCAGGCAGCAGGTCTTGGCGATTCGATGAGCCGGTTTTACGGCAGTAGAAATATTCAACCATTGCTGATTCAGTATCCAAGTAAAGGCAAACCGTCGTCAAACGTCATGTACATGTCCAGTTCCATGGGTTTCGGGGTGAGCTCTTTAGTTGGCCCGATCCGATACATTGTTTCAGGGGGACAAATAGAGGAAGAGGAAGAGATTCCAACCTTGCTGGAGGTTCTTGTAGCCAAAGCACCTCTGGGACGGGAATTGGAAAGCTTCTTGGTTGCTTTATCGCCCTGGGAGCGACAAGCTTCAATGTCGATGTACGAACAGACCTCCAAGGCATACCAGCATTTTCCAAACGAAATGTCGCAACGTTTAGACGAACTCTCAGCGAGGGTTGTCGACGCTACAGCCGATGGTCATGAATTCATGATGTGGCTTACTTTAGCTAACGATGCCGATGTTCAGTTGACCGATTCCGAATCTGACGCTCTAATTGCTAGGGCTCGCCGAATCAGTGAATCGAGTCCAGACAGGCTCCAGAAGATTGCGAGTCTACTGGCAAAATCCGGAAGATTCGATGAGGCAGTTGATTGTTACGAAATGCTTGTCCTAAATCAGATTCGCTATGGAGAGTTTAGCGGTCGGTCTTCCAATATGATTATGTACAGCATGCCGCAGAGCTCACCTTCGAATATTCTCACGCTCGTGGAGGGTGCAAACGAAAATCTTCCTGCGGAAAATGCACAAGCTCTTGTTCAAAGAGTGATTCCGTTGGTTAGGCCCTTTGACAACGATGAGCAGATTCAGAACGTATGGAAGGCTTTTGTAGTTCGAGCGCTCTCAGTGGCCTATCCTCCATCAGAAGTAATCGGCCAAGCAGAAAGAATTGACCCAGACATTTCTCAATTGGCCGAGGAAATCGAAGTGTACGAAGCACTAAAACTCGTTCAGTTCATCCGTGCTCATTACCGAGCAAGGGACTTTGCGAAGGGCCACAGGTACCTCAAGAGACTCTACTATCCGATGACGACTGATGAGTCTTCGATGCAAGCTGAACTGATGGGAATTGGATCTAGGTACGTTGTTAGTACTGAAGCACAAAAAATGGCGAGTATCCAGACATTGGTTCGAATCTTGGGTCTGGACAACCAGCACACTGGCCGTTCTTTCAGAAGCGTGACGGGACCTGATCAACCTTCCGTTGGATCAGAAATGTTCTTTTACGCACTGGACGATATGGTTGACTTTGAGGACTTTGAGGCGATCGATTCACTCATTCGACAGTTCAAATCTTGGCTGGGAGACAAGTCAATTAGCCAAGCCGGCGCTTATTCCGCGCTGGTTCGCATGGCAAGGCTTTGCAAATTGCAGAATTCAATGGAAAGAGCACATGACATCGCATTGTCACTCCAAGAATGGCTCTTAAATCAGGACGAAGAAGAACTCCCACAAGGCACACTTGCCTCATTTCTTTCAATCGCGACAGAGCTCGATTTTGATGTCGAATCACAAATAGCGCGAACTGCACTGGAGCAGGACATAGTCACGGAAGAACGTAAATTGGACCTCTTCAAGTCGCTGCGAAAGTCACAAGAACCTACTGTTGCGTTGGCTATTGCAAGACTAGGAGAAACGGAAAAATCTGGACTCAGCCTTCTCATTGAGCTGAGGGGAATTGCTGAGGAAGCGATGGATACAGAGTACGCGGAAAGCTTGGGTCCCCGAATCTTAAGGTTGGAAAATGCTTACGAATCCATCAAAGAAGCTGGAGGGCTAATCAAAGAAGACGAAGAGGAGGAAGAAGAATCATCGTAACCACCCTGATTGAGCTCCAAAACCTTACGAAGGCTTGTGTCAACTGGCTCGAACAACATTTGATTCAACGAGTTCGCTGATCTCGTTGCCGTCGTATCCAAGCTCTTTCAAAAGGGAAGTCGTCGAACCACCAGCAGCTTCTGTTCCTCCATACGAGCCATTGTCGAACACTGACATCGGTCCAAGTCGCTTGTAAGTTCCCCAATCGGGATGCGTTGCTTCAACTAGGATGCCTTCTTGTGCGACGTGTTCATCGACCATGAAAAACTGTGGCGGCACGGGTCCACTCGCCTCGACACAACCAATTCCGATTCTGGTGAGTTCGGTTTCCCACTCTGCAACAGACTTGGTCTTGAACAAGCACTCGAGTCTCGATTCAAGATTTTCGTTTTCTATGTCGAGGATGAGAGTCTGTGCTAACAATTGCTTTTCTTTGGGTGTAACTGCAGCCAGAAAGATCCATCCGTCCTGTGCTTCATACAAGCGATATAGCGGGCCCAGTCCAAATCCATTGGAGTCGACGTTTGGTCTAGGAGGTTTGTCAGGGTATGAGAAGAAGTCGTCCCAGTTTGCGTATGCGTTTGCACCGAACATATCCAGAAAAATCTTCTGTCCCTTGCCAGATACAGAGCGAGCACATAATCCTAGGATTGCTGTGGTTGCTATGACCATTGAGGTATTAGGGTCTGGGTTGACCTCGTTGGCTCGTAGTAGTTTCCGAGCCATTTCGCGCATCTCGGCGTTATTGAGCTCTCTTTCCGGGTCCGGCATGGCTCCAATCTGCCACACGACACCCCCCAATGCGGCACCCGGCACTGGATGTGTTGAAGGACGTTTCGCTCCTGGTCCGTTTGGCCCATAGCCATTAGCCGAAATATAAATCAATCCTGGATTCAATTCGGAGAGTTCTTGATAACCGATTCCGAGTTTCTCCGGGACTCCCACGCGATAGTTATGCAACCAGATATCGGCTCGCCCTGCCAGTTTATGGGCAATGGCCTGTCCCTCATGGGACTTTAGATCAATGCATATAGATTCTTTCCCAACATTGCACTTTGATGCCCCGAGAGCTCTCATCATGCCTCGGAATGGATCCCCTGTTAGAGGCTCAATCTTGATCACTCTGGCACCAAGATCGGATAGCGTTGAAGCGCCTAGAGGTGCTGCGATAATCGTTGCGCTTTCTACGATTGTCACGCCCTCCAATGGGAGGATAGGACTGCCGTTTGCTACAGGTATTGAAGCAGGCTTCCGATTCTGCAAATCGAGAAACGTCGTGTCTTTAATTGCAGCTCCGACCTCACCAGGTGTTTCAGTCAAATTGGCGACCAATCCGAGTTGCCGAGTTTCTCCCTTGGTGACTACGTGACCATTCATCACAACGTCAGGATCGGAGAGTGCCTCCTGTGACGTTTGGTAAGGATGAGCAGCAACTTCGCCGTCCTCTACGTAGTGATCCATCCATTCGTTTGCGGTACGTGTCTGCATGTGCTCAAACATATCGTCCCGAAACTGTTCAAGTACTTCTCGATCCCAACGGAAGGGGTCTCCTTGGTACTTCGGATCGGTGAAGACATAGTCGAACCCACTAGCACGAAAGAAATTGTCTAGCAGGTGAGGTAGCAAATTGCCCAGCTGCAACCACTTACCATCACTTGTACGCACGGGATGGTAATTCAACGTTGGCATTGAAACGGATCGATCACGTTCTCGCTGTGGTCTCTGAACGATTCCCTTGTCGTAGAGTTGCGACAAAGCGGACACACCCATTTCGTAGGGGATCATTCCCCTAAGCAGAGAGGTTTCGAATGAAAGTCCTATGCCTGTTTTGCGCCGACACTCGAGCGAAGCCAACATCCCCGACACCACGGTTTGAGAGGTTGCATGAATTCCGACCTGTAGTGCAGAGAAATTGGGGCCTGGCCTGTCCGCAACGCCCGCAAATTTTATCATCCTGCCGGACTTTGCAGCCACGAGTCCTTCGTACCCTGGGTAATGTGCATAAGGCCCTTTCTCACCAAATCCGGACACTGATCCGTAGACGAGATCTGGTCTGGATTCTTGCAGTGTTTTGGAGTCGAGCCTCAAGGACTCGCGTTTCTGTTTGCGGAGCGTGGTCATCACACCATCTGCGGTGTTGGTAATGAGGCAGCGCAATTCGTCCAGTTCCGCGGAATTGCCTAAATCTACAGTCAGCCGTCGCTTGCCACGTGTCCAAAGAAATGAAGCAGGCATTTCCCCAAACGGGTCGCCTCCTGGAGGATCAATCTTAATGACATCGGCTCCGAAATCAGCGAGCACCATTCCGGCCAGACCAGTAACGGGTCCATTACCAAGTTCAATCACCCGAAAGCTCTGCAAAGGTTTCACGTGGAACGTTTCCTTACTCCATGCTAAGAGGCTCGTTGAAGTCGGTTTCCATGATACTTGCCACGAGAATGTGGTCGAGCGAAGCTTGGCTTGCTAGGATCGAACACTCAAGTCATCGACGCCATGCTGTAGTTTGGTCAGTATGCGG
Source organism: Gammaproteobacteria bacterium (assembly GCA_026707045.1). GTDB lineage: Bacteria > Pseudomonadota > Gammaproteobacteria > Pseudomonadales > Azotimanducaceae > Bin55. Next base: position 1,741 of record JAPOXO010000033.1, on the reverse strand, counting down.
TCGAGCTGTTCTCGTTCATTTTCATCGAGGATTCCAAGTATCTGAGCCTCATAACGAAGCGCCATGGGAACTATTTGCAGGTAAACACTTCTCCCTTCGCGAGTCAGATTGAGGTGTACCACTCGTCTGTCCTTGCTTGATGTCCGTCGAGCGACGAGCCGTTTGTGAACAAGATCTCTTACTGCTCGAGACACAGTTACTTTGTCCATGGCTGTTCGTTCGGCGATTTGGCTATTAGTCAATCGGGAAGTGTCGCCTAGAACAGCAATTGTTCGCCACTCGGGGATTCGAATTCCGAACGATTCGCTGTAAGCAGTTGAAATAAGCGCACTAATTCGATTAGTCAGAACTGAAAGCCGATACGGCATGAAGTTCTGAAGCTCAAGTGTTGATTTTTGTTTCATTTGTAACTATATTCAATGCAAGATTTGAAAGGAAGAAGACAGTGTCCAAGGAAACCATTGGGACGGATGGTTTTGAATTCGTTGAGTTTACAAGCCCAGATCCAGATTGTTTGCGAGACGGGTTCGAAAAACTTGGTTTTTCTCTTGTGGGCAAACATCGAAGCAAGAACGTTCATCTGTACCAACAAAACGATATCAGTTTCATCCTGAATGGAGAGCCAGACACCCAAGCTTCGCTCTTTGCCGCAGAACATGGGGATTCGGCAAACGCTATGGCGTTTCGTGTGCAAGATGCAAGGCGAGCTGTGGAAATTGCTGAGCGAAGAGGTGCCACTCGAGTCGAGGCGTCTGTTGGCCCGATGGAGTTGTCAATACCGGCAATTCTGGGGGTTGGAGGCTCCCTGATCTATCTGGTCGATCGATATGGAGATCAGACGATCTACGATGTTGACTTTCATCTTCACAAAAAACGCAATGTGAGTCCCCCTGGGCCGCTTTCGCACGTTGATCATCTCACACACAATCTGAAGAGAGGCAATCTAATGAAGTTTGCTGACTTCTACGAGCAGGTTTTCGAGTTCCACGAAGCACAACGGTTTCAGATTCAGGGTATCCAGACGGGGCTTGTCTCAAAAGCCATGACCGGGGCGTGCGGCAAGTTGCGAATTCCTCTTAACGAGTCGGCAGACGACAAATCACAGATCGAGGAATACCTACAGCGCTACCACGGCGAAGGCATTCAACATATAGCGTTGCACACCGATGACATCTACAGTGCAGTAGACAGGCTAAGGAGAAATGGAATCGATTTCCAAACTACTCCGGACACCTACTATGAAATGCTAGGTGATCGCGTGAAGGAACACGGTCAAGACGTAGCAGAAATGCAAAAACGCCAGATTCTCATTGACGGATCGCCCGAGGAAGGGTATCTGCTGCAGATTTTCACCCAAGACATGATCGGCCCCATTTTCTTTGAAATCATTCAACGTTTGGGAAACACGGGTTTTGGGGAAGGTAACTTTCAAGCACTTTTCGAAAGTGTAGAACGAGATCAACAACGAAGAGGAGTGCTCAGTGAAACCGTTTAACGCAACTTGGCAACAAGGTCAGACATCTCGTCAGGCCCATCGAGATCTTCCTGAGGGTACATTCGAGCGCGAATTGGGAAGAGAGGGATTTAGCGGGCCTTCTGCCCGGCTTTATCACCGCAGACCTCCAACGGGTTGGACTTCAGTCGAGGGACCGTTGCAACCCAAGGCATTTAATCTCAACAATATCCCTTCTTCAACGGATCCTTGGCAGGCGACCAATATTCTGCAGAACGAATTCGTGAG
>JAPOXO010000011.1 GCA_026707045.1 Gammaproteobacteria bacterium | reverse complement strand
AAATTTAGAATTGGTTACAACCGTGCTGCGCGAATTGTCGAAGCCATGGAAGTTGCAGGGATCGTTTCGGCTCCCAACGAAATGGGTAACCGCCAAGTCTTGCTGTCGGAGGCATAGATTCCTTCGATATGTAGCACTTCTCGGCGTATCTCTCCCTCTGATGGGTGCCGCAGACGTGAATGCCAACGACGAAATTCGTACGGAACTTCTGAATAAACTCAATACTATTGAATCGATACAAGCTGATTTCCATCAGACGACGACTACGCGGGACGGGAACGAAGAAGAGGCTCAAACAGGCAGGATTGCTTTTCTAAGGCCTGAGAGATTCTTGTGGGTGGTAGAAAAACCCTATAAGGAGCAAGTTTCAATAGTGGGTGCAGACATGAAAGTGTATGACCCAGATCTTCAGCAGCTCACACATTCCAAAGTGGACACAGATGAACTCTCCCTCGCCAATCTTCTAGTCGACCCTGAGTCCAAAGCTCTTGACAACTTTGAGATCACCCGCAGTGGAAGCAAGTATGTGCTTACTCAGAAAGGAGATGGCGCACTGATAGCGCAACTCTCGCTGATATTTAAGGATGAAGCGATTGAACGGATCGAGCTTGTTGATTACTCTGGTACGCAAATAGAGTTTAGGTTCTTCAATGTTCGGATTAACGAAGAAGTGGAGAACGACGTATTCCAGTTGAATGTTCCACCTGACACAGAAGTCATTGGAAAAGGAGAACCCAGCAATAACTTGGAGCCCTAACCTCGACACAAACTCTTCAAATCAACCTCTTGCGGCTCGAGTTCGTCCACGCACGCTAGATGAGTTTGTTGGTCAACGCCACTTGCTGGGCGAAGGTAAGCCTCTCAGAGTTCTAGCTTGGTCAGGCAGCGTTCACTCTATGATTCTGTGGGGACCGCCTGGAACTGGAAAGACGACCCTAGCACGAATTCTGGCAGAAAACGCGCGATCAAATTGGATACCAATGTCCGCGGTAGCCGCTGGTGTAAAAGATGTACGAAGTGCGATTCGACAAGCGGAGACAATCCCGAACGTCAAGACCGTCGTTTTTCTCGATGAAGTTCATCGATTTAATAGGGCACAACAAGATGCCCTGTTGCCGTATGTGGAAAACGGCACTATTACGCTAGTTGGTGCAACTACCGAGAATCCATCGTTTGAAGTAAATTCAGCATTGCTTTCTAGGACGCGTGTATTCGTGCTAAAGCCGCTTGCTGATCACGAAGTGGAGCGAATCGTCAAGCGTGCCATCTCTCTCGAACTGTCGGACTTGGTCGTTTCCGACGAGTCATTGAAATTACTTTGTTCCTACGCCGATGGTGATGCGCGGCGTTCTTTGAATCTTCTGGAGCTAGCTGCGCAATTGAGTAGTTCAAGCCGTCTGGATCCTTCGCATGTCGAAGAAGCCATGGGGCAATCGATGAGGAAATTCGACAAGCAAGGCGACGAGTTCTACAACCAGATCTCTGCACTCCACAAGTCCCTGCGTGGAAGCCACCCCGATGCTGCTTTGTATTGGTTTGTGCGCATGTTGGACGGAGGATGCGACCCGTTGTATATTGCGCGACGGCTTGTTAGATTCGCGTCGGAAGATATCGGAACCGCAGACAATCGTTCATTGACAATAGCACTGGACGCATGGGATGCATATCACAGACTAGGTTCGCCGGAGGGAGAACTTTGCCTTGCACAGGCTGTCCTATACCTGGCAGCCGTTCCCAAAAGCAATGCTGTCTATTCCGCACTCGGATACGCAAAGAGATTTGTCCAGGAAAATCCGAGCTGGCCGGTTCCGTTGAGATTGAGAAATGCACCAACTAAGCTCATGGAAGGGCTTGATTACGGAAAGAGCTATCGGTACACGCACAATGAAGATTCTGCGTATGCTGCCGGAGAGCACTACTTTCCTGATGAGATTTCGGATCAACGGTTTTACAAGCCTTCCGAAAGGGGTATGGAGCAGCGCATTAAAGAACGGCTGGAGCAATTGAGACAGCTTGATAAGGAACACCGCGAGAAATAGGTCTATTGCTTCCGCAACGTTTCGGGTGAGTTCCAGAAAGCATAAATTCACATTCATAAAATGCGCACTTCTTGAGAGTAGCCATTTGTTAGTCTCTTTTCTCCCACAGTCTTCCTCTATTACGGAACCAAGCTAGGAGCTCAAGAATGTTGGATCCACGACTGTTCCGACAAGATCCCGAGGCAATTGCGGGTGCCCTCAGTATCCGCGGCTATGATCTGGATCTCGAGTCCTATCGTGACTTGGAAAATGCTCGACGTGAACTGCAAACTGAGATGGAAACGTTGCAGCATGAACGGAATGTGGTCTCACGAGAAATCGGTGTAGCAAAGCGAGACGGATTAGATATTGAACCTTTGGTGGTTGCCGTCGGGGACCTTGGTTTGCGGTTGGACGTTGTTCGCAAGGAATTTCACAAAGTACAGGACGAACTTCAGGACTTCCTTCTTGATGTGCCAAACATTCCTGACGATTCGGTTCCAGCAGGGGAAACGGACGAGGACAATCGCGAACTCTATAGATGGGGTGACGTCACGGAGTTTGACTTCAAACCGAGGGATCATGTCGATGTAGCGGGATCCAGTCTCGATTTTGAATCTTCGGTACGGATTTCGGGTAGCAGGTTCTCCGTGTTACGCGGTCCATTGGCACGGCTTCATCGGGGCTTGATACAGCTAATGTTGGATGTTCACACCGATGAACACGGTTACGAAGAACTGTATGTACCCTACATCGTAAACCGAGCATCGCTAATGGCAACCGGACAGCTGCCGAAGTTCGAGGACGATGTCTTTATGGTCAGGTCAGATACGGACAGCTTTCTGATCCCAACAGCGGAAGTTCCAGTCACCAATATGGTGCGAGACACAATAGTGAGTATCGAGGAGTTACCGCTGCGGTATGTGTGTCACACGCCATGTTTCCGTCGTGAATCCGGTAGCCATGGCAAGGATACTCGCGGACTGATCAGGCTTCATCAGTTTGAAAAGGTAGAGCTAGTTCAAATTACCCATCCCGATCACTCTTGGGAGGCACTAGATGAGATAGTGAACCAAGCCGAGGTCATACTGAAGCGATTGGAGCTTCCGTTCCGTGCTGTCAGCCTGTGTGGAGGCGATCTCGGATTTGCCAGTGCCAAGACAATAGATCTTGAAGTTTGGCTCCCAGGGTTCAATCGATATCGCGAAGTCTCTTCATGCAGCAATTTTCTTGACTTTCAAGCACGCCGGGCTCAGGCTCGATTTAGATCAGGTCCGCAAGCCCGGCCCGAACTCGTTCACACCCTGAACGGATCCGGACTTGCCATAGGACGCGTGTTGATAGCGATCATCGAAAACTACCAAGAGGCTTCGGGTCGGGTTCGCATTCCGGAAGCGCTTGTACCCTACATGCACGGTGTCCAATTTTTGGAGTTTGAAGACTAACTTCAGAGTTTTAGATTAGAGACAGTCCGACGGTTTTGGGATGCCCCCAAGTTGCGCGACTACTCTTGAAGTCTTGCTTGTAAACATTCTTGCCAGGACGATCGAGCTCGCTAAGTTGGGATCGATGGATCGAACTATGTTGACCATAGGCCGCATTGACGGGCTCACCCCGGTTTTTAGATAAAAATCACGAACTGCCACTATAACTGCCCAATGGTCGTCGTTCAGTTCAATGTCGTATTGTTGGGCTGTATCCATTGCGAATTGTTGGGTCCAAGTTTTGGGATCGACCAAGAATCCTTCGGTGTCGACTGCGCTCATGACCATGTAACCGAACTAGCGTGTTCGACAACGAGCTCCACGAACTCGTCATAGCCAACACAAGAAACTCCTGGAGGAATCGAGTTTTCTCTCTCTTTTGAATCGGATTCGATTAGATAGGTACGGCTACAAGCCATGCTTTTGGCGCATTTGGCTGCGTCGCCTATAAACAGCACAGCATCCATTGGGCGGACAAAGCTCTCGCAAGAGTTCAGACCTACTGAATTAAAGACTATGTGCAGCATCAGTCGCTCACTACACTGGCTGCTTCATGAAGTAATGCATCCACTTGAGTATCTGTGATCATGCTTGCAAATTCGGGCGTGAGGGCGCAGTCTAACGTTCTCTCCTGGACGCTCCTTTCGTGTATGAATATTCGGTCGATTTCGTATGTGGGCAGAGCAGACCATTTTCTTGCCGTATCGCTTCTGTTGTTAGTTCCTGGTTGTTCAAGTAACTGATAAACACCATCATCTATAAACAAGACTGATGTTGGTTGACCAAAAACACCGCTCACCAAGACCATATCTATGGTTTCTTCGGCAATGGGCCCTGGTTTGCGTCGGACTAAGTAGAGAATTGATTTCATCAGGAGAATGTCACAAGCCTGTCGCATTCGATTGTTGACTCTACAAATTGCCCAAGACCAACGACCTCGAAACAAGGGGAGCCGCTATCCAATGTTTGCTCGACCGAGATTCCACGCCGTTCACAAGCACTTACACATACCTGCAGCTCGGTGTGATTCTGCTTTGCAAATTCCAACCAAGCACGACTGCACGTCATCGTTGCCTCAGGTAGGGTTGCTGGATCCCCGGCAATTTTGACCGCGTCCTTGTAGAAGAAAACTCGCTCCAACGTATGATTTTTGCGGACCACTGCACGCGCGAAACTTAGCGCTTGATCGCAGGCCTGTGTGTCTTCAGGAGACCCCTGTACTAACAAAGCGACATTCATCTGAATTCTGCGTCCAATTGGCGATTGGCGGAGGGGCAGGGATTCGAACCCTGGGAGGCGTTAACCTCGCTGGTTTTCAAGACCAGTGCTTTCGTCCACTCAGCCACCCCTCCGCGATGTTCTGGGCACCTACAACATACTACGCTTGCAATGCGCAAGCCATTTCCTATTAGAGTCGCTCAGTGATGAGAATTCTCGGCAATTTGTGGGTAATGTCGTAAACCACAGCATTCTTAGAACAGCAATCTTGAAGCATCTTGTTTGGGGCACTGATGAACGCATCATGAGCCACCGCAAGAATTAGCACATCGTATGACCCTTGCAACGGCCATTCGTTCAATTGAATGTCGCAGGGAAAACTCTCTTGCCTTGTGTCCGCAATAGGGTCGCAAACGTCGACTCTCATACTTGTCTTTCTCAACTCTCGCACAAGCTCGATTGACTTGCTGTTGCGAGTGTCGGGGCAGTTTTGCTTGTAGGTCACTCCAAGCACCAATGCACTCGCATTGTCGACGTTCATTCCAGCTAGTTCCAATAGGTGGTGAATACGACCTGCAACAAAACGTGGCATTGCATTGTTAACTTTGCGGCCCGCAAGAATCACTTCAGGATCAAAACCGACTTCGCGGGCTTTGTGTGTGAGGTAGTAGGGGTCAACGCCTATGCAGTGTCCGCCTACCAATCCAGGTTTGAATGGGAGAAAGTTCCACTTTGTTGAAGCGGCGGCAAGCACATCTGCCGTGTCGAGGTCCAATTTGTTGAAGAGCTGAGAAAACTCGTTCATCAATGCAATGTTGATATCGCGTTGAATATTCTCAATCACCTTGGCAGCCTCAGCAACTCGGATTGACGGAGCCATGTGAGTACCTGCAATCACAAACGACCTATAGAATCGGTCGACAAACTCCGCGCACTGTTCACTTGATCCAGCGGTGACCTTAACGACGTCGGTTAATCTATGGGTTCGGTCACCTGGGTTGATCCTCTCGGGACTATAACCGACCCAAAAGTCTCGATTCACTTTGAGCTTTGACTCCGATTCCAATTCAGGAATGCAGATTTCTTCGGTTACCCCGGGATAGACAGTTGATTCGAAGATGACGACGCATCCACGTTCCAAAATTCGACCGACCGACTTGGTAGCTAATAGTAGAAGTGAGAGATCGGGATTATTGGTGGTATCGATCGGAGTGGGAACAGTTACAACATGGACATCACATCCACGCATTTCTTCAAGTTCTGACGTGAAGTAGAGTTTTGTGTTGCGTTCGAAATCGGAATCTTCGACTTCACCCGTATGGTCTTTTCCCAGTCGAAGAGAATCGATTCGATCTTGGGAAAGATCGTAGCCTCGCACCGAGTAGTGCTTGCTTAGTGTTAGGGCAAGAGGAAGACCGACGTAGCCGAGCCCAATAACACCCACTGAGGTTGTCGGCGAAAGCTCGTGCATTGGCTTGAAGAGTTGGGCTGTGGTTGGCTAGTGAGACGCAGCGACTGACTTTGCCCATTTGTAGTCGGCCTTGCCGCTTGGACTTCTCAGTATCTCATTCACGAACACGAACGCTTTGGGAAGTTTATAGCGAGCAATGTGTTTGCTGCACTCTGACAGCAAACTATCCTCTGTTGGTTTCGATCTCTCCCGCAGTTGAACGATCGCCACAACTTCATTGCCCCACCTTTCGGATGGACGTCCCGCGACAACTGCGTCGAAAACATCTGAATGGTGTTTTAGAGCTTGTTCGACTTCCTCGGCAAAAATCTTCTCGCCTCCCGAGTTTATGGTTACAGACTCGCGCCCATGTAATTCCAGCGATCCATCTTCCAGAAGTCTGACCTTGTCGCCGGGTACAGAGTAGCGAACACCATTTAATACTGGAAAAGTCCTTTGCGTCTTGGCTTCATCATCTAGGTACCCAAGCGGAATGTTGCCAGTTCGAGCCCACCAACCAAGTCCTTCATGACCTGGAGACAAGATCTTTGACATGTCTTCGGAAAGAACTGCATTGTTAACGCTTAGAGTGAATTTTCCTGTTGCGGCTCCGGATTTGGAATCACTCACGTGTGTGGCTTGACCTCCAGTCTCCGACGAGCCAGCCGAATCTATGATCTTGATTTTGGGCAACGACTGAATAATGTCGCTTTTGACTTTGGCAGTCATAATCGCGCCACCAGTAATAATGTTGCGAAGGCTAGGATAGTCACATTCAGAGTCCGCCAACGCGTCTGCTATGGGTCGACCGAACGCATCTCCAACCACGAGCAAGTTGTTGACTTCTTCTCGTTCGATCGTGTCAAGAATATCCTGAGCGTCCATCCTTTTGACTTCGTTTTGAATCACGACTGTACCGCCAGCGTTGAGGACCTGAAGCGCGTTCCAGTGTCCCGCGCCGTGCATGAAGGGGGGAGCAGGAAGTGACTTGCGGTTCTGGCCAACTGAACGTTCGACAAATTCCCTAACTGTCTGAAGAACTTCACCATTAGTTCTTCGCCCACCTAATGCAGCAATGATTATGTCTTCCTGGCGCCACAGAACCCCCTTTGGCATCCCTGTAGTTCCACCGGTGTAGAGAATGTAAAGGTCATCGGGAGACAGCTCCATTGCAACGGGCAGCGAAGGCGTTTGTCGAACAATCTGCTCATATTCATAAGCATCATCAACAGTTGACGTGTCGTCGTCACGCACCTGAATGAGCAAATTTAATGTTGGCACATGATTACGGATTGATTCGACATGTTTCGATAGTGAACTGTGAAAGATGAGAGCGCGAGTCTTGGCGTTATTAAGCAGATAAATGAGCTCTTCATCGACATATCTGTAATTGACATTGAAAGGAGCAGCTCTACATTTGTAAGCTCCCATCATTCCTTCCAGGTATTCATTTCCGTTGTAGAGATAGAGACCGATGTGATCTTGACCTGACTGCCACGGATTGAGATTTGATCGGTCCTCGCGAATACCTAGACCGTTTTCGAGCAAGAAATTCGCAAGGCTACGAGTTCGATCCGTAAATTCTGAATAGCTGATGCGTCGATCGCGAAAAACAATTGCCTCGCGGTCACCGACTTCTGAAGCCACAGCCTCGTTAATTTTGGCAAGGTTAAGTTCCAACGTACCTCCCTCTACGTCAACATTGGGTTTACTGTGCCAAAGCAAATCTAAGACGCGATCGGTAGATTTTGTGGCGTTCCATACTTCTCGTCCCTAGTTTCCATTTCATCCTTATATCTTGTAGGTTCATCGTAGCCGCGTCGAATCTTTGCTAATTCTGGAATAAATACTCTCAAAGCGAATGTCGAACTTGCCAACAGCACTGCGCTTGTCAATAGTGCGAACGTAATTCCCCAAATTTCAGCCAGCCACCCGATAGGAATCATACCTAAGGGCATTAATCCATGGGTTGCCCAAAGTATCGCCATAACCCGCCCACGCATTGATGGCGGCACAACTAACTGAACGACGCTCATGTTGAGAGAACCTAACACGGAGCTGAATAGTCCCATTAGTGCACTGAACAGGAGTGCGAACCAAAGCATACTGGATACGGCAAAGAGTGCTACAAAAATAGCCCACAGATA
>JAPOXO010000087.1 GCA_026707045.1 Gammaproteobacteria bacterium | reverse complement strand
GCATGACAAACTCGGCCAATGCTCCACTACTCGAGGTTCAGGGACTAACCAAGCACTTCCCGGTACGAGCAGGTGTAATTCCTCGAACCATAGGCCATGTTCATGCCGTCGACGATGTTTCCTTTACTTTGCAACAAGGAGAGACACTGGGATTAGTGGGCGAGTCTGGATGTGGCAAGAGCACGGTTGGAAAAACACTGCTACGCCTAGAGAAGCCAACAAAAGGAACCGTACTCTTCGAAGGCCGGGACATCGCATCAATGAAGTTCAGAGAACTCCGCGAACTTCGTCGCAATATCCAGATCATTTTTCAAGATCCGTTCGAATCGTTAAACGCTCGGCACACTGTAGGCAAGATTCTTTCCGAACCTTTCATCATTCACAAGATAGGAACTGCACAAGAGCGTAAGGAACGCGTTGCACAACTGCTGGAGCGCGTGGGGATCGATAAATCCGCGGCGAATCGCTTCCCTCATGAATTCTCAGGAGGACAACGTCAACGTATTGGCATAGCGCGCGCAATCGCACTACGTCCGAAGTTGATAGTCTGCGATGAAGCCGTTTCCGCATTGGATGTCTCAGTGCAATCTCAGGTTATCAATCTTCTACTGGATCTGCAGCAAGAAATGCATCTAGCCTTGATTTTCATTGCGCATGATCTTGCTGTCGTCAAGCACGTTTCGGATCAGATCGCGGTCATGTACCTAGGTCGAGTTGTGGAGACCAGAGCATCGGAGGATATCTACGCTACTCCAAAGCATCCCTACACACGAGCACTAATATCGGCCATTCCTCGACCTGATCCTCTGCACAGAAGTGATCGCGTCGTTCTTGAGGGCGATGTGCCTTCGCCGATCAATCCTCCAAGTGGCTGCAGATTTCGGACTCGTTGTCAGTTCGCCCGAGCGGAATGCGAGAGTGACTGTCCTCCTTTGGAGGAGATTACCGGGGGCGGCTCGGCGGCTTGTTATTTCTGGAAAGAGATAGAAAACTCGCATCTTAAGTCATCTGCCAGTTCAGTAGGGACTTGAGCCGCTGACGGCAATCATCATGGAATTGAGCCATTCCGGTTGTTTCTGGAGGAGTCTCTGCTCCACAATTCATCAGAACTGAAGAACAAGCCTTGTGGAAAAGTCGTAGCTTTCCCGAGATAGCGACTGGGGAACTTCCACGCCTGCTTCTCCGTCATTCCACTCACTTGATCCTTCATCGTTGAGTCGCAATTCGAACTGCAGTGCCGACCTTCGGCCAATTCCTAGTTCGAGTCCCACTCCTCCGACCCATTGCTCTAATGTTGGCTTTCGAGTTTCGGTGGCTGTAGTTGTAGGCTCTTGTGACGTGCATCCCTGGACGTTGGTGCAAATATCGAAGTTTCGTTGAAACTCGACCCCGATTTGTCGTTTTCCACCCAAGACATAAAACGATAGATCGAAGAATCCAAACAAATTGATATAGGTTCCAATCTTTGCAACCAACGATCGATCCGACTCCGCCTGAAACTTCCAGTCTTCTACAACGATACTGGGGACATTCGCTCCGTCCAACGTTATTCCAGTTGCATTCAGACGCCCTTTCACGGAGTCTCCACGAAGCACAGCTCCCAATTCAATAGCCATCCACGCACCTTGGCGGCTTGCGTCTAATCGATAACCAATAAATCCACCGAGCGTATATGGAGTCTCGTTGTTTTCGTCGTCACCGGAAAACGCCAAGTCTGAAAGCGAAAGTGAGGGAAATAGCTTGGTGTCGGAACGTCGGTCGTAGCGAGTCTTTATGTCTTCAAGACCGACTCCGGCCCCGATGTAAATGCCGCTCGCCGAGACAGACAAAGAGGCAAGAAGCATGACCGCACAAGCAATGAGAACTAAAGCTCTAAACTTGGATCCCTTCATAGCGCGTATGACTCACACATTAGCTAAGAGTGGTTTAAGGCTAACAAGTAGCGCACACAGGCAATACTAACCTATTCGAATCTTATCGGTTGACCAAATCTTCATATCAGTTGGATAATCGATCACGGATGACCCGTCGAAGCAGCTTTCCAGTTTCGTTGTACGGCAACTCCTCCCAGAACTCGATTAATTCGGGAACTCGAGATGATCGCATACGATCACGTACCCAATTCTGTAGTTCTGAAACGGAAACTGATCCATTGATGCAAACTACGGCAGCGACGGATTCTCCCCATTCGTCATTCGGTATGCCGATAACCGCAGCGTCCTGGACGTGCGCATGATCAAGAAGCACATCTTCAATCTCACCTGGAGACAGGTTTTCTCCTCCTCGGACGATTACATCGTCAGATCGACCTTCAAGAAAGAGATAGTTTTTCTCAATGTAGCCTGCATCGCGGGTGCAGAACCACCCATCAGAATCTAGCGTACTGCCTCGACCCTCGTATTCACCAGAGACCTGATCGCCCCGTACATATACCTCTCCGTGACTGCCGTCAGGCAACGAATTCCCTTCCGCGTCTCGGATGTCAAGTTCTATTCCTGGCAAAGGCATGCCAACTGAAGCCAATCGACGACGAACATCTGGATCATCGCTTGACAGAGCATTTCTGTGTTCTTCCGGGCCGAGTACCGTGATGGTGGAGCTGGTTTCCGTCAGTCCGTAGGCATTGGTAAACTCGGTATCCGGGAACAACTCCAATGCGCGTGCTACAATGCTTTTGGGCATCTTTCCACCGCCGTAGGCGATTGATTGCAAATTTGGCAACCCAGCCGTACTTCTCCCTTCCAAGGCTTTAACAATACGAGCCAACATCGTTGGAACGACAAAAGCCGTCGTCACGTTGTGTTCTCTAACAAGCCTTAGCCATTCGATTGCGTCAAATTGGGGCATTTGGACCACTCGGCGACCAGAGTACACTGAACTCAGAATCGCACCAATCCCCGCAATGTGATATGGAGGAACCGATACCAAGGTCGCTTCGTCTTCGGTAGCAGACATAAACTCTACTGAACCAAGTATGTATGAACAAAGGTGGCGCTGGCGCATTAACGCCGCTTTCGGTATTCCTGTAGTTCCACTTGTAAACAGCAAGACTGCTATCTCATCTGGTTCCATAGACCAATGAAAGTCGTCAGCTGAATTAATGGGACCCGCGTCTCGAAATTCCTCTCGGGTTGCAACGTGCAATCCGGACCTTCCTCGGTATCGGGGTTCACGATCTCGATCCGTTATGAGGTAAGCGGGTTGTACCCTTTCGAGCAATGCATCGATTTCGTCCAAAGTCAATCTATAGTTGATTGGTACATAAGGAATCCCCGCCCACGCACTACTAAAGAGTGCAATAGGAATGCCGAGGTTTGTTGTGTCGAGTAGCACACATCTTTGTGTGCCCGATTCTCTTAAGACTTGGGACTTTATGCGAGCCGCATGAAGAAGCTCCTCGTAAGAGATCGATTTATCAGCAGCCGGATCGTAAAAGGCCCTGCGGCTCGGAAATGCTGAAGATGCCATTTCCAGCAGCATCATGATGTTCACGGAAGGCTGACTCGGCGTAAAGGTGACGTGAGCAAAGCTGGGCTATTGTCTAGCTCTCGATGTTCTCTGTTAGTCGGTCTTGGGTAGTTTCTTGGAATCTTTGAGCTTCAGTCTGTCACCTGAAATCGCCAGAGTTCCCTGACCAGGTTTGACGCACAGGATCTCCAGCTTTCCGTCGGCATTAACATATCTCTTCCCAATTGTGGTGCCCTCAGCAAAGGCTGGATCGAGACTTACATTCGATTCGTCGCCATTAGAAGTCATAGGTGCTCCGCCGCACGTTAGGTCCAAGTCTTCTTGTGGCGCTGTAATCACCATTATTTCAGTTGTACATACGCCACTCTTGAGCCGTTGTCCGGTCGACAAAATAGCCATTACAAACCTACTCCAGGGAAATAAACCGTGCCAATCGCAAATTTTACAACCACGCATTCCATGGGTGCTCTAGTCTACCCATTCGGTCGCAATCTCAGACTTATCGCAAATCTTTTGCGCAATCGTCGTTTCCAAAACCAAAGCGAGACTATCAGTGAGACTGAATTGCCATGGCACGTTAGCTTGTTAGATTAGGTGCTTTATGGCATCTCTCTCGTCGACAAGCTCTTGCTCGGTAATTGCGATTTTCTCCCGACTAAACTGATCCAGAACTCGATTCTCAACGATGTGGACTCCATCAGCATCGCAGGTCACCGGATACGAGAAGACTATCTCCTCACTGATTCCGTAGTTTCCCGTGCTGTAGACACCCATACTAGTAACTAACTCTGTTCCAAGATGCCAGTCTCGAACCTGTTCGATAGCTGCATTGGCAGCCGAAGCCGCACTTGAAAATCCCCGTGCTTGAAGTATTGCGGCACCCCGCTGCTGAACTGCTGGAATAAACTCGTTACCGTACCAGTCCATGTCTACCAGACTCAATGCTGACTTGCCGGCAACTGTAGTAGATCCTAGCTCCGGGAACATTGTCGGAGAGTGATTGCCCCACACTGCAAGTCCCTTTATTTCGCTCACGTGGCATGCAGTCTTGTGAGCCAACTGGGCCAAGGCACGGTTGTGATCTAACCGTGTCATAGCGCAGAATTGAGTTGGGCTGAGATCAGGTGCGCTGCGTAGCGCAATCAGACAGTTCGTGTTTGCAGGATTTCCGACGACGAGCACCTTGACATCTCTCGCTGCACAATCATTCAGTGCTTTGCCTTGAATGGTGAAGATTTCACCATTCGCTTCGAGCAAGTCACGGCGTTCCATTCCGGGTGACCGGGGGCGTGAACCAACTAAAATCGCAATGTCCACGTTGGCAAATGCCGTTTCAGGCGAGTCAGTCGGGACAATTCCCTTGACAAGCGGAAACGCGCAATCGTCAAGTTCCATTACAACACCGTTCAAAGCATCCATTGCTGGAGGAATCTCAAGCAAATTGAGTTGAAGAGACCGTTCGCGTCCCAACATTTCGCCCGCAGCAATACGAAAGACCAATTGATAACCGATTTGCCCCGCAGCTCCAGTGACAGCAACTCTTAGAGGTTGATCCATAGCTAGTTAACCCTTCATTCCTTGTCCGTGACTGTTTAAATCACAATTTTAATTTTGGTGCTACTCTCGATATTCGTGATACCAAGTACCGCACTCAATCAGCTCGACTGCTTTCCGAACAAATGGAGCTACGTTGTCGGGAAGTGAGCAAGGATCGAACCACCCAACACTCGAGAATTTCGACGGTTCGCCAATATTGGGTTCCCCCATCCACCTAGAAGATTCAAAAATGAAGTCGATTCCTCCTTCGAATGGCATTACCAAAACCGGATGGAGTTCCTTTAGCGTTATATTGCATTCCTCTTCGACCTCTCGTTGGGCTGCGAGCGAGATGGATTCACCTCGTTCTACGTGTCCACCAGGTGGCACCAAAAAACCATCCATAAAACCGGTGTTTTGTCTTTCCAACAAAAGCATGAATTTCTCGACGTTTCGAACAATCGTATGAACCACAATGGGTACCTGTGAACGCTCTTCTGGTCGCATTTTGCTATCAGTCGAATTTGCTAGAAATCCAGTCCGAACTTTGGAATGTTGTTCGAAAACTGTTTACGGTCGTCATTTTTCGTACTAGCATACTTGGTAACGTGAACTCGTAAACCGTACTCATGGACGCGGCCACAAAGGATTGGAGAGGGATCTTCAAACCATGTGCACTTGCTGTAGTCGCTCTGACTATCGTTGGGTGCGCACCCATCGACACATTAGACGATGTCGACGCATCACCAACAGATCCTCTCCAGGAGGCGGAGAGGCGCATACTCGAAACAACGGATGGTTCCTACGAGAATGGAGACACTTCAAGGGCATACGCACTCAAACGAGAGATGCTTGAATGGGACATCGCCCCGACCAAACTAGCTGAATTCGACTATTGGCTCTCCTTTCTCGATTTCAATCTTGCAAGACTCGAAGAGCATTTTGGTGATCCCGATCAAAGCCTGCGGCTGCTAAATCATGCGCTCGAGCAACTCAACAGCACCGATGGGAGCCATGCGGAAGCACAAGCACTGAACGCAATCTTGGTCAAGTCAAAGATCCCACTAACTCCTGACGATACATTCGAGTTGCTGATGAGCATGAGGGAAACTCTTGACACTGCATTGAGTCTTGACCAAAGCAGTCTCAGAGTCCAATTGGCGGCCGTAATGGACGTGGTAATCCACGTGCCAGGTTTTGGTCGTGCGTCAAATCCCGACGAAATCATCGCTGTTGCACTCGCAACCGATCCCGAGGGTCAGAAAAGTTCGATCTTAAGTCACCCTCCAACATGGGGCCGTGCCGAAGTCTTTGCTCTTAAGGTGATACATCTAAGGAACTCTGGTCTCAATGACGAGGCCGAATTAACTTTGGAAATGGCACTGAGGGAGTATCCAAGTCACTTTAGGCTCAAAATGCTGGACGCACAGTAAAAAAACGCAGCCTCCATGACGATGAATAAACTGAATTACCGAAGAATTTCGAGGAAAGTGGTATGTCGAGCGTCAACGTAGAGGATCTTACGCCCATTGGAGAATTTGGATCCAGGATTTGGTGTGAGACTGTCGCGGAATACGGAGCCCGGCTTTTGAGGGAAGCAAATCTTCCTTCGCATTTGGAATGGGGATTTACAGAGAACTACACGCTGCCGCCGAGTCGTTTGCTCGAGGACGGAAGGCAACTTTCCGCTTACTTCATCATGGTCAGAGATGGATCTGTTTCAAGCGGCGATGGATTAAGCGAGGAGTGTCTTTCGCTTCCAGGCTTTCATGTTGAAATTCAGTGGGCAACTATTTGCAACCAGTCGAAGTCGTTGTATGGCCGTGAAGGACAACGACGTCGCTCCGAGCATGAGCAGGCAATGTTTCGTCAGATAGCAGAATACGTTGGAACCCCTAATCCCTTGGGTCTCAAGCGTGGAAATAGGCCGGCGGTTTGGCCCAAGGAGATCGCGGCGGCGTTGAGCCGAGGATCTGAAGAAGGCGGGGGCCTCCACAATATTGCTGCTCGTCTACAAACCCCTTCTCCAGAATTTGCCGACCTGCCGACAACCGATATGGGCGTTCCAGACTTCTCTGCCATGTCGATAGATCAAAGAAGATCGTTTTTGGGACTTTGCGGACTTAGCGTCTAGTCTTTTGGTTTCGGTTTTTGACTGGAGCGAAAGCAAGTCTAGTCTCCAGAAGGATCTCGTTATCCTCAAATCCGTCAACTCGATCAAATTCGAGACTTGGCAATCTCGTCCAATAGTTCGCTAAAGTGAGGTTTGCTAAGCTATGAGATTGTGCCGGCGAAGCGTTTTCGTCGAAATTCTCGCGCCTTGGCGCACCAATAACAGCTCAATCCCATCTCACGCCCTGGTCCAAAATGAACTCGCACTATGTTGGTAATCCAACGAAAAGAGGACTCTACGACCCAAGTCAGGACCGCGAGTCGTGCGGCGTGGGATTCGTTTGCAACATCAGGGGAATCAAAAGCCGTTCAATAATCGATGATGCCAATCACATGAACTGCTCAATGAAGCATCGTGGTGGCTTGGGGTTCGAGAAGAGCACCGGAGACGGTGCTGGCATTATGACCACGATACCTGACCGATTATTTAGATCAATTTGTTGCAACGAGCTAGACTGCAATCTTCCCGAACTCGGTCAGTACGGAGTTGGAAATATATTTTTTCCCCAGCTCCTGTCCGAACGGGAAACTTGTCGCAGGGCCTTTGAAGAATCCGCCGCATACTGTGGGCTCCGAATTCTCTCCTGGCGCAAAGTGCCAATCCATCCCAAGACTGCCAATATCGGCGGGGCTGCTCGCGAGTCAATGCCCTTTATAGAACAGGCTTTTGTCGTTGCGAATGAACAGATGGAAAAAGACGGTCTTGAGCGAGCTCTTTACCGTACGAGAAAGATCGTCTCTCGAAGAATACGCAGCGACGCTAACTTGTCTCAAAGGATTCTTTTCTATGTCTGCAGCCTGTCTACGAAAGTAATCGTGTACAAGGGCATGCTGACTCCAACCCAACTATTTCCCTTCTATGAGGATCTCCAGAATCAGGACTTCACATCGCATTTGGCGATGGTGCATTCTCGGTTTTCGACAAACACCTTCCCTTCCTGGGATCGTGCCCAGCCCAATCGATTCATGTCGCACAACGGGGAGATTAATACATTGCTGGGCAATAAGAACTGGATGAACGCAAGAGAAGGTCAAGCCCAATCCGCGCTTTTTGGTGACGACCTTAAGGATCTCTTCCCTGTTGTAGAGCCCGATTGTTCGGATTCGGGAACATTCGACAACGTGCTTGAATTCCTTCTCATGACGGGCAGAACATTGCAGGCATCTGTGCTGATGATGATTCCTGAAGCCTGGCAGCAACAAGAAGAGATGCCACGCGAGAAGCGTGAGTTCTACGAGTATTTTTCTTGTTTGATGGAGCCTTGGGACGGACCCGCATCTATCGCGTTTACGGATGGAAATTACATCGGTGCAGTTTTGGATCGTAACGGATTGCGACCCTCAAGGTATTACATAACCGATGACGATCGTTGTGTCATGGCATCCGAGGTTGGCGTGCTAGATATCCCACCGGAACAGGTTGTCGAGAAAGGTCGCCTCCAACCAGGAAAGATGTTTCTCATCGATTTCGAACAGGGGCGAATGATTCCTGATACAGAGGTCAAAAAGCTCTGGGCACAAGAGCAACCCTGGGGGAGGTGGCTAGAGCGACAACGCATTAACCTAGAAGAACTGGTCATTCCTGAAATCGTTCCACACCTGAATAAGAGCTCTTTGTTACCACGTATGCAAGCATTCGGCTACACCACAGAGACGATGCAATTCATGCTATTGCCGCTGGTACGTGAACAACGAGATCCATTGAGTTCTATGGGAAACGATGCGGCACTGGCTGTGATGTCTGACAGTCCACGAATGCTCTACGACTATTTCAAGCAACTGTTCGCTCAGGTCACAAATCCCGCAATCGATTCCATTCGCGAAGAAGTAGTCATGGCGTTGGAATGTTATGTGGGGCCCGAGCGCAACATTCTTGAGGAAATTGAAGAGAACGCGCATCGACTCCGGATTCCTCACCCGATCCTGTCAAATGAAGAATACTCCGCAATCGCGACCATGAATCATCGAGGATGGCGAACTCGCGTAATCGATATGACCTTCGAGTCCGATTCCGGTAGCGAAGGACTGACCAGAGAATTGGATCGAATGTGTCGCGAAGCATCCGAGGCCATAGCACAGGGCTTTCGAATGATTGCGCTCACAGATAGAAGCATCCGTGCGGAACGAACTCCAGTGAGTGCGCTCTTGGCCGTCGGTACGGTTCATCACCATCTCGTCAACAACCATGATCGAACTAAGTTGGGTATTGTCGTGGAGACCGGAGAAGCCCGAGAGGTTCACCATCACTGTCTCCTAATAGGGTATGGTGCGGACGCTATCAATCCATATCTTGCCTATGAAGCGCTCTGGGATGCACGGCGCAATGGCTACCTCGAAGACACCACTCACATAGAAAACGATCTTGATGTTGTTAAGGCGTACAAGAAAGGAGTCGAAAAGGGAATTCTTAAGGTGATGGCCAAAATGGGCATCTCCACTCTTCAATCCTATAAGGGTGCTCAGATTTTTGAAGCAGTCGGAATCGCAACTGAAGTAATCGAGACTGCTTTCGCGGGTACAGCCAGTCGAGTTGAAGGGGTGGGTTTTGAGGTTCTGGCCATCGAGATGCAACGACGCCACTCATTGGGTTTCCCAAAACGACAGGTTACACAGCCTCCCGTGCTACCTAATCCTGGAGATATCCATTGGCGAGTCGGAGGTGATCGGCATATGTGGGATCCTGAATCCATTGCCGACTTGCAACAAGCTGTTCGACAAAACGATTTTGATTCGTACCGACAATTTGCAAATCATTCAAATGAGAGAAATACACGAGAATCAAACCTTCGTGGGCTTCTCGATTTCAATCGGGGTGTTCAGGGTCCTGCGCTAAGTTTTGACGAAGTCGAACCTGAAAAAGAGATAGTCAAACGATTTGCAACTGGCGCTATGAGTTTCGGATCAATTTCAGCCGAAGCGCACGAATCTCTAGCCATCGCCATGAACCGCATCGGTGGAAAGTCCAATACAGGCGAGGGCGGAGAAGATTCACGAAGATACAGGATTGGCCCGAATGGAGATTCCTCTAGGTCCGCAATCAAGCAAGTTGCGAGTGGTAGATTTGGAGTAACAATCAACTACCTAACCAATGCTGACGAACTACAGATCAAAATCGTTCAGGGCGCAAAGCCGGGAGAAGGTGGTGAATTGCCTGGAGATAAGGTAGATGAATTTATCGCCCAGATTCGAAACTCAACGCCCGGAGTGGGACTGATAAGTCCGCCTCCCCACCACGACATTTACTCGATCGAAGATATTGCCCAACTCATTCACGATCTGAAAAATGCAAACCCATCAGCCCGAATAAGTGTGAAGCTCGGGTCTGAGATCGGTGTTGGTGCCGTGGCAGCCGGTGTGACTAAAGCACGATCGGATCATCTCGTGATAGCAGGAGATACGGGAGGAACAGGCGCATCTCCGCTTACATCCATCAAACACGCCGGTCTTCCATGGGAAATTGGTCTTGCAGAAGCTCACCAGACCCTTGTGACAAACAATCTTCGTTCGCGTGTGGTCGTACAGGTGGATGGACAACTCAAGACCGGGCGCGACGTTGTCATTGCCACTTGTCTTGGCGCGGAGGAATACGGATTTTCGACTGCCCCCCTGATTGCCATGGGCTGCATCATGATGCGAAAGTGCCACCTCAACACCTGTCCAGTAGGAATTGCCACTCAAGATGCAGAACTACGGCAGCGTTTTGCGGGTCTACCAGACCATGTCATCAACTATTTCTTCATGGTGGCGCGCGATGTACGCGAGATTCTGGCAGATCTAGGATTTCGCTCTGTCAATGAACTAGTTGGGAGAGTTGACGTCTTGAGAGAAAGGCCAGAGTCTCATCACTGGAAAGCCCACACTCTAAGTTTGAAACTCATATTGACTCCACCAGTTGAACCGCGGCAGTTTCTAGGTGCTTTCCGCAGACACAGTCAAGATCACGGGCTAGACACTGCACTAGATCACAAGCTAATTGAACTAGCTCGTCCGGCGCTAGAGAAAGGAGAAAGAGTTAGAGCAAACCTTCCTATTTCAAACTCCAATCGAGTCATTGGAGGAATGTTGTCGCATCAGGTCATTCGCCAAGTAGGACCATCCATGCTCCCCGAAGACACCATTCACTTCAAATTTGAGGGAAGTGCGGGACAGAGTTTTGGTGCCTGGCTCGCCAAAGGAATTACCCTTGAGGTTGAAGGAGATGCAAATGATTACGTTGGGAAAGGACTGTCCGGAGGTCGAATAGTTGTCTATCCGCCACAATCGGCGAAGTTCATACCCGAAGAGCAAGTCGTCGTTGGAAATGTCGTTCTGTACGGTGCAACCAGTGGTGAAGCATTTTTCCGGGGCCGAGCAGCTGAACGATTTTGTGTCCGTAACAGTGGTGCCTCTTCTGTCATTGAAGGTGTTGGCGATCATGGATGCGAATACATGACCGGAGGCCGCGTGGTTGTACTTGGTGAAACAGGAACAAACTTTGCTGCAGGAATGAGCGGCGGGATAGCCTATGTTTGGGACCCGAATTCTGAACTTGAGCACAAATGCAATTTGGACCTTGTCGAGCTGGAGTCATTGTCGGACCCTGCAGACATTTCGGAGCTCAAGTCTCTTATCGAACGCCACGAGGAATATACACGTTCTACCGTCGCAAGCCGACTACTTGCCACTTGGTCGTCAAGCAAGAAGCACTTTGTCAAAGTGATGCCTACCGACTACAAACGCATCCTTGAACGAGAGTCGGAAAAGGAAGAAGAGCTAATTCTTTCTTCAGCCGAAATATAGGAAATGGGCGAAGTAACAGGATTTCTAAAGCACCCTCGGCAAGCCGCGACGTACCGAGAGAACCACAGTCGATTAGCAGACTTTGAGGAAATCTACTGTGGGCATAACGTAGAGCAGCTTCGTGTACAGAGTTCGCGATGCATGGATTGTGGCGTTCCATTCTGTCAGTCGCACGCTCCACTCAGTCACCGAACGAGCCGGGGCGGATGTCCAATACACAATCAAATCCCAGAGTGGAACGACTTGGTCTATCGAGGCCACTGGCGGGATGCCCTTGTCAGCCTTCATTCAACCAATAATTTTCCCGAGTTTACTGGCCGAGTCTGCCCCGCTCCCTGTGAAGGTAGCTGTGTACTCGGAATAACTAGTCCACCTGTAACGATTAAGAACATCGAGATGGCTATCGTGGACTACGGATTCAACAAGGGATGGATCAAGCCAGTGCCGCCATCAAAGCGTACGGGTCTACGAGTTGCAATTGTGGGTTCAGGTCCCGCAGGACTTTCAGCTGCTGACCAACTGAATCGAGTAGGTCATTCAATATGCGTGTTCGAACGTGCCGACCGAATTGGCGGGCTGCTCATGTATGGCATTCCAAACATGAAACTCGACAAGACCAAAGTTGTTGATCGTCGCATCAACCTTCTCAGACAAGAAGGGATTGAGTTTCGAACGAATTCCGATGTCGCCGGTTTGACTTCCAACTCTTTAACGATGGAAGAACTGCTTTCTCAACATGATGCCGTGCTCTTAGCGACAGGGGCAACCGTTCCGCATGATCTTCGGATAGATGGGCGAGAGCTAAAAGGAATTCACTATGCGATGGAATTTCTGACGGCGAACACAAAGAGTCTGCTCGATTCCGATCTAACCGATGGAAACTACATTGATGCCTGCGAAAGGGATGTGTTGGTGATAGGTGGAGGCGATACGGGAACCGACTGTATAGCAACGGCGTTGAGACATCAATGCCGCTCGTTGTTGAACTTTGAACTGTTTCCGGCGCATCCAACCGAAAGAAGGGTTTCTAATCCCTGGCCTGAGTACCCACTGATCTTCAGAGTCGACTATGGACATGAAGAGGCAAGCGCCATGTTCGGGGATGACCCTCGAGTGTTTGGAATCAGTACTCAGGCATTCCTCGATGACGGAAATGGAAACGTTCGGGCTGTAAAAACCATTGACATCGCGCTGAAAGACGGCCGGATAACGGAAATATCCGGAACAGAACGCGAGTGGAATACCGACTTGGTCTTGCTTGCATTGGGATTTCGAGGTCCTGAGCACTATGTTGTTGAATCACAGAGATTGAGATTGGATGAGCGCACCAATTACCTTGCCGAGAAGGGAAAGTACCGTACAAGCCACGAAAAGATTTTCGCAGCTGGGGATTGCCGACGTGGTCAGTCGCTTGTAGTAAACGCAATCAACGAAGGACGCGAAGCCGCGCGTGAAATCGACCGCTATCTGATGGGTTCGACGACGCTAGTGGGTTAGTGGAGGAATGCAATGGCGAATCAAGAGAGAGTGGCCAAATCTTTTGCCCTCGGCGACTCAGTGATATTGAATGGGAGTCTACCCAATGAGAAATAGTGGCATGTTGTCGGCGGTTGTTGGTACTGTTCTGACTCTTTGTCTTACAGGTTGTGTCAACATGTCGGACTATTCAACCCAAAGTGAAAATACAGATGCCTTGAACGACAGCGAGAAATCCACTGTGAGCGCCAACGTGGATTCCGAAGAGAAATCGTCAGCATCGTTTTCGGAGTCACCCAACTACATGTCAACGCACCAAAGAGAACAGAAATTCAGTTTCCTCAATCCCGATTCCTTTCACTTAGCAGACGAAAGTCAAAGGAAGATACTCAAAGACATCTATCGGAGCGAGTTTGATCTATCCCACCTCGGCGAAGAAGAGAAGACTATTTTGACCGACGCTCTAAGCAAGAGCGGAATTGAAGTCCAGACAACATGCGTGGTCAGTAAGGAGACTACGGCGAAAGTCGGGGCTTTCTTCAGGAAGTGGAACATGAACCAAACTACGCGGTACTTTCCTCCCACTCCAGATGCCCCGTACACACACCTAATAGAAGAGACTGATTTGTCTGACAAGAAAGGTCAAGAAACAAAGAAAAGCGCGCTTAGTGCCGACGCTTCGGACTACCCCTATCCGTTAAGCGAAGTCAATGCTGTGATAAAGCTCGTACCAGTGAACTTGAGCTCAACGTTACTCTTAGATCGCACAGCAGAAACCGTAACGTATGAAGCCCTTCCTTCGGCGTTGCTTTTTGCCAACTTAAGTGAACAAGACCAACTTTGGACAGTAGAAGATGGCCATGTCGTATTCAATATCGACCTTCAGACAAACCGTTTGAATTGGCTAAAGTATGAACTCAAGGCACCCGTAAAGGTTTACAACTTCGTCAGAATTTCAGGATTTCAACTCGATTATCAGTTTGAAGAAAACGAAGAACTTGGACGAAACGTCGTTCGATCCGTTGAACACTCGATGAGAGGAAGGTTGGCTTTGCTGTTTACACCAAATCTTCAAATCTCTAACTCTTTCAGCTACGACTCCTGTTCCACTTCACCTCCAACCGATTCGTACCTGTTCCGCAGTATGTCTGCTATCGCGAGACTGTAATTTAAGAGCAGAAGTCCAGGACTGCAGGCGAGCAATGGTCCTGGTAAGCCAACTTAACCACCCTATCCTGTAGCATTGATTTCAAACACTTAGTTACAAATCTACGTCAATGTCCGGACATTTTGTGGTTGTGGTGGTGCGAATCCTGAAATTCAAACTAAGAAAGCAATTCAAGGAACGAGCATGAAGATTACGGCAATCGACACTTTTGTTGTTGATGCGGGTTGGCGTCCGTGGCAGTTCGTTGCAGTCAGGACCGACGAGGGTATGAGTGGCTATGGAGAGTGCTCAGATGGCCGAATGCCTTACAGCATCGTTGGCACGGCTAAAGAATTCGAAGCGATTCTCAAAAACCAAGATCCCCGCGCCGTCGAAGCTAGATACTGGGACATGTATCGAATGGCAAGGCAGAGTCCTGGAGGAATCGCGGCAAAAGCGATAGCTGGCATTGAACTGGCTTTGTGGGACATCAAAGCCAAAACTTTGAACGTCCCTGTATACGAACTGTTAGGTGGTCCCCTGCGTGCGCGACAAAGAGTCTATTGGTCGCACTGCGGTAGCTCACGCGCTGGCAACCACGAAATCCTCGGGACACCACCGATTAGGACTTGGGACGATATATCGAATCTGGGTAAGGAGGTCGTTTCACGCGGTTTTACTGCGCTAAAAACCAACATAATCTTTCCAGGCGAAACAGCGTCTACCTATCGGGGTGGATTTGGTGGCGGAGAAGGTACCACCGACGGTAACGTATCGAATGAATTGCTCGACCACATTCGGACGTTGATCGGTACTTTTCGTGACGCAGTTGGTCCGTACGTCGACATTGCCTTGGATTTAAATTTCAATTTTCGCGCTGAAGCGGCCACTCGAATATGTCGCACATTAGAAGACTTGCGCATGATGTGGGTTGAAATAGACATGTACGAGCCCGATGCGCTCCGTGAAATTAGAGATGCAGTCACTGTTCCTGTGTGTTCTGGAGAGAACCTATTTACTTCACGGGATTACCGACGATACTTCGAAGCACGCTCCATGGATGTGTGTATGGTTGATGTGCCGTGGAATGGATTCTCCAACTCTCGTAGAGTTGTAGAAATGGCTGAGACTTTTGAGATAAATTGTGCTCCGCACAACTACTACAGCCACCTGTCCACGTTGCACTCACTGCACTTATGCAATATTTCTCCCAATATTCGGATATGTGAGATCGACATTGACGACGTCGCCTGGAAGGATGATCTTGTAACTCATCCGTTGGAATTCGACTGTGGCAATGTCGTGATTCCCAATCGACCAGGTTGGGGTGCGGATCTCAATGAGGAGGTAGCCCGTCAGCATGTTTGGGAGCCCGGCAGGCTGCCCGGATACTGGTCGGTCCGATCCAAGAACTGAGCCTGGACTAGGAGATACCTGACGGATCCACATCGATTGACCAACGAATTTGCCCCTGAGGAGGAGAGGTTTTTTCTACGGTACGTAGCGCTGTGTGTAAAGCCGTTCGCGAGTTCGAGATAACCGCAGCCTGATATCTCCAACGCTTCGCAACTCTTTCGATTGGAGCAGGAACTGGGCCAAAGATTTCGATATGAGGACTCGAGATTTCTCCTAAAAGGTCCCGCAAGAACTTCTCCTGAATTTCAGCATTGGATCCTTCGGCTCGCAACAAAGCCAAGTGAGTTGAAGGTGGCATCGATGCCATTCTGCGCTCAACTTGCTCGCTCTCCACAAAACCATCGTAGCCATTTCTTATTAGGGCTTGTAGCAACGGATTGAAGGGATCGAAACTTTGAATCCATACCTCTCCTGTACGTTCTGCTCTTCCTGCCCTCCCTGCCACTTGAACGATCAGTTGGGCTACCCGCTCCGGAGCACGAAAATCGGAGCTCAAGAACCCCGCATCGGCGTCAACTACGGCCACTAACGTAACATTGGGCAAGTGATGTCCTTTCGCTAACATTTGGGTGCCCACCAAGATACAACGGGTTTGTGTTCGAAGTGCCTTAAACAGCCGTTCCAATTTGTTGCTTGTTCTCGTCGAGTCGCTATCTACTCGATAAATAGGAACTTCCTTAAAAATTGAACCGATGCTTTCCTCAATTCGCTGTGTGGCTGCCCCGAATGACCTTACTCTCGCAGAATCGCAATTAGGGCAGGACTCTTCCACACGATAGCGACGTTCGCAGTGGTGACACCTCAATTCGGATCGAGGAAATTCATGTAGGGTCAAATTTACTTCACAGTCGCTGCACCTCGCTTTCCAACCGCAATCCGGACAGAAAAGTGTTCTAGCGTAGCCTCTTCTGTTAATCAGAATGAGTACCTGCGCGTGTGCATCTAGATGTTCTTTGATTTTCGCTATTAGTATGGGACTCAATCCGGCTTCCAAAGTATGGCCTCGAATGTCAAGGACATTGAACCTGGGCATTTCAGCCGTTCCGGGACGATGTGAAAGCTTACATAACGAATATTGCTTTCGATCGACGTTGTGAAGCGTTTCCAGTGAAGGAGTCGCACTACCCAATACGCAAGGAATTTGCAAGAGGTTCGCCCTAACAACTGCCATGTCGCGTGCGGAATAGCGTAGCGAGTCGTCTTGTTTGTACGATGTATCGTGTTCTTCATCTACTACGATCAAACCCAAGTCCTTAAAAGGAGCAAAAATCGCAGATCGAGTCCCAATTACTATCCGATGTTCCCCGGATCCGATACGACACCAAACATCGAACCGCTGAACATTGGTTTTCATTGAATGTAGGACCGCAACGTTTCCGAACCTTGACCGAAACGTTTCCGAAGTCTGAGGGGTCAATGAAATTTCTGGTACAAGCACTAATACCTGCTTTCCCTGCTCCAGAACTTGCCTGATTGCCTGTATATAAACTTCAGTCTTACCGCTACCCGTGACTCCGTCGAGGACGTGAACTCCGAATGAATCGAGCCGACCCGTAATTGAATCGACGGCATGCCTTTGCTCGTCGGACAGATTGAATTCTGCTGGCTTATATTCGTAATTTTTCTCTACGTACTCCCATCGCACCAATTTTTTTCTTAGTAGTGCTGACAGCACAGTCTTTTCAACGCGTAGCTCTCGCAACTCTGAGTCAGTAAGAGTTTTGTTGGACTCCAGAAGATTCCACAATTCAGCCTGTCTGTTGGCGTTCTTGAACACTGGTGGTTCTTCATGCGGTTCGGTTGAGTAGCGCTTTTGTGGCACTAAATTTGTCTTTCGCCCACGCAAAGCCTCCGTTGGCAGCATCGTGTCGATCACTAGACCAATTGGATAGTGGTAATAGTTGGCCATCCAAAATGCCAAGCGAACTAGGTCAGGGCTTAGAAGTTCTCTCTGGTCAAGCACTCGGTCAACCGTTTTGAGTTTGGATGCAAACTCCGATTTCGACTGCAGACTGGTGACAACGCCGATAGCAACAGAGTGGCCAAACGGAACGCGTACTCTACCCCCGACAACAGGTTTCCCGTCTGATTTAGGAATCTGGTAGTCATACACCTGCCATACCGGGCGGGGAACAGCTACTTGAACAATCTGATTCACAGGTATTGTGTTTAATTCCTAGAGCATTGAATACAGTAATCCGTGGCGGCTATACCAGTACACCTACTTCGATCGACGTTTCCTCGAAGTGACACCAGCACCACTAGTGGCATCCAAGAAAGGTCGAATTGAAAATTTTTGAAGAGTGTGAACCATGAAATGAGATGGGCCACTCAACGCATCCAGGCTTCAAGAATGGCTACTAAGTTTGTGTATGTTTCTGAGTGATCGAAAAGCCTATCCATCTTCACAGTCTTTTCGATTCCAATGGGGATCCAGTATTTGCACTCCCAATTTGATGGCCTGGTCCAGTTCAGCGGGATTTTCAATCTGCGAGGGATTTGCTCTCTTTCGAAAAGTTCAATCGAACCGTTTTCTACTGTTTAGGCACTAAGGGTGAAATTTTCAGTCGGTCCGACGAGAAGTCACGTAAATGTACCAAACCAATTTCAAGCAGAGTAGCTGACGGAATCGTACAAGTCCGCAAAAAGTGAGTTGAACCAACTTTATCTGTCTACCATATAACTAGACATAGTATACAAAAAACCAGTTATTTGCCCTCAATTTGACACTCATCCTGCAATTTCTACGTGTGTTCCCCCAACATATAGCTTGGACAACTGATTGAGACCTGCCCAGTAGGTCAATTCTCTAGGATGTCTTATATTCCATGCGCAAATATCCGCTCGTTTCCCGACTTCGAGTGTTCCGCGGTCATGTGCCAGACCTAGTGCCTTTGCAGCGTTGCGAGTAACCCCAGCAAGACACTCCTCTGGAGTCAAGTGAAACAGGCTTGTTCCCAGGTTCATTGCCAATCTCAGTGAGCACAGAGGCGACGTACCGGGATTGCAGTCGGTTGCAATGGCGATTGGTACGTCACATTCCCGCAATAAATCGACGGGAGGGAGTTGAGTCTCACCGAGCGTTAAAAATGCTCCTGGCAACAATACCGCCACGCTTCCTGCGTCCGCAAGAGCTCGCACTCCCTGCGACGAAGAGTATTCAAGGTGGTCTGCCGAAAGTGCATTGAATGAAGCTGCTAGTTCAGCTCCCCCACCATCACTAAGTTGGTCAGCATGCAACTTAACCGGAATACCTAATTTCGTGGCTTCTTCAAACAAACGACCTATTTGTTCAGCGGAAAAAGCAATACTCTCGCAGTATGCGTCGACGGCGTCGGCGAGATTTCTTTCGTGAACTACTGGCAGTACATCGGAAATTACGAAGTCAATGTACTCGTTGGTTCGACCTTGATACTCGGATGGAACAGAGTGTGCGCCAAGGAATGTCGTTGTGATCGAGGCGTTGTGACTATTATTGAGTTCGCGAGCCGCAGAAAGCATTCTTAGTTCTGTATCGAGGTCGAGGCCATAGCCAGACTTGACCTCTATTGTTGCAACGCCCTCGCCCACGAGCGAATTGGCTCGGACACGAGCACTGTCTATCAATAATCCCTCAGTTGCATTCCTAGTCGCCTGAACAGTTGTTCTTATTCCTCCTCCCGCTCTAGCTATTTCCTCATAGCTCACACCGTTTAGTCTTTGCTCAAATTCTGCAGCCCGATCACCTCCAAACACCAGATGGGTATGACAATCAATCAACGCTGGAGTTAACCATTGACTATCAAGACTCTGGGATTCCTTCGCTCGGAGGTTGGGAACTTCAGATTGTGGCCCAAGCCAAGCAATTCGACCTCCGTGGACAGCTAAAGCCGCATTTTTGATGACGCCATAGGCTTCACCGTTCGAACACATCGTCGCAATGTTTGCGTCGGTGAATATGAGGTCCCAATCAGACATGGACGAGCAACCAATTCAAGGGAGAACTACGATAGCATAGACTCGCTCCACCCGCTCAGTTCAACTCAATCTGGTACTTTGACAACCATCTTCGCCAAGAAAGCATTTCTTCGGGACGGATGGGCCGAGAATGTTCGATTGAAGATTTCGGACGGATTGATCCAATCCGTCGATGTCAACTCCAAAAGTCATACGGCAGATGTCCGAGAGGACATCGTTCTTCCCGGTATTGCAAACGCTCACAGTCATGCATTCCAACGAGCGTTGGTGGGTCATTCTGAAAAGCGCGAGCCGAAATCACTCGACAATTTCTGGAGCTGGCGAACACAGATGTACAGGCTTGCCAACATCATTACTCCAGAGCAACTGAGTGCTATCGCCAGTCAGTTGTATTCAGAAATGATCTCATTCGGCTACACATCCGTTGCGGAATTCCACTACCTGCACGGAGCTAAAGAATCAACAAATCGATCACAGGAAATGTATATGGCACTTGCTCAAGCTGCCGAGGATTCGGGCATTCGATTGTGCTACGTCCCCATTCTTTATGAGAGGAGCGGATTCGGCAGTGATCGTCCTCGGGGAGAGCAACATAGGTTTGCAATGCTTCTTGAAGAATTCATAGACCACTACGAGCAAGTACGCGAATCTGCCAACACAAGAGTAATCGTTGGACTCGGTGCTCATAGCCTTCGAGCTGTCCATCCCGACTCACTTTCCCGATTGGCGCAACTCTCGCTTCGCGATGGTTGCCCCTTGCACATTCATATTTCCGAACAGATGGCTGAAGTGGAACAGTGCCTCGCACACCACAAAGCACGACCCATCGAGTGGTTGTTGAAGGAACTTCCCGTTGACCGTCGTTGGTGTCTTGTCCATGCCACACATGCATCCGAACAAGAGCTTGATGCATTGGCAGAGACTCATGCGGTCATCTGTCTCTGTCCAAGTACGGAAGCCAATCTGGGAGACGGCATCTTCAAGCTAAACGCATGGCTGGAGAAAAACGGTCGGATAGCGATTGGTTCAGACAGCCACGTCACTGTCAATCCGTTCGAGGAACTTCGATGGATTGAGTACGAGCAACGTCTGCTGAGCCGATCGCGAAATGTGGCAGTATTCGAGGACACACACATCGGACAAGGACTCTTCCAAAGAGTTGTACAAGGGGGAACAACGTCTTGTGGCCACAGCAAGGACTCCCTATGTCCCGGCGGCTACGCCGATCTTGTCTGTTTAGACGAACAGCATCCTGTGCTACTGGGACACGAATCGGATTCAATTCTAGACGCGTTGGTCTTTTCCGGTTATCCACTACCCATTAATCGGGTCATGGTGGGTGGAGCGTGGTACGCCGCC
The DNA here is from genome assembly GCA_026707045.1 of Gammaproteobacteria bacterium. Classification (GTDB taxonomy): domain Bacteria; phylum Pseudomonadota; class Gammaproteobacteria; order Pseudomonadales; family Azotimanducaceae; genus Bin55. The sequence continues at coordinate 45,590 of JAPOXO010000087.1, read as the reverse complement.
CAAGGAGTTCACATTTACGAGAAAGAAATCAAAAAGCGTTTTCAACACGTCGTAGGTGACCTATGGAATACTGCACAATCGTGATGTAGCAGGATATGTTTAATAGGCCAAAATCGGTGATCACTATCGATGTATGTAAGAGGAATTAAGTCTATGGCCCAATCGAATCATCGGGAAATCCGTGCCCCGACTGGCACCACACTCAGTGCGAAGAGTTGGCTAACCGAAGCGCCCTTGCGACTCCTGATGAACAATCTCGATCCTAACGTTGGAGAAAGGCCTGACGAACTGGTCGTTTATGGAGGCATCGGGAAGGCCGCGAGAAACTGGGCATGTTTCGACGCAATAGTGGAGCAGCTCAAATCACTCGAGGCGGATGAAACATTATTAGTTCAATCCGGCAAACCTGTCGGTGTGCTAAAGACCCACCCGGATGCACCGAGAGTACTGATTGCGAACTCCAATCTGGTTCCAGCATGGTCGAATTGGGAGCACTTCCGTGAGCTTGATCGCATGGGACTGATGATGTTCGGCCAGATGACGGCCGGATCTTGGATCTACATCGGAAGTCAAGGAATTGTTCAGGGAACCTACGAGACCTTTGTTGAAATGGGGCGCCGGCACTACCAGGGAAATCTCCGGGGTAAGTGGATTCTGACAGCAGGCCTGGGAGGAATGGGCGGTGCGCAACCCTTGGCAGCGACAATGGCTGGTGCTTGTTTGCTAGCAATCGAGTGCCAATCGGATCGAATTGACAAACGATTGGAAACCGGCTATCTCGACAAGCGCGCTGAAACGCTGGACGAAGCGATGGCGATCATCGAGGATGCTGTGCAACGCAAGGACAATGTGTCAGTAGGATTGCTAGGCAACGCCGCAGAGTTACTTCCTGACATGGTCAGTCGAGGTATTCGACCCGATGCCGTCACGGACCAAACTTCTGCCCACGATCCCGCGAATGGCTATCTGCCGATTGGCTGGAGCGTGGAGCGCTGGTTACGCATGCGAGAATCCGATCCCGATGCTGTTGCAGCTGCCGCTTCAGAATCCATTGCAACACACGTTCAAGCAATGCTTGAGTTTCACAAAGCGGCCATTCCCACATTCGATTACGGCAACAATATTCGACAGGTGGCGAGCACTCAGGGAGTTGACAATGCTTTTGATTTTCCAGGTTTTGTACCCGCCTATGTCAGACCGCTGTTTTGTCGGGGTATAGGTCCATTTCGCTGGGTCGCTCTCTCAGGAGATCCAGAAGACATTTATCGCACGGATAAAAAGGTCAAGGAACTGTTTCCAAACGATTCCCACCTGCACACATGGCTGAATGCTGCAAGGGAACGAATACAGTTTCAAGGTCTTCCAGCACGCATATGTTGGGTGGGTCTGGGCCAGCGAGACAAGCTCGGGCTTGCATTCAACGAAATGGTTCGAAACGGTGAATTGAGCGCTCCGATAGCGATAGGAAGGGATCACCTCGACAGTGGATCTGTCGCTAGTCCAAATCGCGAAACAGAATCCATGCTTGACGGATCGGACACTGTATCTGACTGGCCTTTTCTGAACGCTCTCGTGAATGTAGCAAGTGGCGCCACATGGGTCTCCATACATCATGGAGGGGGTGTTGGAATGGGATTCGCGCAACATGCAGGATTGGTCGTTGTATGTGATGGAACGCCCGAAGCCGACCAACGAATCGCCCGCGTATTGTGGAACGACCCGGCGACAGGTGTCATGCGCCACGCTGACGCTGGCTACAAAACAGCAATTGAGTGTGCAAAGAACAATCATCTCGATCTTCCAATGATCAAGTAGCGATGCCACATTCCTCGAGCGTTACAACTATTGAATTGGACGGTGATGCGCTGTCCTTGAAGCAGCTACATCAGATGTGGGAGCAAGAAATCCGCATTTGCCTAGGGAATAGAGCGCGAGGCAAGGTTCAAGAGTCGCAGGAATTCGTCATGCAGTCCATCAAGGGTGACCATCCCTTATACGGAATAAACACTGGATTTGGAAAACTCGCCCATGTTCGAATTGATCGATCGAAACTTGATCAGCTTCAAGAGAATCTGATTCGTTCACACTCGGTCGGAGTGGGTGAGCCACTTTCGGACGACGTCGTACGAATGTCGATGATCCTAAAGGTCAACGCTCTTGCCAAGGGATACTCCGGAGTCCGTCCAGAATTGATCGACTTGATGTGTGCGTTGATCAGTGAGAGTATTTTTCCAATCGTGCCCTCACAAGGATCTGTTGGTGCCTCGGGCGATCTAGCACCTCTGGCTCACATTGCCAATGCGCTGATTGGAGAAGGATCGGCAACGAGAAACGGAACGAAGACACCTGTTGTCCAAGCCATGGAGGATTCAGGACTGATCCCGCTCCAACTGGCACCAAAAGAAGGACTTGCTCTCTTGAACGGCACGCAGGTTTCAACAGCATTGGCCCTAATCGCTCTGTTCAAAGCTGAACGCATTCTCTTCGCTTCGCTAATTGCGGGCGCAATGTCCGCAGAGGCCACCAAGAGCAGCGACACTCCTTTTGATCCCCGAATTCATCGCGTAGCAGGACATCCTGGGCAGCTTGATGTGAGCAAATTGCTGCAACATCTCATGAGTGGAAGCCAAATTCGAGCCTCTCATGTGTCTTGTAAAAAGGTTCAAGATCCCTATTCCATACGATGTCAGCCTCAAGTGATGGGTGCCTGTTTAGATGCATTGCATCACGCTGCCGAAGTTCTCCGAATCGAATCCAATTCTGTCACGGACAATCCCATCGTATTTGCAGGTACCGACGCAATTCTGTCAAGTGGAAACTTCCACGCAGAACCAATTGCGATGGTTTCAGACTACATGGCCCTTTCCATTGCGGAAATCGGTGCGCTGTCTGAACGCCGCATTGCGTTGCTCATGGACTCGAACATGAGCCAGTTGCCTGAATTTCTTGTCAAGGACACAGGCGTAAATTCTGGTTTCATGATGGCTCAAGTCACGGCTGCGTCCCTTGCCTCCGAAAACAAGGTGCTCGCGCATCCTGCATGCGTTGACAGCATTCCAACATCGGCGAATCAGGAAGACCATGTGAGCATGTCTACATTTGCAGCCCGCCGATTGCACGATATGTTGGCCAATACCTCTCGTATCGTGGCGATTGAATTGATCGCCGCAGCTCAAGGAATCGAGTTTCGAAGACCACTAAAGTCATCTCAATCTCTCGAACAATCCTTTAGCCAAGTTCGAACACTTTCGGCACCATACGTCGAAGATCGATCCCTAGCAAAGGACATTGAAGCCGTCTCTCAAATGGTCGTCGACGGCGGATTCGATAGTTTTGCGCAGTCGATGTTTCCCAGCACGAACGCGTGACCGAAGCATTTCTACTTGAAGTGGGGGATTCCCCTCTTCTTGTCAGCATTCCCCACGATGGCCATTTATTGGCACCTGGAATGGCAGCAAGAATGACATCGGCAGCTAGAGCGCTTCCAGATTCTGACTGGCATGTGCGGCGACTCTACGAGTTCGCTAGAACCCTTGATGCAAGCTTTTTGGTAGCCACATACTCTCGGTATGTTGTTGACTTAAATCGCCCGCCAAGTGATGCATCACTTTACGACGGGCAAGTTTCTACAGGACTCTGTCCTAGGGAAACTTTCGCGGGCGACCGGATCTACGTGGAAGAGCAAGACTGCACGGAAATCGAGAGGCGCGAGAGGGTTAAAGCTTTTTGGAAACCCTATCATTCAGTTTTGGACTCGGAACTCTTACGCATACGTGACAAATTTGGCTATGCGTTGCTTTGGGATGCCCATTCCATCCGCTCTGAGATTCCCAACTTGTTCATCGGGAAGCTACCTGACCTGAACATCGGGACAAACAATGGGGCAACCTGCCACTCTTTATTGGAGCGAAAAATTGTTTCAATAGCGGAGAGTTCACGTTTCTCCTGGGTGCTAAACGGCCGATTCAAGGGAGGCTACATCACTCGAACATACGGCACTCCAGCCCAGAAAATACATGCGATGCAGCTCGAACTATCCCAAAAATGCTATATGAATGAGGATACCTTGCTCTATGACGAACATTCTGCGGATAAATTAATCCACGTCCTAAAGGATATGTTGAAGCAATACATGCAATTGGCGAATACTCTCCATTAGAAGATTTTCAAGAATCACTCCACAGCTGAGAGTTCGAGCGGCGCTCTAACCCAAGTTCCATCTAGATTTTCAAAAGGCTAACACTGTGTAGTAGAAGATATCTATTGCCAGTTTGTCGAACTTGCCTAAAATATGTGCGCTCCCGCAATCTTAAATTGTCCACGCAGATGAAGAACGGCATCCATCCCGAGTACAAAGAAATCACTGCAACCTGTAGTTGTGGAAACGTGATCAAGACTCGCTCAACGCTCTGCGAGGACATTCATTTGGAAGTATGTTCCCGATGCCACCCCTTCTATACAGGCCAACAAAAGATTGTCGATTCTGCTGGAAGAGTTGAACGATTCAAGAATCGGTTCGGACGTTCGACAACTACTGCACGTCCTTCGTAAGAATTTCTCTTTCTCGGTGCACTATTGTTGTACTTTGTAGTCCAATGCTTCTAGAACTCTGACTTTCAGGTGGGTAAGCAGTGAAGTTCGTTCGTTTATTTGTTGTATCGCTATTGCTTGTTCCGTTGAACGCGTTGGGGGGTACTGGTGCCAAGCTCTACAACGAGTTTATGGACAGTGACGCTTTGTATCCCGATCCTGAGTGGCAGGAGTACATCGACGACTTGGGCCAGAAGTTGCTAAGTCACTCCAAAGACCGCGGAAAGCAATATCACTTCTTTGTCCTAGACAACCCAGAGATAAACGCGTTCGCAACCGCTGACGCCTATATATTTGTGAACCGAGGTCTGCTCGCATACATGGGCTCGGAAGACCAGCTAGCTGCGGTAGTCGGGCACGAAATTGCCCATATTGTTGCACGCCACCCCGACAAACGCCGCGCGCACGGAATCTTGGGTGACAGCATTGGCATCATTGCACTCGCCCTGACCGGCCGATGGGAGCTAATGGAAGCTGCAGATGCCGCGACAAGAACGATGATCATGGGTTATGGCCGTGAGCATGAACTTGAAGCCGACGAAATTGGTGCACAAATCATGGCACGCGCCGGTTACAACCCTCTCGCCACAATAGAAGCAGTACACGTGCTCAAAGACCAAGAGCTGTTTGCAATGGACGTGGCCAATCAACCCCGAAGCTACCACGGTTTGTTTGCAACGCATCCTCAAAACGATAAGCGACTTCACGAAGTTGTGTCATATGCACTTGATATGCTCCCCGAAATTATGGCGGAGCCAAGTGACCGCTTTTGGGAAATGATCGATGGACTTAGCTACGGATCAGATTCCACGGTAGGCATCAACACTGATAACGTGTTCTACGATAAGACTCTACGCATTGCTGTGGAATTTCCAAAAGCCTGGGACGTAAGTTTCAACCGTCAAAAGGTAGTTGGCGTTGCACCGAACGGAGAAAGCGAGGCTCTTTTGAGCGTATCACGCATTACGCCGGAAGATTGGGTTGACTACTCCGATTTCTTGAAGAACACACTGCATGTAACTAACATCACTAGCGAATCTACCTTAGATATTCCGGGTTGCTGTCAAGTTCACATAGCTGATCTCGCGGTGGACGGAACCACAAAGAAAAGATCTCTAATTGGCCTTCGAATAAAAGGGTCTGATGTGTTTGTTATACAGGGTGAAGCAGGCCCGCGTGGAAATTCTGATGACCTGCTTGTAGATATGAAATCCACCTTGGCTGGAATCCGCAACTTACAGGTGGCCGATATGAAAAAAGCCAAGACGAAGAGGATCAAAGTCATAGTGGCCAAACCCGGCGACACCTACAAGAAACTTGCTGACCAATCCTCGCTACGAAATTACCCGGAGGAAACACTCAGACTAATCAACGGGCACCATCCGCATAGCGAACCACGCGCGGGGGATAAGATAAAGATCGTCCAGTAGCGCTCGACATACCAATTGTGAGACTGGGCGTTGCTTCACTGCAAACGGGCAATGGGATTGCACCATGGCTGACGTAATCGACTGCAAAATCCTAGGTGACGGAGGCTCGCAATACGCGCTTGTCGAACTGGATCCGGGTGAAACCGTAGTGGCCGAAGCGGGAGCAATGCTGTACATGACAGACGGTATATCCTTCGAGGCCAAGATGGGAGATGGAACGACCAAAGGCGTTCTCGGGTCGCTGATGGGCGCAGCAAGCCGAATGCTAGCTGGCGAATCGATATTTCTAACGCACTTTAGCAATACCGGATCGGGAAAGCAGCAAGTTGCGTTAGCGGCTCCTCATCCCGGGGAAATCGTAATACTGGATCTGTCGAAACTGGGTCAACAAATAATTTGCCAACGTCATTCGTTTCTTGCAGCTGCCCACGGGACCAAAGTAAGCGTCGAATTCACCAAGCGATTGGGAGCGGGATTCTTTGGTGGAGAGGGCTTTGTTCTTGCGAAGCTTGAAGGCGATGGACTTGCTTTCGTTCATGCGGGTGGGTCTCTAATCAAGCGTCAACTTCAAGGTGAAACTCTCAGAATTGACACAGGTTGTATTGTGGCTTTCGAGAGTGGCGTTGAATACGACATTCAAACCGCTGGTGGAATGAAATCAATGTTGTTTGGTGGCGAAGGACTTTTTGTCGCTACATTGACAGGGTACGGGTCGGTGTGGTTGCAGACGATGCCGTTCTCGCGTCTTGCACAACAGATCGCGAGTTACCTGCCTTCACGCGGAGATTCCAGCTAGTCTAGTACGGTCATCTACTGGTCAGAACAACTCTTCTGGAGACAGGACAAGAGTTTCGCTGGATGAGCGAACCGAGTCGGCTGTAGGAGCGGACTCTGCGAGAAAGTACTCCGTTATAGCGCTCTTCGAATCGGATTGGACAATCTGACCCGTAGCCGCATCAATCTTGACGCTGACGATGCCATTGGGGGGTTCCGGAACGTATTCGGGAACGTCGGCCAAAGCGTTGCGCATGAATTCCACCCAAATAGAGAGCGGGCTTCGCGACCCGTATTCACTTTCACCAAGGGCTCTCTGTGATGTGTACCCCACCCAGCTCGATGCAACCAGATTTTGCTGGAATCCGTTAAACCATGTGTCTACGGCGCGATCTGTTGTTCCTGTTTTCCCCGCAAGGTCGCTACGTTCCAACGTCATCGCACCACGTCCCGTACCTCTGCTAACGACATCGCGCAACATAGAGTCGACAAGAAAAACGAGCCTTTCATCTAAAACTCGATTCGCATCCAGACTGCTACTTGACGACTGAGTTGAGTGTTCGAACCGAAAGTTTTCGGATTTGCTCCAATTCGAATGATCAAATCCAGTGTCTGTATAGCCGCAATTGCTACATACAACAGGGACTAGAGGTTTGTACAACGTGTCTCCATCTTGATTGACCACCCTGTCAATTAGGTGAGGTTCAATCTGATAGCCGCCGTTGGCGATTACCGAATATGCCGCGACCATCTCCAATGGGGACACAGTGATAGTTCCACCGCCAATTGCCAATTGTGTGTTGTTGGGCAGTTCGTCCTTTTCGAATCCGAAACGAGTCACAAATTCTCGAGCGCTATCTGCTCCCACATGTTCAAGCACTCTAATTGACACAAGGTTGATAGATCGATACAAGGCTTCGCGGACTCTAGTCGGACCGTTGTAGGTACCACTGAAATTACGGGGTCGATAGGCGGTTTCCATGTGATCGTCGTTGTAGACAAGTGGTGCATCGAGAAAGACTGTTGCTGGCGTGACTCCACTAGCCAACGCAGCTGTATACACAAAGGGTTTAAAACCAGAACCTGGTTGACGCTGCAATTGTGATGCGTGGTTGTATTGGTTTATTCCGAAGTTGTAACCGCCCACCATTGCAGTGATCGCACCCGTTCGAGGATTCACCGCAACAATTGATCCTTGAATTTCAGGAACTTGCGTCAGAGTCCAAGCCTCTTCCACCAGCCGGATTCTCACAAGATCCCCAATCTCAACGATTTCATCTGCCGTCTGAGGACTTCGACCGACACCCGCCTCTCCCAGTGATCTTCGAGCCCATTTGAGACCATTCCACTCGACTGTCTCAACCTGACCATTGGACAGTACTACTTCAATCGAATCGGTATCGATCGAAACCACCACGGCAGGAAGCATCGAACCAACTTCAGTTTCACTAGTGAGTTCTTGTACGAAATGCTGTTTGATATCTTCAACTGCATCGGAAATCAGTATGCGTCTTTCTGGACCTCGATATCCGCGACGAAGGTCGAAAGACTCTAGTTCCGTTCGCACCGACATCTGCGCCGCTCTTTGGTGATCGACATCTATCGTGGTGTGAACCGAGTACCCCGAATAAGCCTCTCGCCCAAATCGCTCAATTACGTTCTGGCGAACAATCTCTGCCGGATAGGGAGCGTACAAGTCCAACTCCCGTCGATGTACTCTTGCCGTGATGGGTTGTTCAGATGCTGCTTCATACTCGTCCAGCGAGATTGCTCCGGTGTCACGCATTCTTCGAAGCACCAAGTTTCGTCGATCGAGTGCCCATTTCGGACCGTTGATAGGATTGCCCGCTTCCGGTCGCTTGGGAAGCCCTGCAAGCATTGCCAACTGTGCTAAGTCTAGTTCGTGCACTGGCTTGCCGTAGTAGGTGAAGGCGGCAGCTTGAACACCGTAGGAATGCTTGCCGAAAGGCACAATGTTGATATAGAGCTCAAGAATTTCTTCCTTTGTCAGCTCGTGTTCAATCTTGATCGCAAGCAACATCTCTCGGAATTTGCGTACAAAGGTCTGTTCTCTCGACAGATCCGCAATATTTCTGGGCAACTGCATTGTGATTGTCGAAGCTCCCCGTTTAACGCCATCGGTGAACAACAAGTCCAATGCGTCATTAGCCAGCGAGATCCAGTCGATGCCCTGATGGCGAAAAAATCTCTTGTCCTCGGTTGACACAACAGCATCAAGGTAGAGCTTCGGCACATCCGCGATTTCCACAGGAATGAGCCTTCGATCGCCAAACTCGGCAATAAGTGCACCTTCCGCAGAAAAAATTCTCAATGGTTGCTCCAACTGGTAATTTCGGTACGTTTCCACATCTGGATTCTTCGGGTCTAGATAGAGGTACATTGCTGCCAGACACAAAGCAATCCCAAACAGACCGCAAAGCGACATCCACGCACCTGAGATTCCCAGGCGAATAAGCCACTTCTTGAGAACAGGCACCGAGATCACCAATCTAGCCAGACCTGAGTGTTATCGGATATTCATGAGAGATTTGTGCGATTTCAGGCGAAACCGAATCTGCAGAACCAGTAAACAACAACGGGAACGAAAGTTTGAATGGGGGAAAATATAGCATCAGACTGCGAAGCTTGACCAAACCACACCCGTTGGATACAAGAAATCGTCGGAATAATCTCTTCCTCGTTGGCCTTTCGGCAACGGGAAAGACTACTATTGGCAAAATCGTTGCAACCATGCTGAACTACGAATTTGTCGATAGCGACGCGGAAATCGAAGAACGCACGGGCGTCCGAGTCTCCTGGATATTTGAACTTGAAGGGGAAAGCAAGTTCCGAGATCGAGAATCCGCAGTCTTAAAGGACATAACCCGCCGCAGTCGCATCGTTCTCGCGACCGGTGGCGGTATTGTATTGAGAGAGGCGAACCGAGCACTATTGCGCAGTCGCGGATGGGTAGCATGCCTGACCTCCAGCACAGAGGAACTTGCTCGTCGTGCCGGAAGCTCGCAGACTCGACCACTGCTACAAAGAGGTGAGTCAATTGAAGAAACGTTTTTTGAAATGGAAAGAGAACGTCGCCCGTTATACGAGAACGTATCAGATATTACATTTAAAACTTTCGGCGAAGACAAGAGGGCACTAGCGCGTGACATAGTTGCGTGGTACCGAAAGGTTAGCAAGTGAACAAAACCTTATTACAACTGTCGTTTTCCGACAAACGAAGTTGCTCCATCCACATTGGATCCCGGACCATGTCGGACCCTCAAGTTTGGAGTTCGCTGTCTAGCGAATCCAGAATCGTGGTTGTGACAAACAAGATCGTACACAGTCTCTATGCACCACAATTGTGTCGAATGCTTCCCGTTGATCCTGATTTTGTTTATGTGGGCGACGGTGAAGAGTACAAGAACTTGAACTCGTTCATGCACATCATTGACGATTTGATCACCATGGGACACGACCGAAGTTCGCTTCTAATCGCATTGGGGGGCGGAGTTGTTGGTGACATTGGTGGCTTTGTAGCCGCAACGTATCAACGGGGGATCAGTTTGGTCCAGGTGCCTACAACGCTCCTATCACAAGTCGACTCTTCCATTGGAGGCAAGACCGCGGTCAATCACGAGCGCGGCAAAAACCTGATTGGAGCGTTTTATCAGCCGCAACTCGTCGTGATAGACACCGAGACTCTGGTTAGTCTCCCACATAGGGTGTATATCGAAGGACTGGCTGAAGTAGTGAAGTACGGGATCATTAGGGATGCCGATTTCTTCTCGTGGATCGAGAAAAACGTTGATCTCCTGCTCAAACGCGATCAAACTGCCCTAGTGCGTGCGGTAAAGAACTCCTGTGAGACCAAGAGCGCAATCGTCGAATCGGACGAAAGAGAGTCGAACTTGCGTCTGATTCTGAATTTCGGACACACATTCGGTCACGGCATTGAAAATTCGCTTGGCTATGGAACGTTGCTACATGGAGAAGCCGTATCTATCGGTATGGTGCTCGCGTCAGATCTATCCGTCCGTTTGGGGCTAATGGCAAAAACCGTTGCAAGTCGAATTGAGCAACTGCTTCAGCGGCTAGAACTACCTACGACCTTGCCATCCAATACTTCGGTAGAGCAAGTATTTGCAGCTATGAAATTTGACAAGAAAGCGTACGGCAGTCAACAAAGGCACATTCTTGTTCGAGAAATTGGTTCAGTCAGTGTCGAGACAGGAATCGAACCGGGAGTTGTTATGCAAACCGTGGAAAACCGTATTAGGCGTTGAAGGATTGTTTGCCTAATCAATAATATGTACGTATTGAAATTCTGTCTACAACGAGCCAAATTCCGTGCCTCCGCAGTCTCGCAAGACAAAAAAGAAAACAGGTTTTCTGTCCCAAGTCAGCACTCCCTCGTTTCTGATGGGCTTAACCTGTGGACTAGTGATTTCTGTCTTGATCGCGTCTCTAGGCAATAGGCACCTAAAGATTGACGAAGACTTTCTAAAGACGTTTCCAGATATCGAAAAGGTTTTTCCTAATACTCGATTCGAGTTCCCCGACCGACTTGAATCCACCAATCCAGACCTAGTCGGCTCTAACCGAACGGAAGACACTGAAGCAGCCTCGAATACACGCAGCGTCTCGGAATCTGGGTCAGAGAGCACTATCGGAGATGTCGCCGCAACTGTGGAAGTCTTTGAAGGGGTCGAGGCCAAACAAAATGACGAAGGAAACGATCCGAACGTCACTGGGTATGTACTACAAGCGGGAGCCTTTAGCGAACGTCGACATGCAGAAGCATTTAGAGCATCGCTACTGCTCGAGGGCTACAATGCGTACACCACAGAGCATCCAGATGAAAATGCGCTGGCACGTTATCGCGTGATCGTCGGTCCGTACCAGACGCGACAAGAGAGTCACGAGGATGTCGCACGTTTACGACAACGCAACGTCTCCGCCTTTTTGGTTCCGCTCACCGAAAATTCACCCTGACAGACGGGGACTTGTCGACGTGAAAAAACGAGACCCTACGATGCGTATTCGCAGCACGACGGTTGTCTGCGTGCGGAGGAATGGATTGGTCGCCATTGGTGGGGACGGCCAAGTGTCTCTTGGCAACACAATTCTGAAGAACTCTGCGCTTAAAGTCCGTCGGCTGCACGACAACAAGGTGCTGGCTGGTTTCGCGGGCGGAACAGCAGATGCGTTTACATTGTTTGAACGATTCGAAGAAATGCTCGACAAGTACCAAGGCAATCTTGCCCGAGCGGCGGTTGAGCTAGCCAAATTGTGGCGATCTGACCGAATCCTACGAAGATTGGAAGCCTTGCTTATAGTCGCAGATAGCACGTCTTCGTTACTGGTGAGCGGCACGGGAGACGTTGTTGAGCCCGACGATGACCTTGTTGCAATTGGTTCAGGAGGGCCCTACGCACAAGCCGCTGCAAAAGCCCTAATGAGCAAAACCAATCTGTCTGCTGAGGAAATCGTCATCGAAGCCTTGCAAATCGCATCGGAAATCTGCATCTATACAAACGAGAACCGAATTGTTGAGGTCCTGGGCCCATGAGCATCATGACACCTCGAGAAATCGTGCACGAACTCGACAAACACATCATAGGTCAAGAAAAGGCAAAGCGTGCGGTAGCCATTGCCGTCCGGAATAGATGGCGCAGGATGCAGCTCGATGACAAGATTCGAGATGAAGTTACACCTAAAAACATATTGATGATCGGTCCAACGGGAGTTGGTAAAACAGAAATCGCGCGACGATTGGCGAAATTAACACGAGCACCTTTCATCAAAGTCGAAGCAACGAAGTTTACCGAAGTGGGATATGTAGGTCGCGATGTAGAGAGCATTGTTAGAGATCTAACAGACTCCGCCTACAAAATGTTGCGCGAAGAGTCTTTGGAACGTGTGCGTGCACGGGCGGAGGACACCGCCGAGGACCGAATTCTCGATGCATTGAGCAAAGGCATGCACGAACGATCTACTTCCAATCCAGTTGAGTACGACTCCTCAAACAGCAGGCAGGTCATGAGAAAGTACCTGCGAGAAGGCAAACTGGATGATCGCGAAATAGAAGTGGAAGTATCCGGAATGGAGCCAAACATCGGTGTTGAGTTCTTGACCCCTCCTGGTCTGGAGGACATGGCTCAAAATCTTCGAGACATGTTTAGCTCTTTGGGCGAATCAAAGTCGAAGCGCACGAAACTCAGAGTAGGAGACGCTAGAAGACGACTCCGCGACGAAGAAGCATCCAAGCTTGTCAACGACGAGGAAACAAAATCCGCCGCTGTCTCCTCGGTAGAACAATCGGGAATCGTCTTTTTGGACGAAATTGACAAAGTTGCGAAACGAAGCGAAATCGGAGCAGACGTCTCTAGAGAGGGTGTTCAAAGGGATCTCCTACCGCTCATTGAAGGTTGTACCGTGTCGACTCGCTACGGAATGGTCAAAACCGACCACATCTTGTTTATTGCGTCAGGAGCATTTCACCTGTCGAAACCTTCGGATCTCATTCCCGAGCTTCAAGGTCGATTGCCAATTAGAGTAGAACTGAGTGCTCTGACCGCAGATGAATTCAAGCGAATATTGGTTGAGCCCGATACATCTCTGACCGAGCAGTACAGGGAGCTGCTTGCAGTGGATGGGGTCGACCTCTCTTTTGCGGATGACGGCATCTCTCGTATAGCCGAACTGGCGTGCGAAGTCAATGAGAACACTGAGAACATCGGAGCGCGACGACTACATACGATCCTCGAAAAGCTGATGGACGAAATCTCATTCGGAGGTGGCGATACGCATGAGGTGCTTAACGTCGACGCAGAATATGTCGACAAGCAGCTGCAAGATCTTGTGAAGGATCAGGACCTTTCTCGTTTCATTCTTTGAGCTGTCGCACTTCTCGATGCAACCGGCAAGCATTAAATACCACAAGACGACACGGACGTTGGAGCTGCATTACAGCGACGGTCTCAATGCAGTGCTTAGTGCCGAGTTACTTCGCGTATTTTCACCATCGGCAGAAGTGCGAGGCCACTCGGCTGATCAACGGGTGCTTCAGACGGGGAAAAAGCAGGTCCAGATAAAGGCAGTTGATCCTGTAGGAAACTACGCGATCCGTATTGAATTCGACGATGGACATGACACCGGCATTTATTCGTGGGGCTACCTGAGAGAATTGGTGGACAAACGAGAGGAATACTGGTCTCAGTACTTGCGAGAACTTGATCAGGCCAATGCTTCGCGATTACCGCAAATTCCTTTGGGACATTGGAATCCCAAGGAGTAAGTGTGTCTAAAAACCTTGCCAACTTGACCAACGGAGACGATTCGAAAAACGAGAAAATGCGTGAGGTCACGGAGGTTTTCGACTCTGTGGCGCACCGCTACGATCTCATGAACGACTTGATGTCCTTGGGAACACATCGAATTCTCAAGAGAATATTCTGCGACTCCATTGGATTGCGCCCAGGATACTCCGTTCTGGATATCGCTGGGGGCACCGGAGACATTAGCCGATTAATCTCCAGAATTGTCGAACCCACAGGAAGTGTGATGATGTTGGATGTCAACGAGACCATGTTGCGTATTGGAAGAGATCGTCTAATCGACAAAGGACGCGCAGAAGTCCAGTGTGTCCTGGGTGATGCCGAAGCTGTGCCAATTTCCGACAAGAGTTTCGACGCTGTAACGGTAGCATTCGGCATACGAAACATCGCTCAAAAAGAGTCAGCTCTACGCGAATGCTACAGGGTTCTCAAACCCGGCGGTCGCCTTGCAATCTTGGAGTTTTCCAAACCTAAGTCCCGTAGGCTCGATGCGTTGTATCGCATCTACAGAAGGGCTTGGCCCCTAGCTGGGCTATTCGTGGTTGGAAATGCGCAGCCCTACCAGTACCTAGTAGAGTCAATTGATGAGCATCCTGCACAGGAAGCAATGTTGCTACTCCTGGAGGTTGCAGGATTCAAAAACCTAAAATTCGAAAACCTCCTCGGAGGAATTGTCGCCATTCATCAGGGAACCCGATGAACATTGTTCAATCTACTGCGGCGAGTGCTCTTGAAGCCGCCATCCGAGCTCGCATTGCAATCGACCCCCAAGCACGAGACACTGTTCGAGACCTAGACGGAAAGGTAATCGAACTGTGTATCGACGATAGCCGAATGTCGATTTTGTTTGAAGATGGTGGAGCCAGAGTTTCGCAGCGGACAGACGCGTCGCCAGATCTGTCATTGAGAGGCAGTGTTATCGATATCAGCAAGCTTTTACTCAGCAACCAAGAATCATCCGTGACGGTAGAAGGTGACGGGGAGCTTCTGCAATCGTTGCACAAGATTTTTAAACCAAGCATCGAGCCTCTTGAGTTTGCGGAACGAGCCAAAGCAACAGCAGAGTACGGAGTCGCAACGGCTCGTTCTACGTTGGAAGGACTAGCCAGCGAATTCACAGGCAATAGGCCTGACCACAGCCAAGTTTCAGAACTCACCTCTCAAGTAGCCGAACTTCGAAACATGGTCAATAATCTGGAGGAGCGCATAAAGACCCTCGAAGAACGGTGATTCCCATTGGACACGTATTGCGCATTTTCTATATTGGATTGCGCTACCGACTCGATACAACCCTCGCCGATCTTCTCGCTCGACACTGGCTCAGATGGTTGCTGCCGGCAACTTATCTGCCACAGCCCAAAAAGTCTTCCGCGGTGCGGCTCCGTGAAGCCCTCATTAGATTGGGACCCATTCACGTAAAGTTTGGTCAAGCCCTCTCCACACGCCGCGATTTGCTCCCCCTTGAATTTGCAGATGAATTGGCAAAACTGCAGGATCGAGTTCCACCCTTCGACACCTTAGTGGCTATCGCTCGAATTGAATCCGAACTCAAAAGTGAACTGTCTGCGCTGTTCGATACTTTCGACAAAAATCCTATAGCGTCGGCTTCGTTGGCTCAAGTCCACGGAGCAACGCTTCACGATGGTTCTCCAGTCGTCGTCAAGGTAATACGCCCTGACGTCGAAGACAGTATTGTTCGAGACATAAGGTTACTCAAAGGTGTGTCTCGATTTCTCGAACGTGTATCTAACATTGCACGCCGACTTCATCTTGTGGAGGTTATCGAGGACTATGAGAGAACGATTCTGGGAGAACTCGACTTAAAACTCGAAGCGGACAACACACAAAAGCTTCGAATGAATTTTGCCGGCTCTCCATTGCTGTACGTCCCCAGAGTCTACATGGAAATGACAACACGCGATGTGCTCGTCATGGAACGTATTTCGGGAGTTCCAATTTCTGCTGTTGACGAACTGAGATTGAGAAAAACAAACCTAAAACTCCTTGCTCGACGTGGGGTGGAGACTTTCTTCACACAGGTGTTTACTCACAACTTTTTTCACGCTGATATGCACCCAGGAAACATATTTGTCGACGTTTCCAACCCGGAAAACCCGTCCTACATCGCCGTAGACTGCGCGATCATTGGCAAGTTAACGCCCGAAGATCAATCGTTCATCGCCAGAAACATTGTTGCGTTCTTTAATCGCGACTTTGGCGAAATCGCACGTCTTCACGCTGAATCGGGATGGATTCCAGATGCTGCAGACACTGAGGCTTTTGAACAGGTTATAACCAAACTGTGCGAGCCCCTATTTCAAAAACCACTATCGGAAATTTCATTCGGACAGTTTCTCTTGAATCTGTTTACAACTGCACGAGAATTCCATATGGAGGTTCAGCCTCAACTCGTGCTACTTCAAAAAACACTGCTCAACATTGAAGGACTAGGACGTCAGCTAGATCCCGATCTTGACTTGTGGGCGACAGCCAAACCGTTCATGGAAGAGTGGATGAAGTCAAAGTACGGGCTTCTTTCTACCATAGAAGCAACTCTTGAACGCGCACCTGACATGTTGCTGGAATTGCCCCTGCTTCCCGAATTGCTGGTTACTGCTCGTCGCAAGCTAAATCGCCTCGATCAAGCCGTCCGACACCACCATAAGCAGCTCATGGTGCTAGAGGAGACGGAAATTAGAAGCAAGCGACGTACTATCATTCGTCGACTTGTCGGTGTAGTGCTGTGTGTCGGTTCAGGAATTCTGTTAAGCAGTGCGACTCAGGCAAGCTTAGGAATTCCTCTCATTGCAACAATGGCAATTGTGGGTATCGGTGGGCTGATCTTGGTGCTGAGCAGATAAGCTTGAAATGCGAGAAGTGCTCTCGCATACTCAATATGCCCTCTGAATCTTGCCCGGTTGAAAGAGGCTTACACTCCAGTTGAAGGTTCGATCTTCCAAATTGAGGTCGATCGTCAAGAAATTGCCTTCCGAGCAGTCTGATTTTGTCAAGAATTTTCCAAATCCAAAGATAGCGCCATTTTTGCAACGAAGAGTGACACCCTCGTGTGTTCGAAAAATCGCGTCTAGTTTCATGCCGCCAATTTCCGATGGTACGCTAGCAACAAAATTGTGTACGAAACGTGGCAATCTGAATACTATCCTGAAGTCCCCATTGGGCAGCTTTCCTTTGTCTATGAGTCTTCTTTGAAATCCTTTACTTCTAATACGACTTTGTACTTGTTCAACAACTGCGTCTGAAACCGAGCTTCCGACTAAGCGCCAAACGTTTTGACGAATTTGTACAACAATTGGACTGTAGGTCATTTCTACTTCCAAACTGCTCATATTGATACCTCGATCATCGCCAAACTCCTTAATCGTTTGACGGTCCAAGGCATTTGTTTCCATGTGCTCAAAAGCTCTAACTATTGCTAATTCTGGTCGAGTCAGCTCGTTTTCTGGTTTCAATTCTCCGATATAGTCGATTTGTTCGTTATTAATCACACGAAAATCGGGATACATCTTGAATAGTGCGATCAAGACTTCATTCGGAGGCACGACGCCTTCATACTTTGCGCTACCTGTCTTGTTTCGGAACGAAAATTTTCGCTCGAGTCCCCTCCTAATGTCTCCTATGCTCAGAGGTCGATTGAGGGATAGCATCTTTTTGGACACATTCTGAATTCGAACCCTTTTGGCCGGAGTACGGGGAACCCAGCAATAATCTGGTGTAATGAATTCAATGTCCTTGGCACATTGGAGCATGTCTCGAAGAATGCTCATCGGAACAGGAAAGGGGAGAATATTCGCCAAATATTCCAGCGAAATTGCCCCTGATGCTCGACTAGTACGTCGAGCGATGCTCACGGTTTCGCCAAGTCGATTCAAAATTGGATATTCAGCTGGCCCCACCAGACTATCGCGCGCTCCTTCGACAAATTTCCAATGTGGGAAGCCGCAATGGTCCAGTACTGCTTTCGTCGCGCGGCCTGACCATTGCTTCCCGGTGATGCCACTCTCCACCAATTGGTTCGACAAAGAAGACCACAAAACAGGTCTAAGTTTTGGCAAGAAATCTAACAATTGATTGACTATACGAGGAACCCTGTTCTTCGCCTCTCGTTTCACTCGAGATTCGATTTGTCGCACTCGCTCTCTCGTGATGTTTGCTTGGCGGCCCGCCTTCTGCAAAGTGATTGGGTCATCCCCGTTCCACCCAAGCCTAGCTCGGAGTGCTTCAAGGTGTGGACCGGAGTAGTTTCTCAAAATTGACCTTAACAGTCTGTCCAATGCTGATTCAAGAGTGTCATTGGGCAGGTCCACGAAGTCGGTTGGGGAAGAAACCAGCAACGAGCTTTCGTCTTGGATAGAGTCTCCTCGATCAAGACGGTCTGCATCGCGCTGGTCGGTTACATTCGGCAAATCGTCAGAATTTGATTGCTGATCGTGGTTGTGCGTATCCATGTGTTCAGCTAGTTCCCACCCTATCAATATTATTTATCTTATTTAACCAATTTGTCAATAGTAACTATCGGAACCTTCGCATATTCAAAGTACTAAGCTCAGGATTCATTGCGAGAGTGCGACTCTTTTGTTCATTCATCTGTTATATTTAGTGTTGTTGCACCTCTTGATCTAGTCCTGCGGCTTGGTTGGGTATCGGGAGAGTCTGATTGGTTTACATTCTCCTTCAGCAAGCCTTCAACCCCTCCCTATTCCGAGGCGAATCGCAGTCAAAATCGAGGCAGTCGTTGAATTTCGAGATATGCAAGTTCAATCGCATAGGAGCAAGAACCTAGCCTTTGGCATTTTCGTTTCTTCCCCTCAATCACGTAGGCCTGACTAGTTTAAACTCAGGTTCGGCCATGCTGTTGGTTCAATTTCAAGATTGTCATTTGCTTCAATGCGCTTAGACTAGAAAATTCACCCCATTCCTGTACTATCATGTATTTGCTGCAGCACAAGGAGTAGAACGGTGCCACCTATAGGAATTTGGGAACTCTTGATCATTCTTGCTGTGGTATTAGTGATTTTTGGTCCAAAGCGGCTGAAGAATCTTGGTAGCGAAATAGGTAATTCAATAAAGGGTTTTCGCAATGCCATGAAGGAGCAGGACCAAGAAGACAGCCAAATCACTAACGAATCCACGGCGGATCAATCTTCCAAACAGGATCCTCCAAAACAAACCCATGCTTGACATTGGGTGGCTGGAACTACTTCTTGTCTTTGTTCTACTCTTAGTCGTCCTGGGACCCGCGAGACTACCTGAAGTAGCTCGTACGATGGGTCTGTGGTTGGGTCGCCTCCGGCGTATGTACAACAATTTCAAACTGGAAATGGAAAGAGAAGTTGGTATGGACGACGTGCGACGCCAACTGCACAACGAACAAATCATGTCGGAAATGAAAGCGCTGGAACAAGAGACCAAGTCGATCATGAGCGATTCGAAAGACGCGCTGTCCGATCCGGAGTCGAAGTCAACTTCCGAACCCTTCGCAGCACCACAGCCTCCAGGCGACGCGCCGAGCGAAGCGAACTCCCTTCCACACAAGACTAATCAATCTGAAAGTGGTTGAGAAAACGGTAACCGAGCCATCGCAAAAAGAGTCGGCACACGACGCTGCCGTCGATTCAAATACCCAACCTTTGCTTACGCACCTGGTTGCGCTGAGAAACTCGATCATTCGGTCTCTAGCAGCCATTGCGATCCTCTTTGTTCCTTACGTTATCTTTGCGAAACAGCTCTTCTCGCTAATCGCGCTTCCTCTCGTTAGAAACCTGCCCGGCTCTTCACCGGAAACGGTTGGAACTATGATTTCAACAGATGTAGCTGCGCCATTCATAGTTCCACTAAAGCTTGCATTCTTCCTTGCAATTTGCACCGCAATGCCCTATGTACTACATCAACTGTGGACATTCATCGCGCCAGGACTCTATCTTCGTGAGAAACGATTCGCGCTACCCGTCCTACTGTCTAGTATTTTTCTGTTCTATTCCGGGATGGTCTTTGCTTACTTTCTCGTTTTCCCCCTTATCTTTCAGTTTTTTGCAGCATCCACTCCGGAAAACGTGGTCTGGATGACCGACATCAATAGTTATCTTTCGTTCATATTCAAATTGTTCTTCGCATTCGGGATCGTGTTTGAGATTCCCATTGCCATCGTTCTCCTGACAGCTACTCGACTCACAACTATAAAAACTCTTAAAAAGGGACGACCATACATTTTTGTGTCGTGCTTCATTCTTGGAATGTTTTTGACGCCGCCTGACGTCGTTTCTCAGATTCTCCTTGCCATACCTGCTTGGATTTTGTTCGAATTTGGCCTTATTCTTGGTCGGATGTTGGTTCGCGACTCAGAAGAATAGTCACAGGTCCATCGTTGACCAACGATACTTGCATATTCTCTTGAAATGAACCAGTTTTCACAGCAGCGTGAACTTGCTGCATAGAGTTCACGAAGTGTTTGAAGAGATGGTGGGCGTCGTTCGGAGCCATCGCTTGAGAAAAGTCCGGACGATTCCCTTTAGTTGTTCTTGCTGCAAGCGTGAACTGCGGCACTACCAACGCCTCTCCATTAGTATCTGCGAGAGACAGGTCCATCGGGCGATGATCGCTAGGAAACATTCGGTAGCGTACAATCTTGTGCGCCAGCCACTCTGCTTGATCTTGTCCATCTCCTCGCAGCACGGCCAAAAACACCACAACACCTGAACCAATCGAGGAGATCAAAGTCTGATCAACCGAAACATGAGCTGAAGAGACTCGCTGCAGTAGTGCTTTCATGTCAAACGCTGTCGATTGGATAGAAGTTCGATGCCCAATATTTCCTCACCAGCCAAAGCTGTTGCCCTCATATCGGGGGGATTGGATTCCATGTTGGCTGCCAAAGTCGTCATGGATCAAGGTGTGAACGTCGAAGGCGTGAACTTCTACACTGGCTTCTGTGTTGAAGGGCATACTCATGCTATCAGAAAAAAGCATAGAACCTCACCCAAACGAAACAACGCTCTGTGGGTTGCCAACCAACTCGGAATTAAATTGCATGTGGTAGATGTCGTCGAGGACTATAAGGATGTCGTTCTTAACCCAAAATACGGTTACGGCAAAAACCTAAATCCCTGCCTCGACTGCAAAATCTTTATGGTAGGAAAAGCCATGGACTTAACCGGATTTCATGGTGAATCATTTGATTTCGCCATTACGGGCGAGGTTATTGGTCAACGACCTAAATCGCAACGCAAAGCAACCATGCCGATCATTGCGCAAGAATCCGGAGCAGAAGACAGGTTGCTTCGTCCGCTGTGTGCACGGAATCTGCCGGAAACCCTGCCCGAGCGGATGGGATGGGTTAACCGCGAAAGTCTATACGGTTTTTCCGGCAGATCTCGCAAGCCCCAGATGGAATTGGCGGAACAGTTTGGGATTGAGGACTATGCTCAACCCGCAGGAGGATGCTGCTTTCTTACAGATGAGCAATACTCCAACAAACTCCAAGACCTTTGGAATGTTCGAGAAGAACGAAACTACGAGCTCGACGATGTGGTACTACTCAAGATTGGACGACACATTCGTCCTCAACCAAGCTTCAAGCTTGTTATTGCTCGCGAAGAAGGAGAGTCTAGATTCTTGCAGGGCTATCGCAATCGATTCACAAGCCTGAGGGAGGTTAGTCAAAAGGGCCCCCTCGCATTGATCGACGGTGGGACAGGCCAAAGCGACATTCGATTAGCAGCTCGAATCGTTGCCAGATACGGTCAGACGCGAAACAATCCGACCGTGACCATGGAAATTCAGTACACGGACGGTACAAGCGAACAAATGGAAGTAGAACCTTTCCAACCATACCAAATACCTGATACCTGGCACGTGGGAGCCTGAATTCGTTGAACGAATTAGACGCCACTGGAAAGCTGTGTCCCATGCCTCTCATCCTTGCGCAAGAATTCGCTCAAAACGCTGAGGCAGGCACAGAATTTGCGCTAGTAGCAACCGACCCGGGAGTCTACGAAGACATTCCAGCGTGGTGCCGAATGCATGGACATCAAATCGTCTCGACAGACGAGCGCGAGCACGTGATTCGAATCACGATTCGACTATTCCAGAAGTAGAGAAGCGTCTCGTGGGATGACGCTTGGTCCAACATGCTACGCAACGGAACTCTCGAATCAAAATTCAAAAGCCATCGAATCTCACATAACAGATTGATTTAATTGATGGCATCAGATCTGGCATCGTTCAATTGAATTTCATATGTGCATTGTCTTGGATAGGAATCGTTGCTGAATATTGTTCTCTATCAACCCGAAATTCCTCCGAATACAGGGAACGTTATTCGACTAGCAGCCAATACCGGCTGCTCCTTGACATTGGTCAAACCTCTAGGTTTCGACCTGTCTCATGCAAAGCTCAAGCGAGCTGGTCTAGATTATCGAGAATGGGCGGATGTGCGAGTTTGCTCATCTCTTGATGAAGCAATTTCCATATATAGCACTCATCGAGTCTTCGCATTTTCGACAAAAGGTGGTCCTTCCTATTGCGAGGTGGCATACCAAGCAAATGATGTCCTTTTGTTTGGTCCGGAAACGCGAGGCCTACCCGCAGAAATTCGGGAAAAGTTTGGGAACCATTGTGTTCGCATTCCGATGCTTCCCCAATCGCGTAGTTTGAATCTATCTAATGCCGTCGCAATTGCTGTGTATGAAGCAATCCGACAACTGGGTTTTGACGGACTCAGTTAATTACTTCGTCACTAGGCTTGCTATGGGACAAATCTAGTTGTCGTTGATGGATTGCCTGTTGGATCAAGTTTTGGAGATCTACAGGGGCGACCGCAAAAGCGGGAAACGTACCCTTGATTGCAACACTGTCGATCGCTTCTCGGGCATAGGGAAAAAGAAGGCTCGGACACTCAACCGTAAGGATTTGATTTCGGCTTTTGTTATTCGGTACAACAAATATTCCGGCCTGTTCTACATCAATCTTGCAAGCTGGCCGCGATCCGAGTTCCGCATTGAGGTGAAGTTTCATTACAACCTCAAATCGTGACTCAGTCAGCTCTCTGTGGCTCACCTCGATTTCAAGCTTGATCTGGGGCTTCCATTTGAGTTCGAACAACGCCGGAACGTCACCCGGTTCAAAACTGAGACGTCGCACGTATATACGTTCGACTGTGTAGTCTGATTTGATATCTGATAATGCCAAGTTCTTAACCTTTTTCAACCGGCATATTGTCGTTTCGCCATTCCAACAGTCCGCCCCGTAACTTGGCGACGTTTTGAAATCCGGCTTTTCTCAGAATTGTGCCTGCCATACTTGAGTGTTGACCGGCTTTACACGTTACGACTACTGGAGATTCCTTATATTTTTCTAGTTCTTTTACACGAGTTTGCAAGGCTGTAAACGGGATGTTCAAAGCCTTGGGCACATGACCTTCAAAATACTCCTTCGAATCGCGAATATCGACGACGACTGCACTATCGCGATTAATGAGATTTACAAGCTCTTGGGAGGTCACGGTCTTGCCGCCTCGCTTCACTTCGTTGCGGACAAACAATGCAATTAGCAAGACGAATAGCCCCACCAAGAATGGGTGATTGCCGATGAAAGTAAACAGCTGTGACACGCGAACTACTTGCCGTGCATTATTGAGGAAGATTATAGAGGCGAAGATTCAAACGTGCCGGAGATCGATAATTGAGAGAATCTCTTCGATTTCGTCTGAATGTGCAAGAAATAATTAGTGCGACAGCGGACGACTGGGGCAACATTTTCAAATTGAATTTTTTCTTTGGGCAAAGGAAATACACCATCAGTTCGTAAAATGCCGTGTATGCAGTGCTTTCGCCAGATTCCCATAAAAAGGCGAACAGATTCCTGGCCTTTCCGTCGCGTACGCGCAGATAAGGTGCGAGTGCATTCGAGGAATTCCGTATCTCTCTTGCCCGTCTCTAACTCTTGACTTCTACTCTACTAGTGATTCTCGATGGCTGGGGCCATGGAGAAATAAGCGATCACAATGCAATTCACGTCGCGAATACACCCAACTGGGACAGGGTGTGGACCAAGTGTCCCCATGGTCTGTTGGAGTGTTCAGGGGAACTCGTCGGACTTCCCTACGGTCAAATGGGAAATTCGGAAGTAGGTCACATGACCATAGGAGCAGGACGTACTGTGCCTCAGGACCTAACCCGCATTGACGAGGCACTTTCCGATGGTTCGTTCACTCGACTTTCTGCCGTCCAAGATCTTGCGAAGCTGGCTTCTTCTCGGAGAGTCCACGTTGCTGGACTGCTGTCACCCGGTGGAGTTCACAGCCATGAACGACAAATTTGGGAATTGGTCGACTATTTAACACAGTGCTCTGCCAAGATTTCATTGCACGCCTTTCTCGATGGAAGAGACACTCCCCCTAAGAGTGCGGCCATGTCGCTAAAGAACTTTGAGGAAAAATTATCGAAGTACCCGCAGGCAAGCATCGCATCCATCACTGGGCGCTACTTCGCCATGGATCGAGACGAACGATGGATTCGAACCAAGAGTACATACGAAATGCTCGTGGGAAAAGAAGCAGGCCTCGCCTACTCCGATTCAATCGAAGCAATAAATGCGGCATACGACCGTGACGAAACGGATGAATTTGTAAAACCGACTCGTACGCATGCTTTTCAACCGGTTCAAGACGGAGATGTATTTCTCTTCATGAATTTCAGAGCCGACAGGGCTCGGCAACTAGTTCAATCATTCGTCAATGATGACTTTAGTGGCTTTGAACGCTCAAAACGCCCTGCTCCCGCTGGGTTCTTCACACTAACCCCGTACGGTAAGTTCAACAGTGTCAAAGATTCCGCTACTCGGGTTCAGGTGCTGTTTGAACATGAACATGTACGCAATTCGCTGGGAGAGTGCATTGCCAATCGTGGCTTGAGTCAGCTGCGCATCGCAGAATCCGAAAAATCCGCCCATGTCACTTATTTCTTCTCTGGAGGATCAGAAGAACTCTTCAGCAATGAGTCCAGAACGATCATTGATTCTCAACCCGTCTCCACATATGACCTGTGCCCAAGAATGAGCGCGGACGCAATAGTGGACGAAGTCACGAAAAGTGTGAGATCAAGCAATTGCGATTTTATAGTCTGCAATCTTGCGAACGCGGACATGGTTGGGCATACAGGCAATTTTGGAGCTGCCCTCCAAGCCGTTGGGTGTGTAGATGAGTGCATAGGGGAGATGCTTGAAGCATGCGCCGCCACAAAATCTCACTGTTTTCTCACAGCCGACCATGGCAATGTGGAATGCATGTACAACGAGGAATCGGGACAATCTCACACTGCTCACACAAGAAACCTGGTTCCGCTCGTCTACGCTGGACCAACGGATCTGATACTTGACTATAAGGGCTCACTCGCCGATATCGCACCGACAATCTTGGATGTAATGGGGCTACCAATTGCAGTCGAAATGACTGGAAAGTCCCTAGCTACGAAAGTCAAAAATGCCCAATCAGCGTGAAAATTTGGGAACTAGCAATGCTCGAATTTCTTTCAAGGTCTTATCCTTTTCTCTTCTCGTCGTCTTTTGTCTATTCGTTCCTACTCAACACGCGCAGGAGCAAGAACAAAGTGTAGAAGAGATGCTGTCCGAAGTGCTCGAGCGGTTAAACGAGAAGCAGGATTGGATTGGTCAAGCTGATACAGAAATTCAAAACCTACTCGAGTCGCTACGTACATCCGACAAGAATGTAGCCACGGCTGCATCCCGAATTGCAGAAATTCAGGACAACATCGCAAGCTTGGAAGACCGGCTCAACGATCAAGAATCTCGATCAAACGAGATTTCGAAAAAAATTTCTCTCCTCAACTCTTCGATTACTTGGCATATCAATGTCGCCTATCGTTTGCAGCGTAAACATTGGCTGCGCACATTCCTGGAGCAAGAGAACGCAAAACGTAACGACCGATACATTCGCTACCACCGATACTTTGTGAGTTCCAAGAACGATGCAATAGAAGATTTCGAACTATTGCTCGACGAAATGCGAGAAGTTTCCGCCTCAATATTGGACGACCGCAGTCTCCTTGAGGAACAACAGAAAGATTGGACTAGTCAGCGCGCAATTTATGACAAGGAAAGCGAGTCAAGACGAGATCAAATTGCGGAACTGAACATCGAAGTAGCAAAGGCTCAGAGAGATGTTGACAAGCTCCTGGAGGACCGTGAACGTCTTGAGAGCTTGTTGGTGGAGATCGAACGCAACGCACTTGCGTCAGATAACCAATCCGTTACGGATGACAGGAATATACAAGAAGGTTCAATGTCATGGCCTGTAGAAGGAGACATACTTGTGGGATTCGGGGACTCAAGGGCAGATGGCCGTCTCAAATGGCAAGGTGTTCATATTGCTGCTGATACCGGAACCGATATTGTTGCGGTTGCCCCAGGAAAGGTGGTGTTTGCGAATTGGCTAATGGGGTTTGGAATGATGCTAATCCTCGACCACGGCGACGAGGTTCTGACAGTTTATGGCTATTGCGATACATTGTTTGCTCGAGTCGGGCAGTATGTCGAGGCCGGCGAACACATTGCAACAGTCGGACAAAGTGGAGGTCAAACGACGCCAGGGCTGTACTTCGAGGTAAGGTCGAATGGAACGTCAACAGACCCGATCAAGTGGCTAGGCGAGTCAACATCACCTGATTGAAGGAAGGAAGTCACGACCTTCTACGCTCGCCAATTCAACCTAGTGGTCGTCGCGAGGGCTATGTCGCGACCGGAAGTACTCTTGGTGATGTCATCAAAGACCCCTGAGCACGTTGCTCAAAGATTCCCTCGAAACACTTCTACACGGAGGCAATTGTGAACAGTTCGCAATGACTTACGAGAGAGTATTGTGTTTTTGCGGTGTGGGTTGCTTAGCGGATTTATTGTTTGCTGATTCAGAATTGCGAAGTTTAGCTACTTCGCCTTACGCAATATGGGGCTATGTCTTCCAAGTGAGAATCCGTGTTAGTGGACAAAATACGCACTACAGTCTGTCCATCAGGCTTCCGTGTGGCAAGAACCGGTTATTTGAATGCTCTTTTATCCAGTTGCTAAGTTCGCTTGGGTAAGTACCCCGTTTTCGAAGAACACGGGCCAAAGAAATCACTGGCGACTTGGACCCACATTCGAATCCTGAGTATTTCTCCTCGCAGGAGGTTAAAACCTTGATCCATGCCACAACGGTCTTTGAATCGTCAGCACGAACAAATTTCTCCCATGATGAAAATCCAAGAAACAGAACTGACTTGAGCTTTGCTTGGTCCGCGAGTTTCAGACAAAGATTGCCTGCGTCAAGCTGTCGTGCTGCTTCGGTCAAGATCCTTCGATGCTCTTCTGTCAAAGATGCCGCACTAGGATCCCATTCTTCTACGTGTGTCATATTGGTCGTTTTTCCCCTATGTGTTAAGGGCGGTCTCAGACTACATTTCTACTCGTTCTATTGAATTACATTGAAATCGTTCGACCAATGATAAGAGTGAAGTCCAAATCTTCTTGAATTGAATCCTCACCAATGACGAAATGAAATAGAGTTCTAGACTCTTCAGCATCTTTCAAAACTTGAAATGAACTAGAAACCTCAATCCGTGTCTCAGTTGGCTCGCGCATTATTGTCATTTGAGCTCAGTGATCCAGTTTGCAGGGAAGGTGTGAATCAAGTGTCCACGTCAAAACAGATTGAGGCTGTAGCTTACTTCCGAAGCTTGTTGCGGCCCATCTACCGAAAGCGCAGATTTATTCACGTCGCGGAAGTCGATGCCGGATTGTTTGGCACCGCTTCTATCCTTGAAGAACTCGGAGCATTGAATCCATTTCTCCTTGCGGGGAATCGAGGAACCACTAAGTCTCAATTTCCCGGAGAAGCCGAAATCTGCACATTGAACGTACAAGGAGCAACTATCGTTGAAACAGCTCGTCGCTTCGAAGCGATGCTTTCAAATTTACCGCCAGCGATAGAAGACCGAATCAACCGTTGGGATCCCGACTTGAGCGCACAATGGGTGTGTGCTGCAATGCTTAGTGAAATCTCCTTAGTGTCAGGGAGAATCAAATATGGTCGAAGAAAGCCTGAGTGGACAGCACTTGAAAACAAAACGACCATCGACGGTTTTTGGGACTACGCTGGTATTGAACATTCCCAGTCAAGGGTAGTGGGACTGCAAGATCCAAATTTGAACGAGGCTGCCATGTGCCTCGACTCGGGGTTAGGAACCGTTTGGTCAGCAGACAACCGCGATGGAGTACATGGTGGAGCGACTGGCATACGCTGGCTGAAGCGGATTCGAGAAATCGAGACTTTAGTTCGAGAAATGGGCGAATTCGCAAATAGCGTCAGGATTTCGCCGTTTTTGGAAGGCATTCCAATGAGCATACACGGTATTGTGTTCCCAAAATACGTTGCAGTGTTTCGACCAGTCGAACTCATAACCCTCCGCTTTAAGAACCAAAACCAATTCCTTTGGGCAGGGTGTTCAACTGGATACGATCCGTCAGACTGTGACCGATTTGAAATGAGACGCATTGCTCGTAATGTTGGAAATTGCCTGAGGGAAAGTGTTAACTATAGAGGACCATTTTCCATTGACGGGATTCTAACTGAGTCAGGTTTTACTCCAACAGAACTTAATCCTCGAATGTCCGGCGGGTTTGGGGCACTAACCAGAGGTTTTTCAGGTCTTCCATTAGCCCCTCTTTGCTGGTCGGTCATCGAAGACGAGCCGTTGGATTTCAGACCAAGCCTGCTGGAGCAGGCAATCTTAGAGGCCGCGGATTCCAGCCGTGTGTTTGGAGGTCATGTGGTTACATTGCGAAGGTTTGATGAAGTGATTGAACTAGGACTGGTAAGAGACGGCGAAGATTACCGGGAAGCTCTTCCCAATGAAGTCCCGGTAGTTCAGCTAACATGTGGCCCTAGCCCTGTTGGGGGAATTGTCTTTGTACGATTAGCCGAGTCAGTTACTAATACTGGATTGCTGGTTGCACCCGAAATGGTTCGTGCACTACGCTATTGCGACGAGCGATTCGCCACTGGTTTTGGAGAACTTGAATGCGCGCGGGAAATGCGTTCTACTGCTACAAATTAGAGCAAGATGTTCAATTCCATCCTATGTTCTCGGTTACTTGACAGATTGTCCGGGCGTGTGAAAGCACATGTCGAACAGGTCGACAGCACCTTCAGCTTGCCTAGGTATAACTCAACCATAATTTAAACACTCATTGCTGAATTGGATTGGTTCGCGAAGCAAGTATTGAATTGGGCATCGAGGCATGGTCGAACAGACTTTCCTTGGCAGACGGACAGGACCCCATACCGTATTTGGGTATCGGAGATCATGCTTCAACAAACTCAAGCGGCTATGGTCTCGAAGCATTTCAATCGTTTCATCGAAAAGTTCCCAGACGTCCAGAAACTTGCTCGCGCCTCTGAAGACGAAGTACTCAATGCGTGGTTGGGGTTGGGCTACTACCGTCGAGCACTGCGATTACGAGAAGCAGCAGTTCAAATCGTCAGCCAATTTGGAGGCGAGCTCCCCATGACAGTTCCCAGCTTATGTTCCCTCCCTGGAATTGGCCGATCTACCGCTGGCGCAATTCTCTCAAGTGCGTACAACGTGCCCGCTCCGATTCTCGATGCAAACGTTCGACGTGTGCTGGCAAGATTTCACGCTGTGAATGGACCTAAAGAGACAAGAATTCCTGATTCCAAGTTATGGACTCTCGCGGAATCACACACCCCGAGCACCGATTCGGGCTGCTATACACAAGCAATCATGGATTTTGGATCGAAGCAATGTATTCGATCGAATCCACAATGCAAGACCTGTCCTCTGGGAGAGAAATGTAGAGCTTATGCATCCCACACTGTCCACCTTTTTCCAAGTACTACCAAGCCCAACAGGCTATTGAATATCACCAAACGACCACTAGTGATCTTGGATTCGGAAGGAGCTTGTCTTTTGCGACAATTGGGAAATCGGGGCACCTATGCAAGACTTTGGGAGACCCCTGAAGTGCCTGCAGGTAATGACATTGAAGGAATATTGGAGGAATTGCAATTGCCTCTTGATTCGGCAATCGTCTCCAAGGGAGACCGCATTGGTCCCTATACGATCTCCAACCAACGTGTGACCGAAGAAGTCACAGTGGTGAGATATTACCTGCATGCATCAGTCATAGGAACACCACAAGGAACAGCGTGGTACAAGAGTGACATGCACACACCACTCGGAATATCAGTGAAGACTCAAAAAAGAATCGAATTGTCACGAAATACTGGATTGCAAAAATGACACGCATGATCTTATGCCGAAAGTACGGAAAGCAGCTTCCCGGTCTCAGTTCCCCACCGATGCCCGGTCCTTTAGGTCAGGACATTTTCGAGAACGTATCTGAGAAGGCTTGGGAAGATTGGCAGGAATTGCAAACTATGCTTATCAACGAGCATCATCTCTCGCTTCAGGACTTCGAAGCGCGTCGCTACCTATTGGAACAAATGAAGCAATTCTTCGCCAATGAACCGGTCGATCAGCCTTCGGGCTATGTTCCACCAGACATCTCGCAGAACAAATAGCCTGGCACTGATTAGAATGCTGGCGGGTTCAGACACTGCTTGAATTTACAAGGATAGGAAATGTCAGAGTTCAGATACGACGATGTCACCATTCACTATGAGATTCGCGGCGAAGGATTTCCAATTCTTTTGTTCGCTCCCGGAGGAATGCGTTCTGCCATTTCTTTTTGGCGCGGAAGTGAATGGAATCCCATTGACACACTTTCCAATGACTTTAGGGTTATAGCAATGGATCAACGCAATGCTGGTTCTTCGCGAGCACCCGTTTCGAGAAATGATGATTGGAGTACGTATACAGAGGATCACATCGCACTTATGGATTATCTCGATATTGAACAAGCGCACCTGTTAGGTGGATGCATCGGTGGTCCTTATTGCTACGGTGTAATCCAAGCTGCACCCGAGCGAGTGGCTTCGGCTGTTCTACAGCAACCGATTGGCAACGAGAACAATCGCGATCTGTTCTTCGCAATGTTTGATGCCTGGGCAGATGCGATAAAAACCGAACATGCGGAAGCTTCGGAATCCGATTGGCAGTCATTTCGAACCAATATGTTCGACCGTCCGTTCCTCTACAACACTACAAGAGAATTCGTTGCGCAGTGTCCGACCCCCATCCTAGTGCTCATGGGAAACGACCCATACCACCCTGAAAGTGTGTCTCGAGAAATCGCTGATTTGTCCCCAAACGCGCAACTTGTAGAACAATGGAAGAATCCAGAAGTCGACAACACTGTCGCTCAAGTTAGAACATTCTTGAGCAAACACACACCAAACGAGTAACCCTGAGAATCAATCCGGATGGCTTCCCAATGATTCCGCATCAGAAAGCAAACCAGAAACTAGCTAGCGTGAATCTCGGTGTCGAACGTGTCGTCGGTAGTTCCGTCTCCGGGATATACAAGAGGAGTACCGATAAGCCGACTCGGATTGAGAAATTCGGACTGGTGGGCGACAAGGTGATTGACAAACGACACCATGGAGGTCCGGATCAAGCGGTCTACGTATATGGATCAGATGATTACAGATGGTGGTCATCTGAAATTTCCAAATCTCTGGCCCCTGGTACTTTTGGTGAAAACCTTACGATTGCAAGTCTCTCGAGCAAAGACATATGCATTGGTGATCGGCTCGACATTGGTGATAGCGTGGTCCTACAAGTAACGGCTCCTCGAATTCCGTGTTCTACACTTGCAAACCGAATGGGCGACAAGCAGTTTCCAGTGAAGTTTAGAAGAGCTGAGAGACCTGGATTCTATTGTCGAGTATTGCAATCCGGCATAGTTGCTGCTGGCGTTGAGGTCAGAATCATCAATTACGAGGCAGGCCCAAGAATTTCCGTTGTCGAAATGTTTCGTTTGTACTACGAGCCTGCACCAAGTGCAGAAACTCTTTGCCGAATACTCAAACTGCCGTTGGCAATTCGCGAAAGGAAGCGAATAGAATCCACATTACAACGCATCGGGCACTGAAAATGAGTGGATATTCATCAACGACCTCAGTCGTGTTCATAGTATTCGGAGTGCTGTATGGAGCTGGATTCTTAATCGCAGCTTGGATTCTCGTACGCAAGCTACTCGAGAAGCAACAAAGTGCTGATCAAAATGTGGTTGAAGGTGCTCCCAACCCAACGGGCTTGGTTGCTACTCCTGTTGTTGTGGGTGCGTCGTCGCCCGAAAAGCACAAATCCAAAAAAGACTCTACAGCGAAAGAGGTAGCAAAACCATCTGAGCCAATAGATATAGGCATCGATAGTCCTATTGATGGGGGCGGACTCTAAAGAGAAACGGAGCCAATAGTTCGTTTCGGGCGTTATTGCAAGGATTTACGATTGGCCGAGGCGGACCGCAATCTTTGGAATCAGCGCTATCTGGAGGGCGCATACTCAAATCGCACGTATCCAAGCGAAATTCTGACTAGCTGGATTCATACTGTTCCGGTTTGCAAGAAACGAGCATTGGATGTCGCGTGCGGAACGGGAAGAAACGCCAGATTTCTCGCGGAGTTCGGTTTTGGTTCCGTACTTGGCGTTGATATATCTGACGTAGCCCTCCATCAAGCTCGAGAGTTAAACTCGTCAAGCAATCAAACAGTTCAATATCGAATCCATGACCTTGATCATGGATTGGCGGAGTTCGGAACCTTCGACCTCATAACTGTGATCAGGTTTGTGGACAAGCGCATGATCTCAGCGATCGACCGAAGTCTAAACGATAACGGATGCGTTCTGTTGGAGTTGCACCTGAAGCACGAGGGCTCCGAGCAACTTGCTGGTCCTCGTACTGATCGCTTTAGAGTAGAAGCGGGCGAAGTCCAACAGCTCATCTCACACATGGAAATCCTTCGCGATTTTGAAGGACTGATAAAGGATCCCGATGGACGCAAATCGGCAGTTGTGCAGTTACTAGCGCGCAAGAACCCTAGTTCTTCCTAAACGGACTCCACTCGTTCAAGTTCCCTAATCCAAATATTTCTGAAGCGTACCGGATCACTATGGTCCTGTAGCACGACCGGACCTTTTGGACCGTGAGGCGTTGCATAGCTCGCTAGTTCTCGATGTTTAGTTGGACCCTGCATTGTTTGACGCAGATGGGCCAGTACACCGTTGTGAAACAACGTCATCGTCGCAGGACTCACAAGCTCGTTCGCCTGATACTCGGGTGCCTCGAATACGATGTCGAATACATTCCACTCTCCTGGTGGAGACATTGCATTGGCCAGCGGAGGAAACTGCCCGTAAATTGCACCGGCATGGCCATCGGCATAAGTCGGATTTTCATAGCTGTCTAGGACCTGAATCTCGTACAACCCCATCAGAAACACTCCGCTGTTCCCTCGTCCTTGACTGTCCGCCTTGATATCAGTCGGTGCGCTCCATTCGACGTGCAATTGACAGGTGCCGAATTCACGACGGGATCGAATATCTCCAGTCCCTCCTTGAACCGTAACCGCCCTTCCTTTGGTAAGGGCCCACTTGACCTCACCGCCTCGAACCGACTCCCATTCATCAAGCGACGTGCCATCAAACAAGACAATTGCGTCGCTGGGAGGAGACCCTAACGATTCTTGAGTCGAGTATGTGCCTGGTCCCACGATCGAAGGCTCGGGTCTGTCAATGTCATGAATGCGCCACTTGGACCCGGGAAGGAACGGTGTATCTGTATATCCCTTCGGCAATACTCGAATTGAATCCGACATTTTTTCCCCCTAAGACAATCACATTAGTTGTTGAATAACGAGTTGAAGACCAAATGACACTTGCATATTCGAAAAGTCGTCAACTTGATTAGATGTGTCGCTGCACAGCGAGTATTGTGCAGACTTCCTACTCCAGGGTATGCAAAGTTTGCAAAGCACTTGCTCACTGAAAAACACAGGAATCGAGCAGACTTGCAATACCACGGGAGAGGAGGATTTTGAAGCCCATTGCGTCCTTGTGCTATCTGCAATTGGATAGCCAGTCCGCTAGTACAGTCCCCCACATGACTAGATTCGACACTCAATATGCCTATGAATGTCTTGTCAAGGACTCGATTGCTGACGAAATTGCCACTAAAACGGACATGGCCAAAGTCAAGATTGAAATCGGCTATCGGCGAACCTAACTCAACACGGACATTGCCGACCTTTGGGCCGAAATGAGTACAAAGTTTGCCGATCTTCGCTCCGAACGAGCAAGTCTGCAAACCAAGCTGGTCCTCTGAGTGGGAGGTATCGTCGATACTACCGTCGCCATCCTATAAGGTTTGACTACCCTGTTGGTGACTAACGACTGAGGACGGCCGTTCCCACCGTCGCGCGAAACCTAGTCAAAGTGATTCGATGCGTCGAGGGTGTCAACAGCTTCGTTACCCTTCGTATCCCATAATCGCTTTCGTTTCCAAGAATTCCTCGAAGCCGTAAACTCCCCACTCTCGACCATTTCCAGACTGTTTGTAGCCTCCGAACGGAGCCCGGTTATTAACAGGGGCACCGTTCAAGTGAACGTTTCCGGTGCGTATACGTCGAGCAATGTTCCGTGCGCGTTCCGGGTCGCCACCTGAAACATATCCGGACAGACCATATATCGTGTCGTTCGCAATCCGCACTGCATCGTCGTCGTCCTCGTAACCGATTAAGGACAGAACGGGACCGAAGATTTCCTGTTGAGCGATGGTCATGTCGTTGGTTACATGAGAAAAGACAGTCGGCTTGACATAGTACCCAGCGTTGATTCCGTCAGGACGTCCAAGTCCTCCCGTCTCAAGCCTTGCGCCCTCTTCGATACCCTTTTGGATCAAGTTCTGAATTCTCTCGTACTGTACCGCGGAGACGACCGGTCCAATGGTGGTTGAAGGACTACCAGGATCTCCCACGGTTACTTTTTCAGCCGCGGACTTTGCAATTTGGGCCGCTTCGTCCATTCTCGAAACCGGGACAAGCATTCTGGTTGGTGCGTTGCAAGACTGTCCTGAATTGGTGCACATTTGGAAGACATCTCGTGATACTGCCTTGCCAAAATCGGAATCATCCAAAATGATGTTCGCCGACTTCCCGCCTAGTTCCTGTGCGACTCGTTTTACAGTGGGAGCTGCGTTCTTTGCGACTTCAATTCCGGCACGGGTTGATCCGGTGAATGACACCATGTCAATGTCGGGATGAGAAGCAATTGCAACACCAACGGTTGGCCCATCGCCGTTTACCAGATTGAATACACCAGCCGGAACACCAGCTTCATCAAGGATTTCGGTAAATGCAATGGCGTTGAAAGGAGCAACTTCCGAAGGCTTCAAAACCATGGTGCAACCGGCCGCAAGCGCTGGAGCAACCTTGCAAGCGATTTGGTTGATAGGCCAGTTCCAAGGAGTGATAAATCCACACACTCCGGCTGGTTCCTTGATGATGCGCGTAGATCCAAAAGATTCTTCGAATTCGTAGTCCTGGAGGACCCTCAGAGTGGTCATGAAGTGTCCCAAACCAGCAGGAGCTTGGGCTGCCTTAGCAAGTCCCATCGGCGCACCCATTTCTTCACTAATGGTTGAAGCAACATCATCAATTCGCTTTTGGTAGCAGGCCACGATACTCTGCAATAATTCAACACGTTCATCTCTGGTGGTCTGCGAGAATGACTCAAAGGCCCCAACTGCCGCTGCCACTGCTCGGTCAACGTCTTCCGCGGAGCCCATGGCAACTGTGCCAATTGGTTGTTCTGTCGCTGGATTAACCACTTCGAGGGTTTCGTCTGTACTCGATTCCACCCATTCGCCGCCGATATAGAATTTTGTTCGATTACTCACGTGTTTGTTCTCCTAGGAATTAAACTCAAAACTGTTTGCACCAGCCAATTGAACAGCAAGCGGCACTCTTTGCCTATGTGCTAATTGCAAGTTTCCGTGATCAAACTCGAATCGCTGAATTTCTAGTCGAAACTAGAGATTTCAATGGGGTGCAGACCAACAATAATCAATTTTACACTCCTCTGTCGAGGCACCATTGATCTGGAAGTCTTACAGGCCAACTTCTAGCCAGCTGGATAGCCCGCGATACACGGCGTACGTACTGACGTGGAAAAACAACAACCAGCACACTCCAATCACTGCGCGATGGAAGCGGATATTGTCTAAATCGAAAAGGAGGATTTAAAACTTGCACTCCAGAGACGCAAATTTAGGGCAAAAAATCTGTGCTACTTGCTATTGGAAATTTTTGGATCATGTACTACTATTACTTCAAACTTGCTCCCTAAAGATGAATCTCAGGAGAGAGCTATGAGAAGTGGCGAACAAATGCTGCAACAGATCGTTGAGAAATCGGTCTTGGATGACGAGTTCAGGCAAGCTCTTTTGGCCGACCCAAAATCAACTATCAGCAAGGAATTGGGAGTTACGATTCCTGAGTCGTTGACGATCAAAATACACGAGAGCGACATGCAGACGGTCCATCTAGCGCTTCCGCCGAGTGCCAATATCACGGAAGAACAGATGGAAGCAATTTCTGCCGGTTTGTGTTGCTGTTGGTAGACTCGGCAAAATTTAACTAGCCCATAGAGGGTCGGACCTCAAATCCGACTCTACTTTAAGCAATTCAGTTCGCGAAGTAACAGCGCGAATTTGCGTGTGCGAATGACTCTAGAGGCGTAGTGCTCCGGAGAGTATGAGGTATATGTACGCTTTCGCGTGCATCAGTCTGTCGCTAGTCACCACCAGCTTGATGTGGTGAATGCCACGCATCAATACAAAACGGCCCGTCTTCGCAAACAAGATTTCGGGTTTGGAAACCCATCGTTTCAGTTCCTTGAGCTTCTCGGGTCTGACGATTTCTTCTTGATCCAATGCATTTAAGAACGGATCCCAGTCTGTAAGACCGTCGAGCCAATACCTCGAGTCTTTCGTGTAGCGTTGCTTGACAATGAGGACAAGGCCAAGTTTTGGGCCCACGCCGCTCTCCCGGACATCAACATTCATTCCGATCCTGGAGACACTCGTCCGCTCCGAAAATCTTGCTAGTACGGATTGCACCGCCGAAGGATGTCCGGGCCATTCGATTGCCTTTAGATATTCCCCTACTTGGTCTTGGGTCTTGAATCCCATCACAGCTAAACGGATTGATCGAGATCGCGAGGGAAAGACACCAAACGAATCGATTCGGGTATCTTCAGGCTGTTCCCGATAAACTCGGTCCACATTCGCTCGTTCTTGATCATTTCGTTCCCAATCGACGCTCGAAACTAAAGCATCTACGACGGTTCGCACGTCTCTCACCTGACCAGCATCTCCGACAATTGGATGCTCATTGGGTCTCAAAAACAGTCCTGGTTCGAGCCTTTGACCCAACCGTGCGGAACCGATGTCGTATTCGAGCATCAATTTTCTACCGACAATTTCGCGCAATGATGCAGCAGGCGAATCCATTTTCTTGAAGAGGCTAGCAACGAACTTTGCTGTCCAATCCGTTTGGTCAGTTCGTTGACCATCCAGAAAGCGTGATGCCGCCCTAGATCTACTCGCCAACGAAGCTCCGAAGTCTGCATCCGGCAGCGGCTCGTGCAACGGTAGTTCGAATCCGAACGGATACGCACCCATTTCAATTGGCAGCTGTCCTGCACAGTCGAGTATGTGCTGCCACTGCGATTCGCCGATGAGTATTTTGGAAATTCTGTCACGGAAATTTGTCAGCAAGTCACGCATTGAGTCGCCCTCTTCCGAGAGGCGTTCTTCAGTGACAGAAATTGCCTCTTCAATATCCATGGGACTGTATCACGCGATCACAGGTGTGGAGTTCAATTCGTTTTCCTTGAGACTATGCTGGCACCTTCCCATAGCAACTGGCACGTCGTACAAGCGTCCGGGCGCAAATCTAGCCCAAAAGTGACGCATACCTGGAACGATAACTCTGACAACCGGCAATTCGATGTCGGGCCTGGTCTGATCCAAAACAAGAAACTCCATTCCTTTTTCCTCAACCAACGCGCAGCATTTCTCGACCTCCTCTCTCATGTCATCGAACTCAACAACTGAATAGTCAGAAACCATGCGAATGCGTTCATTTGCACTAGGAGCAAGCCAGGGGCACTGGTCTATTTGAGCATTCTCCCACCAAGATAATGCGAGTGGGTCATCTATTGCTGGTAGTCCAGACTGTTTTTGGTTTCCAGGCAACCAAGAAAGGCATTGGTTCAATTCACAGACTGCGCGCAGTGCTGCTATTCGTGCATTTGGATGCGCTCCTGCACCGTAGATAATGTCTTCGGATTGAGCATTTGGTCTGCGCGAGAGTGCCACAAAAGTGGGGATGTTGATATCCGCTGTTATGTCGAGAATCCATATCTCGCGGTCTCTTTTGTGATAGTAGTCCCGGGCTCCTGACAGAAAGTCGTCATCAAAACTATGAATGTCAATCTCCGGAACCTTGAGGCGGTTGTACCACCAAATCGCAAAAGCATCTCTTTCGACCAATTCATAGAAGCCTTGCAGTATTGCCTCTTCTACTGAGTTGCCCGCCGCACAACCATTGGAATCAGCTACCAGATCAGAATGACCCCTATGTTCTGCTGGCATGGTATATAGCATCGAAGTAGGCAGATATCGGTGCCTACGCTGCGTTAAAGACCAGACCGGAGTCCAGTCGACTTTGGCTTCCACCTCAAAGCGGCATGGAATGAAGTTGTATGGGTGCCCTTGAGCGTTTATTTCTTCCGCGTGTTCCAGCTGCGCATCGCTAAACAACTGTACATCATTTGGATAGATTGCGGCATCGTCCACTTTTAAGTCGCGAAAACTACGATTGAGGCAAATCTCACTTCCCTGATACGACCCTGAATAGCGTTCGATCGCTTCACATAGTGCGCTAACTTCTGACTGTTCTCGAGTACTCCCTTTTCCTGCACTTTTGCTGCGTAGGCTGCGTCGGAGTGAACTCAAAGATCGGCTTCTCATTCCGAAGTTGCTGCCTGCCCAATATACATGCAACCAAGAGTCAGTCTCATCGGAAGTCCGGGACAGCCAACTTACCACACCACTGATAGGACTCACTAGATGACGATATCTAGCCAAAGTCACTTCGGGATCAACACTTCGTGTGCCTCCGCTATTGTGACAAGCCGTCGGTCTTTGTTTCAGTATTAACGGCTCAGGGGATCGATCTGGTCTAACTAGCTCTCGATCACCGCACGCTGAACATTGTGGTCGTCGACTCACAAAGTGGTGGGAAATTTGGAGGGTCGCCAGATTGATCGAAACTGTGTGTTGGTGTATCGGCGCAAGTTCGGCTAGCACAATCCATTTGGCAATTTCGGCGGATGCAAGAGCAGTGATCCAATGTAGAGTAGACGACTCTTCGGCATGTGGTTTATAGCTGGCATCTTGGCCGCCGATGTGGCGCAAGAATTCGTGAACTTCCTGATGGCTACGAAGACGAAACTCCAAGCAAGTCCAACATGGACGTGAATTGACCGCAAGAAAGACTGGGCCAAGCATGGGTTGGATGCCTCGAGGACGTACCAACAACCAAGGCTCCCCTGTCTCAAGATGACGGCGATTTACCTCTGAAAAGTGACTTGATAGATAGTCTTCGCAGACAAGGACGGTGAGATTCGGGTTTGCAGCACCAACATTGACTCCGGTTACTTCCAGATTTCGTTGCAACTCGCCACTTGCTCCGCGAACTGCGACTCGTGAGTGTCCAAGTGCTTGCTCAACCCATCGTGGCGAAGCTCCAAGCGATGACCAATAGGCCGCTCGGCTGGAGTCCAACGAGTGATCCGCGGAAACTATATACCCGTGTGTTGACAGTGAGTCCACGGCTGAAAGGAGAGTCGAAAAAACGTGCTTGGCTCCGCAAGCCTGGACTATTTCATCAATCGTATTGCTGCCGTCCAGCAGCGGAATCAAGTCAGTGTAAATTCTTCCATGAAGAAGCGTATTGAACGACTCCGATATCAGTAGCGTCTGATCATTGCCGATGTTGTGAAATTCTAAATGAGGAGTAAGTGCAGGAAGCTTTACTAGACCTCGGTCTTCAATGGTCGTTTTGGCCAGAATTCCATTCTTCTTCGTTTCTGGACCCTCTGACATCCGAAGTTTCCGATTTGATTCGGTTTGTGTCCTCAAGCAACCTTTCTAATTGAGTTGATCTCGACATTTATCGTGGCGAAAATTTCAGCCAGTTCCGCGTTTAGGGAAGCGTAATCCTCGTATCCGCAGGAGTTTGCAATGAAAGTCTGTGTTTTTGGTTTCAAATTCGCAAGTTCAAAATCGTGATCACAAACGAGGCTTGAAGCACACAAAAGATCTCGACAGTTTGAAGTATTGTTAGCCAGGCTACCGGAACCAATGTGTTCAAAAACGGAAACGGCCGTGGGAGCTGACTGTTCGGCAAGTTCTCGGTCAGTTAGATGCAAAAAACGTGCTGCAATTTCAACTCTATCAAGTGTGTTGACTAAGCCTCGTTGAGTATGGAACCCCTCGTCCTCAGTCGACGAAGGAGCGAGCAATGTTGAGAGTTGCGGGTTCGAGGCTCTCCAGTCGCTCAGGATTTTGCTTCTAGCTTCCCAAAATTGTTCGTTGATCAGTGAATCCCCGTGTTCAAAGATACTTCGTGCTCGACTAATCGCAGGAACTCTCAGAATCCTGTTCCCTCCGAATTGATCCAAGAGAGCAGATATTGAAAGCGATTCGAGGTAGTTCCCCGCTCGCAAGACCGGTGAGAGCACCAAATTGTCATTAGACAGTCGTGTGAGTACCTCACGAACTGCCCGCCACATCCGTTTAGCTACATTGTTTGGAAAACCGTCCCAAACCAACAGCAATTCAACTTCCACTCCGGGATAAACATCTCGGCTGGCAAGATCGCCGAGAACAATTGCACAAACTCCGCCCTTGTATTGCGCCTGTGCCATCTCGACAAATTCGGTAACCGTTGCAGCAATTACAGTTTCGAGTGTTACCTCCGCTAGATTGGAGAGGGCGACTGTGGCTTCATTGGGCGATAGGTTCTGTCGTATCACGTGCATTCCGACTTGAAACGCCTTGTCATTCGACCAATTTCGCACGATCTCGGCGGTCTCAATTGCGCTCGTAGATGGTAGTTCCTGAATTTGTTCTCGCATCTCTTCGACGCTCATTTCATACGTCCAATAGAGTCTTGCCAATCCTCTCCGAGCGATAGATTCAGATTCATCATCGGACAAGAAACCTTTAGGTAAATCGAGGTCAGTAAATTCCCTCACATTAAGATTGTCGAGAAGCTCTGGAGACCTTTCAATTTTGTGTGCAAGCCGAGGCGCTACACCGAAGATTTCAATGATCGCTTCAAAGTCGTCCGGCCGGGCAGCAGAGATCGAACTGTCGTAAGGACTCCAGTCCTCAATCTCTGGATAGAATCGAGCACGCCATTGGTCTACGAGAGGATCCATCTTCTCAAACCAACGCTTAGGGCGCATGACAAGATTCATCATGTCTCCGTAAGTACCCGGAAGTTCAGGTGATTCATCAGCACGGTATTGAAGTTGTGGATAGATTCGAGTTGCCATCGAGTGATGGTCCGCATGGCGTTGCATTTTGAAGAACATCCAATTGCTGAACTTCCAGTCCGCATTCCATGAGTGCCTCGGTGAGATCTTCTCCCAGCGGCCGTTTGGTAGTAGTACGCGTCGCAGACCGTAGTGTTGAAAGTAATTACTCATTTTCATTGAAAACACGCAACCCAATCCTAGGAATGCGAAGACTAGAACAGCCCAAATTCCGCCCATGTAAAAGACCAGTCCATACCAAAATGCAATGCCTAGCGCGTAACGCCAAAAAGGATTGCTGTGATGCCATCGGGATAGCTGGCGTCTGGCCAAATGTTCACCAGCTACTTTCCACGAATTCGTGAGATTGCTCGCAACCTCGCGAGGAAAGTACCTCCAAAAACTCTCCCCCTTTGGCGCAGAACCCACGTCATGAGGAGTGCCGACCTTTGCGTGGTGAATGTATACGTGCTCCGTGGCATATTGAGGATAGGACGCACTTGAGAGAAGAAACTCGCCAACCCTCTTTTCCCAAGTTGTGCGTCGATGGACAAGTTCGTGTCCCACCACAAATACTGCCTGCGCCTCCATAGTCAGAAGAATGGCCAATATCACGTCTTCCCAGATTGCGAATGGATTTGCAACGAGAATTTGCCAAAGCCCAAAAACTAGCGTCGGCGGCCACATGAATGCCCAGGCCCATACTGGTATATTATACCATAAATAAGATCTCTCATGGACGCCCCTTGGATTCATGTTGAGTCCATCCGCGCCAAATACTGGATCTAGGAAGGAGGCCAGACTCATGAAGAGGAACGGTCCGAGTAACCACCAGCCTCCATAGAACAAAGCCAAAAGCAACAATGGGAATACGAGCAGTGGTGAATAGTGCGGAAGTGCATTGAGAAATGAGGGCTCGATGTACTGCTCGTCTCCCGACTCTGCAGAATCTGTTCCGCTGCCAGCCACGATGTTTTCTGTCAAAGTAGCTTCTACCTCATCGCCTTAGGAACAATCTCATGTTATAGCACTGGTTACTACGGAACTAAGTGTTTAGACACAAAGGGAACCTACAAGCCGATCCAGAGCCTCGATACAAAATGCAGATGTCAGCGATTCCGATCCGTGTCCGAATTGTCCCACAACTCCCCACTTCATAGAAAGATCACCGAACGCAAGATATTCTGGCCAACTTCCATCTTCACGCTGACAATCGATTAATTGTTTGAGCAGCATTTCATTGTCCGTGTCGTACAGATGTCCCACGTTGTCCAGGGCCGATACTGCTTGGGCTGTTTGGAAGACGTTGCCAAAGCCACCTGATGAATCTCGCAAGTCCAAGATTCGTTCAACTAGAACTGACTCCAATCGTCTGAACGCGGG
The DNA here is from genome assembly GCA_026707045.1 of Gammaproteobacteria bacterium. Classification (GTDB taxonomy): domain Bacteria; phylum Pseudomonadota; class Gammaproteobacteria; order Pseudomonadales; family Azotimanducaceae; genus Bin55. The sequence goes on along the minus strand of JAPOXO010000087.1, from coordinate 2,477 downwards.
ACGACCTCGATGGAACGCCCGCGTGACCGAATAGTAGATCGATAGTGGATCGGGATACCACTTGGAAACTTCATAGACGTCGCCTTCAAGTATCAATTGCTCTAGCCACATCTGAGCTTTTCTCGTCTCGGGACAGTCTCCAAGGAAGGCGATAAGATTTGCATTGACAACCGGGTCCGCTTCAATGCGAAAGCCCGTAAAAACATCTGGCTCACCAGCCTCAAGAACCCACGTCATATACCGACCATCATCGTCTTGGTTTGCCACGATTTCAGGAATACTCCTGCCAAGACTTATCCACGGGTGGGCCCCAATCACCATTGAACAGAGGGCAGTACTGTCGAGATCGGGTGGCAAGTGTCGGTAGTAGCGCCAGAGACCTGGATATTCCATAGTCTGAACTAGGTATTCGCTTGTATTTTTGCGCAGCTCTTTTGCTTTATCCTCACCAACGGCTTCGATGGCAAGAACGCACAGGGCAGAAACAAATGGAGGTTTCTCAAAATGGCGCGGTATGTTTGAATCTGCGACATTAAATCGTACGCAATGCCATGCGCCATTTTCATCCACCGTTGATTCCAGAAATTCCAGGCCGCGACGGATGGATTCCCGACCTGACCAAACCAATGACTCCGAGGAGAGAGACCCTGTAGACTTGGATGAACGTTTTGTCGGTTCGGGACGCCTTGGCGGTGCAGGATCGTACATCGTCCTCTTTAGAAACTCTAATGAGGTCGCTCCAGTTCTTGCTGCTTCCCGTTCCTTTGCGGTGAACTTGCTCTGAGGTGGAAGCACCAAGTGTGTAACTGAATTAGACTCTTCATGAACTTGAACCTCGTGGTCTTTGTCGAAGACCACATCAAATTCTTCCCTCAGTGCTAGTTTGGGGTTGGCCAGCAAACGCTTTCGGAATTCAAGGTCTTCACTTGCACGCGCCAAAATGAGTTTGGATAGGCTTCTAGGAGCGTCCATAAGCAAGCGGTTGCTAGGCTATCTGTCTTCGAACCAGATCCCTAAAAGCTCCACCTATATCCATGAGCTCTTCGAAAGAACCGCTTTGGATGATCTTTCCGGTCTTCATCACATAAATGCGGTCAGCTTGCTCCAAAGTAGATAGTCTGTGAGCGATTACGATTCGGGTCGAAGTTAGCAGTGCCAAGTTCTGCATTACCTCTGCTTGACTTTCGTTGTCTAGCCAGTTGGTGGCCTCATCCAGAAACAAAACTCGTGGATTACGAAGCAGGGATCTTGCAATACTCACTCGCTGACTCTCACCTCCGGACAGCACGGACCCTGCTCCCACCATGGTCATTAATCCCATCGGCATAGCTTTGATTTCCTTTTCAATACTTGCTGCATGTGCTGCTTGCCATACTTCATCCACAGTCGGTTCCTCACGATGAGCAACAATGTTGTCCCAGAGGTCCTGAGGATGTAGCAGAACTGATTGAGGAACTGCTCCAATTAATCTTCGCACCTGTTTCAGATTGAGGTTTCTGAGATCACGACCGTCGTAATAGACAGCCCCAGCAGTCGGGCGGTCAAGACCAAGTGCAAGTCTAAATAGCGTGCTCTTGCCAGAACCGGACTCCCCGGCTATCGCGATGAATTCTCCCGGTCGAGCTCGAATGGTAACGTCGTCAAGAACCAGTGGCCCTTCAGAATCGTAACGGAAGGAAATTCGATCGAACAAGATCTCTCCCCGAAGACTCTCCACCGGTTCTCCAAGAGTCTCGTCCTCTGGCACCGCACCGAGCAGAGGACGCATTTGTTGGAATGCTGGTAGCGTTGCCACTACAGCACCGAACGACTCACCAAATCGAGCGTTTGCAGATTGGAAAGCTACGAAGAGTGTATAGACCACAAGAAACTCGGCCACGGAGATTTCAATCTCACCAAGAATCGCCACAACGAGTATTAGCGATGATGCTGCAAGAAACGGAAGTGCAGCTCCAAAAGCGTGCGCGTGTCCTTCTAAGTTGCCTACTTGATGCTCCGCCTGTTTCTGCTCGCGAAAGTCTTGCGCCCACATGGCGTACGCTGACCCTTCCGCATTCTCCACTCGCAGTTTGGAAATCCCTCCAATGATTTGAAAAAGCAATCCCGCAACTTTGCGAATCGCTCGGATCATACGGCCGCGGGGCGACACTTGCAGTAGTCCGAGGCACACTGTCACCAAGATTGCGACTAGACTAAAGCAGCAGACGAAAATGCCCAGAGTGGCATCAAACAAAAAGACCGTTCCGAGCAAAGGAAGGAGAAATACAATCGACAATAGTCCTTGTGCGACGAACCCTTGAACCTTGTCACGGAGGTTCTGAAAAGTCATCCCGGACATCGCTAGGTCGCCACTGGGCTGGCTTTGAAGCACGTCGGACGGAAGGCGCATTAAGCGATCCCAAAACGCAGCTTCGAGTCGAGAGGCAGCACGACCTTCGAATCGCATCATTGCATTGCCTTGTTTAGCCTGAAGCAAC
>JAPOXO010000096.1 GCA_026707045.1 Gammaproteobacteria bacterium | reverse complement strand
CGCGAGACCGGACTTCATGCGCACCGATAGATCGTTGAAGGTCCGACTGACTCTGTTTTCCAGACGCTGCAGACACCTCATAACCAAGCGAATTCAATAAACATACGCCAACGCTTCCAACTCCACCCGTTGAGCCGGTTACAAGAACGGGCCCGTTTTCTGGACGCATTCCCGCGAGTTCAAGCTTGTAGACGCACAGCGCAGCAGTAAATCCCGCAGTCCCGAAAATCATGCTTTCTCGTAAAGAAAGCCCAGAGGGCAATGGGAGAACCCAAGAGGCTGGAACACGTACCATTTGAGCAAATCCGCCATCTGTATTCATTCCCAAATCGAAGCCGATTGCAATGACTTCGTCGCCTTCACGAAATTCCTTGGAATTCGATTGCGCTACAACTCCGGCCACGTCAATACCTGGGGTGTGCGGGTAGTTTCGGGTCACGCCGGGTGCACCGGTAGCTGACAGCGCGTCCTTGTAGTTTAACGACGAATAACAAACATCTATCAGTAGATCTCCCGGAGGCAAATCGTCAACATTTCGTTCTTGAATCGTCCGGTCGAATCTCCCGTCTTCACGCTTTTCCACGCGTAGAGCTTGGAATGAAGTCATTGAATCGATCCTGTTATACGGTTCCAAACTCTCTGAATGGCTGCAGCCGTTCCAGCGAAGACCTCAGCAAGGGGCTTCTTGGGAAGAACCCACGTGACCTGATACACCTCGGTATCCTTACAGGCATTCATGATGTACTCGTCGCTTGTTTGTAACTCATCAACCAAGTTGATCTTCAGAGCACGTTCGCCATACCACGATTCACCGGTAGAAACCACGTCCAAATCTACACTCTCTCGATGCTCGAATACAAACTCTTTGAAGAGACCGTGCGTGTCTTCCATTTCCTCCTTGAATTTCTCACGAGCAGAATCGGTGTTTTCGCCAAAAATAGACAGGGTTCGTTTGTGCTTGCCCGCAGTAAACACTTCATAATCAACATCGTGCTTCCTTAAGAGTCGATTGAGATTGGGCAGTTCTGCCGCTACACCAATTGATCCGAGAACAGCAAATGGCGCCGCGATAATTTTGCTTGCGACAACCGCCAACATGTAGCCTCCACTTGCTGCAACTTTATCTACGGCTACAGTTAATGCTATCCCCGCAGTCTTGACGCGTAACAACTGCGAAGCAGCGTATCCATAGGAATGGACCATACCTCCTGCACTCTCCACTCGGACAACGACCTCGTCCTGCTCCTTAGCCCTCGTGAGCACTGCAGAGATTTCATGCTTCAAGTTTGCCGTACGCGATGCTTCTAGATCTCCTTCGAAATCGATTACATAAATACTTCGTTTCTTGCTTTCGTCTTTTTCCTTGGTTTCGCCTGATTCCGAGGGCGATTTATCGGAAGCTGTGGAGCTACTCGGTTCTTCTTCATCGGTTTCGCCCGACTCTGAGGAGCGATCAGCGGAAGCTTTGGTGCTGCTCTGTTCGTCCTTTTCGGACTGCTGTCGTGTCTGTTTCTTCTGTTTTTTGGATTTCTTGGCCTTTTGTGCCTTCTTCGCCTCCGCTGGTGTCATGGACGCATGTTCCAACGTGGACTCCATGTGCTCGTAGAGTTCATTTATGTGTCGAACTTCCAAATGGCCAAAGGTGTCTCGATGTTGTCTCTTGACACTTGTGGCGATAGTGACCATGACTACCGCAAGGATTGCTACCGTGATAGTCCCTGCTTTGAGGAAAAACGAAAGATAATCTAAGAAGAATTCCATATGTTCAATAATCCGTGTGAGAAACTTGCTCTCTACCCAATCCGCTGTTTACTGGACCAGTCAGCTTCAAGTCATAGGAGAAAGTGTAAGCAATGAACCTGTGTGAGTGCTTGGAAAACCTGAGAGCGCATGCTCGTCCGTTTGGGTCATCCGTGGACAACACAACTGTTGTGCTGAGAGTCAAAAAAGAAGGAATCGTCATTTCTACATCATCTGGAAGCATCGAATGTTGTGATTTGGATTATGTAGAAAGTGGTCATACTGCATGTTTCGAATTCGACACATGGTCGACAGCCTGTGACTTGCTTGTTGGACACAGTGAACTTTCAAGTGTGTTTCTCGATGGAAAAATTCGGTCCAATGGACACTTAACTCTCTTTTTTCCCATTATGGCGATGTTTCAGCACCACCGGAAGTCCGTTGCTCCTGACTAGCGACCGGATTTCCGCTATCCCGCCAACTGTCTTCTTTCGTCGACGAATGTATCGATTAGCCATCCAGATATTGCTGTTGACCCGGGGCGGTTCGGCAAATTGTCGTAGTGGAACCAACGTGCCTCGGCGATTTCATCGTCGTTGCATGCGATCTCTCCCGAACGATAGTCGGCGTGAAATCCCAACATCAATGAATTGGGAAAAGGCCACGGCTGGCTACCCAGATAGCGTAGGTTTTCCACTTCTAAACCAACCTCTTCCAATACTTCGCGGTGGACTGTCTGTTCAATTGACTCACCTGGTTCGACAAAGCCAGCAATCGTACTGTACATGCCGTGTCGCCATCCGGAATTTCTGGCCAACAACGCTTCATCTCCTCGACGAACAAGCACAATGATGCTTGGACTAAGTCTCGGATAATTAATCAAACCGCACTCTCGACACTGTTTAGCTCTGTCCGTAGCATGGTCTGTGGTTGGAGATCCACATCGTCCACAGAACATGTGATCTTTGTTCCAATCGACCATTTGCTTTGCTCGTCCAGCCAAGTAAAACATGCTTGACTCGACACGACCGAGCCAACTATGCAGATCGCCAAGAATGTAAGGAGCAGCGGGAGTGCCTCGAGCTTCGATTGCGTAGCAATGGAGACTGCGCCATGTTCCTAGGTAAATCTTTGCATCAACCTCGGCGTCAACCCAACGAAATTCATCACCGGAGACTGGGCGGGGCACACCAGCCTCAACAATCGAGAGCAATTCACCATCGATAAAGACAAAGTACAACGATTCATCAGATGCGCTTGAATCCGGCTCTTGTGCAAGCGAGACGAAACTATCTGGATCTGTAAGCCACATCCACTAATCCGGAACCTATGGGCGGCTGCTATTGTAATGACCAAAAACCTCCTTTATAGGAATCCTGCAGTCGAAGCAGCAACCGAGAACCCTGAGCATTCTGCCGCTGGCCATTTAATACAATTTTCTAGCTTCGTACTTCACAGTGCGCGACTTGCGTCTTTAAGATGCTTCACTTTAACTCCTGCTCAGGAAAACTAAATTGTCCGACTCTGACTCGATTACATCTGCTGTTCCCACTCCTCGATTGGGACTAAAGACCTTCACCACAAATTTTCTTGGAGCTGCCCCCCAGTGGTACAAGAACACTATCGTCGCGTTTCTCGTTCTCAACCCGATTCTGTGGTGGTCGGCTTCGTTAGCCCCGTTCCTTGAGGGCTCTTTTTTAGAAGTCGTTTTTGCCAACATGCACACCGTTGCAGGTTGGGCACTAGTCCTGCAGTTCATATTTACCCTTGCAATGGCTCTCAGATGCTATCCACTTCAACCGGGTGGGTTACTGGCCATTGAAGCTATTGCACTGGGAATGACCAACACCAAACACGTCTATCAGGAAATCGTCGTTGGATTCCCGGTAATTCTTCTCCTCCTCTTCATGGTCACAGCAATTTTCTTTATGCGAGAACTATTGCTGTTCATCTTTACAAAGTTGCTTGTTAGAGTGCGATCACAGATCTTGCTGGCTTTTCTCTTTAGTTCAGTTGCAGCTGTACTTTCGGCATTTCTCGATGCCCTTACCGTAACCGCCGTGGTGATTAGCGTTGGCCTTGGATTTTGGCATGTGTACAACGAAGTGGCAGAGGCGGACAGGTCTTTCGAAGACGATGCTGCGAAGCTGAAGCATGAACAAGAACTTGAGAAGTATCGAGCTTTTCTTCGTGGTCTGCTAATGCACGCCGCGGTGGGTACCGCAATTGGCGGTGTGATGACTACGGTCGGAGAACCTCAAAACCTCCTAATCTCCAAAGTCATGGGATGGGATTTCATCGAGTTCTTCCTACGAATGGCGATCGTCACACTACCTGTCATGGTTGTCGGATTCTGCACGTGCGTGTTTCTAGAACTAACTGGTTGGTTTCACTATGGAGCGAAGCTTCCCAATAGTATCCGAGAAATTTTGCAGGACTATGAAAATCAGGAAGACAAAAAACGCACAACGGCTGAAAAGGCTCAGCTTGTTGTACAGGCAATTGCAGCGATACTGCTGGTTTTCGCTTTGGCTTTTCACATTGCCGAAGTCGGAATTGTGGGTCTGATGATCATCGTCATCCAGACCGCATTCAATGGAATCGTCGACGAACACCGAATTGCCGATGGGTTTGGCGAAGCACTTCCATTTATTTCGTTGCTTGTGGTGTTTTTCGCAATCGTTGCGGTTATTCACGATCAGCACTTGTTTGCACCTGTTGTAAATTGGGTTCTCACGTTGGAACCTTCTCAACAACCAGGAATGTTCTACATAGCGAATGGACTACTCTCGGCCATCAGCGACAATGTGTTTGTAGCAACTGTCTATATCACCGAAATCGAGACCGCCTTCGAATCGGGAACCATCGACCGCCACTTGTTCGATACGTTAGCAATAGCAGTTAATACCGGTACTAACATTCCGAGTGTTCTCACGCCCAATGGCCAAGCCGCATTTCTGTTTCTCTTGACCACGTCCTTAGCGCCTCTAATCAGACTATCGTATCTTCGGATGGTCAAAATGGCTTTCCCATACTTTGTGACAATGGGGTTGATGGGTTGGATCATGGTGACATTCTTCTTGTACAGCGGTTAAACAAGCAAACGACATCCATTCAATACAGTGTGTTCTGCGCGACGAGACCTTGTCCAGCAAGCGTATTGGCGCTACATGCAAAACCGACGTCTTAGATCTGCGAGAGCCGTCGGACATTGCAGCACAACAATTTTCAACGCGTTTTCCTCAAGATGTTGTTGCATCTATTGATCGCAGGTTGGGAGCGAGCTGGAATAGCGGACACTCAGGAGCGAAATGCAACGCCCCAAGGGTTCAATGCCGCCGTGCTATACGTTAGTCAGTTTGGAGCGTCTCCTTCAATGTACGTACACATTCATTGTGAGCTTCCAATTCCTCGGCTGTTGCCCGCACAATGACGGGTGTTCTTCTTTCAAAGAACGAATAGTCCACCATCGTTTCATGTTGATCGATTGTCGGTTCGGATTCGTCAAATAGACCAACCTCACCAGCCGTCATTTTGATGTATACACGAGCAAGCAATCGGGCATCCACCAGAGCACCGTGTGCTTCGTCGCGAGAAGCTGTATCTACGTTATATCTCTTGCACAACGCATCCAAATTGTTGTACTGTCGAGCATGCTTGCGGCCCGCAATCTCTAATGAGTCAACCACTTTGCAAATCTGATCCACTCGCTCATCATAGCCACACAACTTGAGCTCATTGTTTAGAAATGGAATGTCGAAGGAAGCATTGTGAATCACAACCTCGTTGTCTCGCACAAACCTCAGGAAGTCTTCTGCAATTTCCGCGAACACGGGTTCTTTGGCAAGTCTCGCGAGAGTGAGGCCGTGCACTCGGATCGCCTCACTGTCGATCTCTCGCTCGGGATTCAAATAGGAGTGAAAGACTGTTTCAGTTACCTGAAAGTTATCCACTTCGACACACCCCACCTCGATAATCCGATGACCTTCATGAACATCCAGACCGGTAGTCTCGGTATCTAGCACAAGGAATCGTTTAGCACTCATTGTCGCCTTCCAAAAAGGCTTGAAAGCGTCTAGCTTGCTCTCGAGCCAATGCGTCTACCCGTTCGTTTTCAGGATTTCCACTATGACCCTTGACCCACTTCCACCGAACATCATGTGCCTGTGTAAGACCATCCAGTCGTTGCCAAAGATCCATGTTCTTTACGGGCGATTTGTTGGATGTTTGCCAACCATTGTTGCGCCAAGTCTTGATGTATATCGTAATTCCGTCGCGCAAGTATCTTGAGTCGGTGATCAGCAATACGCCGGACCGGCTCTTGCACGCTTCCAATCCCTTGATTGCGGCAATCATTTCCATGCGATTGTTAGTGGTGTGTCGAGCCCCTCCGGCGAGTTCAAACTCGTCACTGTGTGCCTTTATAAGAGCCGCCCAGCCTCCTGGACCAGGGTTGCGTAGACATGCTCCGTCCGTATAAATTCGAACCGAGTTCAAGGCGTTGGGTAGAAGATGTTCAGCAGACTAATTTAGGGAGTTTCGGCTAATTCGGGGATCTGATACTTGAGTGAAGCCTCACTTCTGAGAGAGTCAATAAACGAAATCAACCCATTGGTCTTTAATCCATCTTGTAGCTCGTCTCGGATCTGTGTTTGCGTAGCCTGAGGCAATTCGTTGTAGTCCCCGGGCGCCATCCGAGACACAACAACTATGGCAAATTCGATTGGATTGATATCGACCGACAGTATTTTTCGTTCTCCTTCTGTGGATAGCCGTTCGTTAAAAGCGGCCTCAATAATCTCTCGGTCTACGTCACTGTTGTTTCTCTGGGTCGCGTCAAAAGTGTTCCATTCGAATTCAAACTGATCCGCGACGGCAGAATAGTCCTTCGATACCTCAAGGGAGCTGAGCGCTTCATCCCGCGCTTCTTCGGCAAGCTTGCGAGATCGAAGTGATTTCAATCCACCTTCAATCTGTGGTCGAACTTCATCCACGGGGCGAAGTTTGGGTTCTGTTCGAGACACAATCCTACCTACCAATGTTTGACTATCAGATACTTCAATTGGACGACTGTTTGCGTCAATAGTCAGCACGTCTCCATCGAGCAGTTCACTACGTACTCTGTAGGCATCGAAAGGCGGGTCTCCATTGCTTCGTGAGATGCCAGCTTGTGTTTGGATTTCAAGACCCAATGCCGTAGCTGCGGGTTCCAACGACAAGCTCTTTTCATAAGTGATTTGTTCGAGTTCGGCTATTGCTTCCTCGAAGGCGGGAGTCGCAAGGTCAGCCAAAATTGACTCTCGAAGTTCAGCCTCTCGTTCTTCAAATGAAGGATGTTCGACCTCCTGAATCTCGTGAAGCTGAATGATGTGCACACCGAATTCCGTCTCAAACGGAGCGGAGATTTCGTCGATCTCCATGCCAAAAAGCACTTGTTCAAATTCTGGCACATAGAGTCCACGTCCGGCAAATCCCAAGTCTCCGCCATTGATAGCCGTACTTACGTCGTCAGATATGTCACCAGCGATATCTGCAAAACTCTCGCCTTCTAACACTCGCTTGCGAACTTCAATCAATTGCCGGGTGGCATCTTCTGAGGTTCGAGAGCCATCTACATGGAGCAGAATGTGGGACGCCTTGCGTTCAGCATTGGATTCGGCTACTTTTTTCTCTGCCTCATACGCCTCAACGACCTCGGAGTCATCTACTAACAAATCCGCTTCAAACATTTTGCGGTCGAGCACAACGTAAGCGATTTCATACTCCTCTCGGGTCATAAAGTCTTCACTGTTCTCCTCGTAGTATTCAAAAACCTCTTCATCAGTCGGTTCGTAGTCCCCCAAGAACGAATTGGACTCGAACACTATAAATGCGATGTCTCGAGTCTGCCCTGCGATAGCCGAAGCATCTCGAACTTCACGTTCTGTCACAAACGAAGTGTTCTCCTGGATTCGTGCCAATCGAGAGATCACATAGTCTTCTCGAGCACTTGCTTCATAGGATTGGGGCGAGTATCCAGCACGACTTATGACCCTTATAAATTGATCAGAATCAAACTCGCCATCAAGCTGAAATGCAGGATTCGATTGCAATCTGTCGACAAATTCCTTCTTGGATGACTCGAATCCGATTTGTTCAGCTTTTTGCTTAACAAGACGATTGTTGATCAACTGTCGTAGAACAGTTTGGTTGTTGATCACCCTCTCAACATATGCTGGATCGAGATCGCTTCCATACGTTCTTCGAAAATTCTGTCGCTGCACTTCCACCGATCGCTGCAGCTCGTTCTCGGTGACAGGATCGCCATTGACTTTGACAACAGCCGGTTCTGACACCGCGAAGAGATTGAAGGCACCGAACCCAAACACAACCAACACGAAACAGATAATGCCAGCGAGGACCTTGGCACCAAAAGTTTGAGCTCCCGCCCTCATTTTTTGCAACATAAAAATAGTTCGCTTCGTGTTAGCGAAGCGACCTCGATTAGTTGATCAGCTTACGAATACTTTGGTCCGCGAGGTTGCTCCTCGCGGGCATTCGAAATGGACTATGTCAATTGACGGATTCCTTCAGTGCCTTGCCAGGCTTGAAGAGCACGACCTTGCGTGAAGGCACCTGTATTGCCGCACCGGTTTGCGGATGTCGTCCGGTGTAAGCAGGGCGATCCTTCACGGAAAAGTTGCCGAATCCGGCAAGCGCAACCGTGTCCGCCTCGTTAAGAGCGCTAGAAATCCCTCCTAGAACTGCGTTCAAAGCAGCAGAAGCCTCTTCTTTTTTAAGGCCTGTCGCATTACGAACATGGTTGATAAGGTCAGATTTGTTCATTCGTGATTCTCCGTGTCCTCGAATCGTGGGCATATCGACCATCGATGGCCGTATTGGGTTGGTACCAGATAACAACGACGCATAGCTCCGGCTAGGAACCGCTCGCCTTTAATTGCTCTGGAACAGTTTCATTCTCGTAAATCAGCATGGGCTCATTGTCGCCCGCTACGACGCTAGCGTCGACCACTACTCTAGAAATGTTCTTGTTCGACGGTAGATCGTACATGGTGTCCAGCAAGATCTCTTCCATAATAGATCGAAGTCCCCGGGCACCCGTTTTACGATCCTTGGCTTTCTCAGCAATTGCGACGAGTGCATCTTCTCTAAACTCGATCTCGGCATTTTCCATGCGGAACAATTCCGTGTATTGCTTGGTAAGCGAATTTCGTGGTTCCGTCAAAATTTGAACCATAGAATCTGAATCGAGTTCTTTTAGTGTCGCGACAACTGGCATTCTTCCGACAAATTCAGGAATCAGTCCATATCGAATGAGATCTTCTGGTTCCACCATGCTCAAGGTCTCGTCCATATCGGCATCGCTGGGGCCGTTAACCGTTGCTTCAAAGCCGATGCCCCCTTCTCGAGTTCGATCGTTGATTACTTTGTCAAGTCCTGCAAAAGCACCGCCACAAATAAACAAAATATTTGTCGTGTCAACCTGTAAGTAGTCGCCTTGGGGATGCTTGCGCCCACCGTGAGGTGGAATTGATGCAGTAGTACCCTCGATTAACTTGAGTAAGGCTTGTTGAACCCCTTCGCCCGATACATCTCTGGTGATCGAGGGATTGTCGGACTTGCGTGAAATCTTGTCTATCTCATCAATGTAGACGATTCCTCTCTCGGCTCGTTCCGTATCGTAGTCACACTTCTGCAGCAACTTCTGAATGATGTTTTCGACATCTTCACCCACATAGCCCGCTTCTGTCAGCGTTGTTGCATCCGCAATGGCAAACGGAACATCCAACAGCCTTGCCAACGTTTCGGCTAACAAGGTCTTTCCACATCCCGTGGGGCCAATCAGCAAGATATTTGCTTTGGATATCTCGACTTCGCTTTTAACCTTAGATGCGAGGCGTTTGTAGTGTGTATACACGGCCACAGAAAGTACTCGCTTTGCATACTCTTGCCCGATAACGTATTCGTCGAGGCTTGCCTTAAGTTCTTGAGGGATGGGCAGTCGTTGTGGGCTCTTACTCTGGTCTCGGATAGCTTCATTCTCTGCTTCGACCATTTCCATGCACTGTTCAACGCAGTCGTAACAGATGTACACCGTAGGTCCTTGGATGAGCTTGCGCACCTCAAACTGACTCTTGTTGCAGAATTCGCAGTAAGCCCTGTTGGTTGGAGGTCCGTTACCGATTTTGTCCATGAATTTCGCCTGTCACCGAATTGTTACGAGGAAACAACCCCGCCCGTGTAGTCGCAATTCCCTTAATGATCCGCAGTATCTTCACAGTATTTTACGGGAATTGAACTCTGTGAGTAATGTCAATGATGAATGTGTACCAATCTGCACTTCGCTAGGCCTGATATCCAAAGAATTAAACGCAGAAAGCACAGAACTATGTTGAGTTGTTCGATCGAGTTTCTCGCACCTTGTCGATAATCCCGTAGTCCAGCGCTTCCTGAGGATTCATCCAGAAATCTCTGTCGGTGTCTTCTGCGATTCTCTTTACTGGCTGTCCTGTGTGCGAGGCGAGAATTTCATTGAGTTTGTCTCGCATGAGCAAAATTTCTCGGGCTTGAATTTCGATATCCGCGGCCACTCCTGATGAACCCCCGCTCGGCTGATGAAGCATGACGCGTGAGTTTGGTAAAGCCGATCGTTTTCCTTCGGCTCCAGCCGCCAATAGGAATGCTCCCATACTTGCTGCCTGTCCGACACACGTGGTGGCCACATCAGACCTGATGTACTGCATCGTGTCGTAAATGGACAACCCAGCTGATACAGCTCCACCGGGTGAATTGATATAGAGGTGTATGTCCTTATCGGGATTTTCCGATTCGCACCAAAGAAGCTGGGCAAGGATTGTGTTCGCTACGTTGTCATCAACAATTCCTACTAAGAATACGATCCGTTCCTTGAGCAAACGCGAGAAGATGTCGTAAGACCTTTCTCCTCGAGCATTCTGTTCAAGAACGACTGGAACAAAATTGAAACCATGGATTTCGTCACTCATTTCTTGCCTCCTACAAGATTCCAAATTCTCTTGAATATACCATCTTGTTTGCCTTCCTTCGCCTCTTTGTCGTCAGTCTGCTCCTCGACTTGTTCTTCATCCTCTGATCTCTTAAGACGAGATCGCAACGCTTCGACTTCCTCTCTTCCTTGCTTGATCTCATCGTCTGTAGCAGGCGAAGTCCAACTGTAAGGGCCACCATTAGGTTGACTCTCTTGGAGTTCGTCGTCAACTACAAACTCGTTAAATTCGTCTACCGAAGTCGAACGTTCTTCCATGTCCAGTTTTTCGACAATATTCGTCAGTACCTTTCGAGTCAACAGTTCCGTCTGAGTCCTCCGCTGATAGCCTTCGGTATACAAAATATCAGTGCTCTGTCCCATCGCAGTTCGAACTTGATGCTGCACCATCAAGGCTTTATTGAGTTCCTCCACTTCAACCTGAACGTCATTCTTGCTGGCGTATTGCTGGATAATCCAATCTTGTATTAGCTGATTTTTGTGCGCTTCGACTGTGGTTGCGTCTTGTTCGTGGTCTTCATGTCCACGCTGAAATACATGAAGCGGAATGTCCACTGGGTTCATCGCGGTCAGCTGTTGCACTATCTGCTGATGAACCAATGAATCTGCTCTTCGTTTCAAAGACTCGGAAAGATTATTTCTTATCCTATCTCGCAACTCTTCAAGGTTGCTCACATCCATATCCAAACTACTGAAAAACTCGTCGTTTAGTACGGGACGCGTTCGAATCTGTACGGATTCGACGAGAATCTCAGCGTGCAATTTGCCCCTTTCCCCGAACTCTTCATCACTCTCGTTTGGATCTGCGGGGCTCAATTCATGATCATCTTGGTCCTTTGTAGCATCTGGCCTGTCCATCAGCTCAATTTCTCGTTCGATCACAAAAATATCTTTTTTCGCTCGCCCGACTAGTTCGTCTGATATTATTCTGTTGATTTCGTCATTTGCTAAACCACTATTCCCTCCAATATGAAGAGTATAAGGCATGTCTTGAAGTCCTGGAATTCCGTCTAAATCCTTAAATATTTTTGACCCAAGATCTTTAACAGTATAACCAACAAACTGTCCTGATTCAATCGGTCCATCTACGTATTCAACATCACACCTTTGATCTAGAAAGTGTTCTAATTGTTTGTCTAAGTCCGCATCCGTTACGTCGGAGACTGGCTTCACTATATTCAAATTTTCCAATTTATCAATAATTAAATCTGGTTCCGTTACTAAATCAACAAAGTATTCTAAGCTTGTTTCGTTTCTGTCTGAAAGATAGTTTAGATTTGCTATGTGTGCAACTCTAATTTTGTGCTTTTCAATGGCATCCCTTAATGACTCTTCGGTTTTCTTGACTTTTATTTCCGCAAGTAAACTCTTTCCATATCGTTCTCGAATTAGATTTCTCGGTACATTTCCTTTGCGAAAACCTGGTAGGGCGGCTTTAACAGCAACACTTTTGACTTGCTCATCCAATTCTCTATTGATCTCGTCCTCTTCGACAATGACATGAAGATTCCGTTCTATTGGACCAGTGGGCCGAATCGTAGATTGCATCAGTTAGTATTGGACCAAAATCGTTTACTGGATAATTCAGAAATGGGGTGGATGATGGGATTTGAACCCACGACCGCTGGAACCACAATCCAGTGCTCTACCACCTGAGCTACATCCACCACAGTCCACGATGTCCAATAAGTCGAAAGAATCGACTATTTGGACGCATCAAGACATACCCTTAGTGTACCAAGAAGCAACCTGGCACGCCCGAAAGGACTCGAACCTTTAACCCTCGGCTTAGAAGGCCGATGCTCTATCCAGTTGAGCTACGGGCGCAATTTCAGTGGCACAATGTGAGTTGGTGGTCGGGGTAGAGAGATTCGAACTCCCGACTTTCTGCTCCCAAAGCAGACGCGCTACCAGACTGCGCTATACCCCGACATTGCTCCGTTCAAGCACTCCTACACGACTAAATGCTACTTGGTCTTGTGAGTTCATGCAAGCTAACAAGTCCTCTTTTCAATGTCGGCTGCACGTCATTCCTCTAATAATGCAAAATACGGCACGAATCCGTACCGCTTACACTTGACACCGAATGAGCGCTAAAGTTCTCGACGGCACCGCAATTGCGAAGAAAGTACGCCTCGATGTAAAAGAACGCGTGAGCAAGCTCAAGGTAGAGCGTGATATTCATCCGTGTTTAACTGTGATTTTGGTCGGTGACAACCCTGCTTCTTCACTTTACGTCCGATTAAAGAAGCGGGATTGCGAAGAAACAGGGATACGGTGCCATGTCACCAATCTGCCTAAAACAGTCGCTACCGCTGAACTTGGTCAATACCTCCAACAACTTAACGAAAATGTGGAGGTTCACGGGATCTTACTTCAATTGCCCCTTCCCGATTCTCTTGACACCACCGAGATTATTGAACACATTCAGCCCAGAAAGGATGTCGATGGAATAACTCCTTTCAATTTGGGAATGTTGACTCTGCGACAACCAGCTCATCGATGCTGTACTCCCAAGGGCGTGATGACGCTGCTAAGACACACCAATACCAATCTTATGGGCCTGAATGCTGTCGTAATCGGTGCGTCAAACCATGTCGGACGCCCCATGTGCCTCGAGTTGTTGATGGCTGGATGTACGGTCACAGTATGCCATCGGCATTCAAGAGACACACAGGCACACGCTAGACGTGCTGACATACTAGTCACGGCAACGGGAAAAGGCGGGCTTATTCGTCGTGACTGGGTGAAACCCGGAGCAATAGTGATTGATATCGGGATTGAAACTCAGGCAGACGGCTCGCTTCAAGGTGATGTGGACTTTGAGAGCGTTCGCGAAATTGCTTCCTGGATTACTCCCGTACCCGGCGGAGTCGGTCCCATGACGCGGGTGTCGATTCTGCAAAACTTGCTGGATGCGGTCGAGTCACTCGACGAATGACTGCTCTATTCGTTTCAGACATTCACCTTGATTTTGACCACGAAGTGAGATTGCGTGCTCTCGATCAAGTATTGAATTCAGCTTTAAGGGAAGATGCTGAAATCTACATTTTGGGTGATCTCGTGGAGGTTTGGGTTGGTGACGACGACGACAGCGCATTTGCGGATACGCTGCGCGAGATGTTGGGAAAGTACGGTGAACGTACCGCGCTCTATTTGATGCATGGAAACCGCGATTTCTTGTTTGGCCCCCAATTTGCTTCAGAGGTCAACGCAAAAATGCTGGATGATCCCTCGATTATTGAGCTCGGTAACCAAAGGCACCTTCTATCACATGGAGATGCGTTTTGCACGAGCGATACAGACTACCAACAAATGCGGCGGTTGTTTCGTTCGAAAGAGTTTCAGCAAAATTTCCTTTCTCAGGACCTAGCTACACGAAGGGACTTCGCGCAAAACGTTCGCGCGCAAAGTCAAAAGTCCAACGCCAACAAACCCGAACAAATCACCGATGTAGTCGAGGACGAAGTACGCAAAGCCCTCGAACGACATGATTGCTGTACGGCAATCCACGGACATACGCACCGACCGGGAATGCACGACATGGGCGAAGGACTGTCCCGATATGTGTTGGGGTCCTGGGAAAGATGCGGTTGGCCAGGCTGGTTTCGCGACGAATTCACTCTTCAATGCTTTTCAATTGAAGGAGCACCACTGTGAAAGCGAAACAGCACGTCCGCTTCAGTGATTAGACGACTTTCTTCACTTAACAGTCTTGACAGGCGCATCCTGATGTTTTGCTCGTCCCCGATTGTGTGAGCCATTTCCAGGTAGGAGAGAAAGTGCCGTGCCTCCGAATCACATAGACGGGCGTACAAGCTCGCGACTCTCTCCTCGATGATCTCAACTAGACACCCAAATCGTTCACAGCTGCGAGCCTCAATAATCGCAGCGACCAGAAACGGGTCGACCTTTGAATCGCCGGGAATACCACGAATGTATGAGTGTAGAACTCGTGCGTAGCGACCTGATGTCAATGGTCGAAACTCGAAGCCCCTAGATTTGATCAGGTCCAACACCTGTTCGAAGTGTCGCATCTCCTCTCTGACAATTCTCGAAAGATGTGAACAGATGTTTCGACGTTCTGCATGGCGATGAATTAGCGACAACGCCGAACTTGCTGCTTTCCGTTCGCAATGAGCGTGATCGACAAGAAGCAGTTCCTCTTCTTGTATTGCGGTAGCCAGCCATGATCTAGGCGTTGGTACTTTGAGAAACTCTGCGGGAGACACTGTCACCTGTTAGTCGTAGTTGGCACGGCCAGCCCTAATGAGGAACTCGATGTTGAGGGCAGGCTACGAGCCTTGTAGCTCAAATAGAGACGATTCCTCAACGGAATCAATGTCCCTGCGAGTCTTGCTATCGTCATTGCGATGGTCCGACAACTCAAGAAGGTAATCCTCGTCCACGTCCACACAATCGTAATGACCGTCAAATATCGAACACTCGAATCCATCCACGTTCGGATTCCCTTCTCGTGCTGAGTCAATCAAGTCTTCCAACGTCTGGTACACAAGCATGTCAGCATTAATAATTCGTGCGATCTGTTCCTCAGTACGATCATTCGCAATAAACTCCTTGTTCGTGGGCATATCGATCCCAAAGACATTTGGATGTCGCACCGGAGGGGCTGCCACTGCAACATATACCTTGTTAGCGCCAGCTTCCCTAGCTTGTTGAACGATTTCGTGCAATGTAGTTCCCCGCACCACAGAGTCCTCGATCAAGAGCACATTTTTGTTTTCAAACTCGAGGCGAACCGCATTGAGCTTTTGGCGAACCGACTTTCGCCTCATCGATTGGCCCGGCATGATGAATGTGCGGCCGATGTAACGATTCTTCACGAATCCTTCCCTTAGCTTGACATCCAAACGATGCGCAACGGGAATTGCGGCAGTTCGGCTTGTCTCCGGGATTGGAATAACAACGTCTATATCGTGCTCGTGCCGACTGAAGCGATTCAAAACCTGTTCTGCCAGTTTGTCTCCCATACGCAGTCTTGCCTTGTAGACTGAAATGTCATCGATGACAGAATCGGGACGGGCGAGATAAACATGTTCAAATATACAAGGAGTCAAGCGCGTTTTAGATGCACAAATCTCAGAGTGCAAATGGCCATTCTCGTCAATGTAAATGGCCTCGCCGGGCCGTACATCTCGAACAATGTCGTAGCCTAGAACTTCTAATGCTGCCGACTCGCTTGCAATCATATAGTCGTTGGTGGCGCTGCGTCTGCAGCCTACTACCAACGGTCTGATACCTCGAGGATCGCGGAAACCAACAATTCCACCACGAACGATCAGGGCTACGGCAGCGTAGGCACCTCTGCACACCGCGTTCACCCCTCGAACTGCAGCGAAAATGTGGCTTGGATCCACAGTCTTTGCACCTGTTAGTGCTAGCTCGTTGGCAAAGACATTGAGCAAGATCTCGGAATCCGAAGTCGTATTGATGTGCCGCATCACGTTCCGAAAATAGAATCGACGTAGTTCTTTCGTATTGGTCAGATTGCCGTTGTGCGCCATGCAAATTCCGTGAGGGGAATTCACATACATCGGCTGTGACTCCAATGAACTCGCGCTACCTGCTGTTGGATAGCGATTGTGACCGAGTCCAATATTTCCTCGCAAGGTGTCTATGTGTTGCTGGCGAAAGACTTCACTAACCAATCCGTTGTCCTTGCGCATATAACAACGATCTTCCGAAGAGGTAACGATACCTGCCGAGTCTTGGCCTCGGTGTTGCAAGACCAAGAGCGCGTCGTAGATTTCTTGACTAACGGGCTGACTACTAACAATCCCTACGACGCCGCACATTTCAAGCTATTTTTCTTGTGGGAGAATGGGCGAAATCCAGCTAACCAATAGGTCCCACACATCTCGAACAGCGGGTTCGAAATACATTAGGTATTGAAGCAAAATCGAGTTGTTCACGACTTCACTGTGAGCGGATTTCAGGTCAAAAATTATACCTACTGCAATCAATATGAAACATCCACGCACCGCACCAAACAAGAACCCTAAACTCTTGTCGACTCCCTCAAGTCCTACTCTTACCAGCGATCCTTTGGCGAGCGACTGGATAAGGGCACCCACGACGAGGACAACAACTAAGATGATTGTCGATCCAATGGCTTGAGGAATCCACGCTTTCTCCATGGCAATTCCCGAGAACATCCAGTCGCCGAGCTCCTTGCCAAAAATTATTGCGCCTACTACACCAAGAATCCAGCTTGTTAGCGATATGAGCTCGCCGAGAAATCCCGTGCGCCACCCGAACAGGCTAGATATTAGGATTACAACGAGAAGCCCAATATCAAGTGCACTAAACGACAGGGCATCCACAACGTCGTTCTAGTAGCTAAACCCCACAACAATCGGATCAACTTGGTAACTGTCGTGGAATTGTGTGACTGTTTCTTGTGCGTCGCCTCGCTTAATGTAAGGACCAACAATGACGCGATGAACCTTGTTTTCATTAACCATTGCACTTGATATCCACGCTCTGTGACCGTCAGTCTCCACCGTGGATTTGAGATTTTCGGCGTTTTCAAGATTGGCAAAACTTGCAAGTTGGACCGCCCATTGGGAGGCTTTGTCCGCATCGTAGGTCAAAACAGGTTCCCCGACTCGAGTACCGGAATCAACGAGATGTCCGTCATTCACTACGGATTTAACAGTCTGTTCCGCTTCGACGATCGGGCGATCGTCCGGAACATCAAGAATGGGAGGTTCGAATTCATCCAAGTCAGCCGATTCTGGAGGATTCAAGTCGAGATCGAGCTTCATTGGTTCGTCAAAGAACATTGGGACGATAATGACAAGCAACGAGGCTAGAAATACGCCACCAATGATTCTGTTACGCGTTCTTTCTGTCATGTCAACCTCGGCGTCCTATGCCGATAGTGTTCATTTTTCTGAGGCGACCTACCAGTTCAAACGATCCTGCAACCAGTATTAGGTCGTGAGAGTTGGTTGAACTCACCAAATAGTCTAACGCAACTTCGAGGTCAGGTTCAACCCTTACGGGCCTAGGATACAACTTTTTCGCGAGTTTCTCAGCACTTTGTCCTCGGTGTCCATGGGTCGAGGTAACAACTACTCGATTTTCCATGACCCCAAGTGCATCCACAATATGCCCAGCGTCCTTATCTTCCAAGCATCCTAACAAGACGCTAAATTCACGTTCTCCGAAATTGAGATCAAGTTGTTGCTTTACGAATTTGGCCGCTTCAAAATTGTGTGCCACATCCAACAACCAATCTCGGCCTCGAAAATGCCGAAACTCCAATCGACCGGGAAGTTCAACTGAATGTAATGGAACTTTCTCCAGCTGGTTGTTGGCTGAATTCTCCAAGATTAATGCTGTCTGGACTGCCAGCAAGGCCGAGTGCGGCAAAGAAGGCTTGGCTGCAAAAGTAAATGACACCCTCTCATTCTTACTCGTCGCCCAGCACTGCCAAGCTCCGTTCGAATCGACATCATGGCAAAACTCTTCTTTGATTCGATACACTCGACAGTCAATTGCTTCGGCACGCCTAATTACAGTGGAAACGGGGGCTTCATCCCCGTAAACCAGTGGGATTCCAGCCCTGAGAATTCCGGCTTTTTCGGTACCTATTGCCTCACGATCCGATCCAAGTACTTGGGTGTGATCCATCCCAATGTTGGTTATTACGTTGACGGTGCGGTTCACGACGTTGCACGCATCTAGCCGACCGCCGAGTCCAACTTCCAAAATTGCTCGTTCAATTTCGTATCGATTGAAAATCTCTAGAGCTGCGAGTGTTGTCCATTCAAAATAGGTCAACGGAATCCCTTCGCGGACTTCTTCAATAGACACGAAAGCCTGCAAGATATCTTCGTCTGATACTGATCGGTTGCATATTCGAACTCGTTCGTTGTATTTGTAAAGATGTGGAGACGTGGTCGTACCTACTGTGTAACCAAAGTCACGGAGGATTTGCTCCAAGTAACGAACAGTAGATCCCTTGCCATTTGTACCGGCGACAACGACTGACTTTTGGGAAGGGTTCAGGATATTCAGGCGGCTTGCAAGAAGCTCTACACGATCTAAACCTACAGGACGATGTTTGTGGTGTTCTTCAACGATCCAATCAAGCCATCGAGCCAACTGTGGAATCACTTCAACCCCTTAATGTGCAAGATTCTGTATTCTGACCAATAAGCGATTTGACCGCTCGACCGCCCACTAAGCCAAGATAAGGATGAGATGCTGTCCGTTTGCTTCACCACTCAGATACTGTACTTCCGAGTCTATTAGTGAATGAAAGTTCCACAGTCGCGGACAGCCCAATTAAGGCTTGAGTTTTGGCCTGACATCTGGAAAGTCCTTCGCATCGAAGATGGGCAATGCTGATGTTGGACCTAGCAACCTAGGTGGATGCAATTTGCTCAGCTCAGGGTATTGAGAGTAGGCAATCTGGACCAGATAGAGTCCGTTTGGCGGTGCCGTTGGCGGACACAACACCCGGTCTCGTGCTTTGAGCAGCACTGACACGTCCGAGATGTCGCCTCGAGACACCGCGATTAGGGAACTCATGATGTTCCGTACCATTCTTAGAAGAAACGCGTTCGCCACAATGTCGAGAACTATCAGGTCTGAGAATTGGTGAACAGATACCCAGTGGACGCAACGACTCGGAGATATCGATTGACATTGCGCAGCACGAAAAGATGAAAAGTCTTGCTCTCCCAATAGACACTGAGCACTTGCGTTCATTAATTCAGCGTCTAGGTCAAACGGGGTCCAAAATGCAAATTCACCACCGATGGCGGGAACTATTCGACTCATTCCCAGTATGTACATATAGCGACGCCATCTTGCCGTTCGCCTAGGATCAAAATTCTCTTCCACTTTCTGAACCGAATGAAGCCGAATGTCGTTGGGTAGATTCGCGTTCGTCCCGCGTAACCATGCAGTTGAATCCCTGTTGGCATTTGTTTCAAAGCTTGCAATTTGGCTCGTAGCATGTACACCGGAATCAGTGCGACCTGCAAATTCGATTTCAATACGATCGGCAGCTACTGCAGATACAGCATCCACGAGAACGGATTGCACTGTCCGTTGTTGCGGTTGATACTGGCTACCGTGGAATTTCGTGCCCGAGTATTCAATTCCTAAGGCAATGTAGTGTTTAGAAGTAGTCATCCCGCCATCCAGCGAGATCTCTCTCGGCAAATAGCCATGAGGTCAGGCAATTAGTGGAATAAGGTTTTCCGCGATCTGGATGCTATTTAGGGCCGCTCCCTTCCGAACATTGTCCGAAACGATCCATAGATTGAGACCCCGATCATGGGAAATGTCCTCTCGTACCCTTCCAACATATACGCCGTCCTTTCCTGCGGCGTGAAGTACGGCCGTCGGGTAGCCACCAGGTATCCGATCGTCAATGAGTTCCACGTTTCCATCTTCGCGCAAGAGCTCTTGTGCATCTGCAGCCGAAATCTTCTCTCGAGTCTCAATGTGGACTGCTTCAGAGTGTCCAAAGAACACAGGGATGCGTACACAAGTAGGGTTTACTTTGATGCTGGGATCTTCGAAGATTTTCTGAGTTTCCCAGACCATTTTCATCTCTTCCAGTGTGTAGCCATTCTCCTTGAAGTCCGCAATTTGAGGAATCGCGTTGAATGCAATTTGAACGGGCTCAACTTCAGGTTCAAAATCTTTGGCATTCAAGATATTTGCGGTTTGAACTGCAAGTTCACGAATTGCGCGGGAGCCAGCCCCAGAAACAGCCTGATATGTGGCGACATTGATTCGTTCGATTCCAACAGCATCGTAGATAGGCTTGAGAGCCACGACCATTTGAATGGTTGAGCAATTTGGATTCGCAATGATTCCCTTGTCAAGTCCAATTTTGATACGGTGAGCATTTACTTCGGGAACCACAAGAGGTATCGCATCTTCATTGCGGAATTGCGAAGTGTTGTCGATGACAACCGCTCCAGCTTCGGCCGCCCTTGGAGCATGTTCCTTGGATACAGAGCTGCCAGCGGAGAACAGTGCGATTTGAGTGTCAGAAAAATCAAACTCGTCCAATTCCTCAATGCGAACATAGTGATCCTTAAACCAAACTCTTTTGCCCGCGGAGCGGCTGCTAGCAAGAAGATGCAAACTCCCGATTGGGAACTCTCTCTGCTCTAACAATTCGCACAGTACTTCCCCTACTGCGCCAGTCGCACCTGCAATCGCAACGTTCAAGCCTTCCATTTTCAATCCTTCAGTTGACTGACTACCTCATCGGCCATCCGATCAGTTCCGACAAGTTCGCATTCGTCGGTTGAGTCGATCGGCATGATGTCGCGAGTGCGGAATCCCTGTTCAAGAACACTCTGAACCGCTTTTTCTATTGAGTCCGCAATTTGAGGAGCGTCCAAGCTATATCGAAACATCATTGCGATCGACAAGATCATCGCCAGAGGATTGGCTACGTTTTGTCCCGCAATATCGGGAGCTGTTCCGTGTACGGGTTCGTAAAGACCTCTATTGCTCGCATTCAGCGACGCCGAAGGAAGCATTCCCAAGGAACCAGTGAGCATCGCAGCGACATCGGACAAAATGTCGCCAAACATGTTGCCTGTAACGATGACATCGAATTGCTTGGGTTGCCTAACCAATTGCATGGCGGCGTTGTCCACATACAGATGGTTCAGTTCGACATCCTTGTAGTCCGCGTGCACTTCGCATATGACATCGCGCCAGAGCTGTGTAACCTCCAGAACATTCGCTTTGTCCACGGAACAAAGTCTGCAACTGCGTTTTCTCGCTAGTTCGAATGCAACCCTTGACACCCGTTGGATCTCCGATTCGTCGTATAGGAAGGTGTTGTATCCCGTCCTCAGGTTGTTTCTCAACTCAATACCGCGAGGCTCACCAAAGTACACTCCGCCCGTGAGTTCACGAACTATCAGAATGTCTAGATCCGAAACGAGCTCCGACTTCAAAGTAGATGCTTGGGACAAAGGTCCAAAAGTCAGCGCAGGACGAAGATTTGCGAAACAATCCAGGCCCGCGCGAAGACCTAGTAGTCCCTTTTCAGGCTTTCTGTTGACAGGCAAGTCGTCCCATTTGGGTCCACCTACTGCCCCGAGGAGTACCGCGTCGGAGTCTTGAGCTAGAGCTAGAGTCTCATCTGTCATCGGCACACCGTGATTGTCGATGGAACAACCACCAAAGTCGGCGTACTCCAAATTCAAGCCGATAGAATCGCCGACTGCAGAATTCATTACTCGAATCGCATGCGGCATTATTTCGGCACCGATTCCATCGCCTGGAAGCACCAGTAGCTTGTAGGAACGATCTACTATGGATTGTTGTTGAATAGCCATGGCATTGCCATACGGTGTTGTCGCTCAAAACTACGAATCTTGTCTGCTTCACGCAGTGTCAATCCGATCTCGTCCATCCCCTCCAATAGGCGCTTTCTCGAGCCGGGATCAATGGAGAACGACATAGGGGAGGAAATTCCATACGTGACTTGTTGCGTCTCCAAATCCACACTTGCAACGAGAGGGTCATCACTAGATGTCGCTTTAAACATCCCTTCCACTTCCGCTTCGCTTAGTGCCACCGGCAACAGCCCGTTGTTGATGCAGTTGTTGTAGAAAATATCCGCAAACGACGGGGCGATCACGCATCTAAACCCATATTGCATCAGAGCCCACACTGCATGTTCCCGACTTGATCCGCAACCAAAATTTCGCCGTGCAAGCAGGACAGTTGCATCTCTGTAACGCATGTGATTGAGCACAAATTCAGGATTTTCCTGACGATTCGTCTTGCCAATCTCGCCTTCGTCCAAAAACCTCCACGCGTCAAACAGGTTGTCCCCAAACCCAGTTTTCTTCACAGACTTCAGAAACTGCTTCGGAATGATCTGGTCTGTATCGACATTGGCCCGGTCCATAGGCGCAACAATTCCCTTGTGATTTCGAAACGACCGCACTTCAATCTCTACAACTAGATAAACTCTCTCACATCGGCGAGCCTTCCAGCTATGGCGCTGGCAGCGGCAGTTGCTGGACTCACCAAGTGGGTCCTTCCCAAATGTCCCTGACGACCTTCGAAATTTCTATTCGACGTAGATGCACAACGTTCTCCTGGATACAGCCGATCATTGTTCATCGCTAGACACATGGAACAACCTGGCTCTCGCCATTCAAATCCTGCCTTCCTGAAAATGTCATCAAGTCCTTCGCTTTCTGCCTGGCGTTTTACCAACCCGGAACCGGGGACGACAAACGCATTCTTGATGTTCGAGGCAACCTTTCTGCCACGAGCTACTTTCGCGGCTTCCCTTAGGTCTTCGATGCGGGCATTCGTACAGGATCCAATAAAAACTTTGTCCAAAGCCACTTCAGAAATTGGAGTGCCTGGAGTCAGATCCATGTACGCAAGAGCACGGCTTGCTGTTTCTGACTTATCCTCGTCGCCGAAATCGTTAGGGCTCGGGACCGTTTCATCTACCCCAATGACCATTTCAGGATTCGTTCCCCAGCTGATTTGAGGAGACAAGCTCGACGCATCAAGTGTCACCTTGGTGTCGTACACAGCATTTGAATCAGAATTCAGTGTCATCCAGTAATCGACGGCACGGTTCCAAAGTTCGCCTTGAGGTACAAAAGGACGGTCTTCCAGATAGCCAATCGTGTTTTCGTCAATACCCATCAGTCCTGCACGGGCTCCTGCCTCAATCGACATATTGCAGATGGTCATGCGACCCTCCATGGAGAGGTTGTCCACAACGTCTCCACAGTATTCGATGGTGTGTCCGGTTGCTCCCGCAGTGCCAATGTTTCTAATTAACGCGAGAATGATGTCTTTCGCACTGCAAGACTCATTCAGAGGACCCTGAATCTCTACACACATGTTCTTGCTTTTCTGCTGTACGAGGCACTGTGTTGCAAGAACGTGCTCCACTTCGGATGTTCCGATTCCGTGTGCGAGAGCACCAAAGGCACCGTGCGTAGAGGTATGCGAGTCCCCGCACACGATGGTCATTCCCGGCAATGTAGCACCTTGTTCTGGTCCGACCACGTGAACAATCCCTTGCCTGTGATCCAGCATGTCAAAGTACCGAATGTCGAACGATTTGCAGTTCAAATCTAAGACTTCGACCTGCTCGCGAGCTATTGGGTCTTCGATTCCCTCCAGGCCTTTTGACCTGTCCGTTGTCGGAATACTGTGATCTACGGTTGCTAGATTTGCCTCCAGCCGCCATGGCTTGCGCGATGCCAAGGTAAGCCCTTCAAACGCTTGCGGCGAGGTTACTTCATGCAGAAGATGACGGTCTATGTAGAGCAGATCTAACCCATCTTCCCTACTGCCAACATAGTGACTGTCCCAAATTTTGTCGTATAGAGTGCCAGACATGTTCAGCTTAGATTGTCTTGTGGAGCAGTTCGATGGAGTCTTTAGCGGCGCCTCGCTGAAGACAGCTGATTATAAGAACGTCCAACCGTGAGGAATTAGGCAAATCCACACAGTCAGTCGTCTTTGTCGTTGTCCTTTGGTAGGTTTATGGTCCGCGGAAAAAGGAGAGTTCGGATAATTTCTATACAAATGAACAACCCAAGGATTACCCACAAGTTGGGTTTGAGGAACTGTTCCGGAAGCAATGTAGAAAAGAAGTGCCTACCTACGCCGCACACCGACCAAATAAACCAAAAAGGTATCGAAAGCGATAAATTCAAAATAACGCTTCCGATCCATCCCAATACTGGAATTCGATTCACTGTCTTCCTCCTGTTCGCACCAATTGACAGTCAGTACATTTTATTTTGAGTCAAAACTTTCAATGGTTTTGCATTGATCGAGCTCAAGACGTCAATATGACTCGATGGAGCAACTTCATGAAGCTGAGATCAAATTTTGACCGAATGTTTGGTTTCTATAATTTCAAGCTCATTATCAGCTAAGTCCTTGGAGACATTGAATGTCTTTTTCTCTGTATGACGCCACAGTGAACACCTACCAGCAGATTCTCGGATCCACCCTCAATTTCTTGAATAAGGGAAAATCCCACTTTGAAGAATCTGGTGATGGTCTAACTGAAATCTTGAATGAACAGCTAATAGAGGATATGTTGCCATTCAGATTTCAGGTTTTGTCGGTGGCGCATCATTCGCTTGGAGCCCTCAAAGGCGTTCAGATTGGCGAGTTCGGACCTCCGACTCCAACGGAACTGGATTACTCCGGATTAGTAAATTTAGTCGAAAATTCGCTCGCGGGCGTTGAAGGCTTTAGCAAAGAGGATGTCAATGCATGGATTGGCAAGAGCGTAGTCTTTCGCATGGATGGAATGGAGATTCCATTTACAGCCGAGGGGTTCTTGTTGTCGTTTTCTTTGCCCAATTTCTATTTTCATGCTACGACAACATATGACATTCTTCGTATGAAAGGCGTGCAGATCGGCAAACGAGACTTCTTGGGACAGCTTCGACTGAACCGTTGACGAATCTCATGCAGTGTTGACCTGATTCGACTGCACCAGCCGGTGGGATCGAAAGTCTTTTTAGTGAGACTGTACAACCAACAATTGAGTCATCGACTCGCACGTTCTGGTAGAGATGCTTGAAAACCGAAGGATACAAAAAGGAATTCGGCACAAATATTGCATAGCGAAAGCGATTGTTGAGCATTGAACGATTGCTAGAATCCGAATGACGATCTCACTTATGCGGCGGCAAGACTGAATCACGATGAATATTGCCGATACATCAACTCAGGATACCCCGCTCCCTCCTCCTTCGCGAACAAAGCTCTACATTATTGTTGGTGCCGTGTCGATACTTTTGATCATTGTCGGCGTATTTGCATATCCCCATCTTTCGCGATGGAATCAGTCAGAAAAGAGTATCGCAGCCAATCGCCTGAGCTTCTCCACCGTTCGATTTGGAGACCTTGTTAGCGATATTTCTGTAGACGGCCGTGTCGTACCGGGTGCAAGTCCGTCAGTTTATGCACAGCAACAAGGAGTTCTCACGCTCCAGGTCGAAGTTGGCCAACAGGTTGTGGAAGGGCAAGTGCTCGGGACGATAGTGCACCCGTTTTTGAGCTCTCAGTTACAAAGAGAGAAAACTCAGCTAGTGTTCATGAATGCGCAGCTAAATCGGACTAAAAACTCATTGAAGCAGCGGGAACTAGCGAACAAACGCAACCGCGAACTTGCAGTCGTCGACGAAACTGCAGCACGGAGAGAAGCCGACCGAGCTCAACAATCCTTTGACTCGGGAGCGATTTCAGATCTCGAGTACCGCAAGGCAATGGACAACCTTGAATCGGCCAAACTGCGGCTTGAACATGCGGTTGAGTTAGAAAAGCTGGATAAGGAAAGCTTTGGGTTTGAAATTGAAGCGGCTCAGCTTGCGCGTGATCAGCAAGAGCTTGTAATGAGCGAATTTCAAGAACATGTCAATCAACTGACAGTCCGTGCACCTCTGGCTGGATCCATCGGAAACATACTTGTTGAACGACAGACATGGGTTGCCCCAGGAAGGGAGCTTCTCACCGTTGTGGACCTCAGTCTGCTCGAATTGGAGGCAAGCGTACCTCAGACGTATGCAAATGAAATCAAGCCCGGGACAGACGCTGAAATTCGAATCGGATCCTCCGTGTTTGAAGGAGTAGCTTCGTCTATTTCGCAGGAGGTAGTTGACAATCAAGTCTCAGTACGAATTCAGTTTTCGGGCGAGACTCCTGGTGGATTGCGCCGCAACCAACGGGTTACTGTGCGCTTGCTAATTGCAACCCATGAAAACGTGAATATCGTCGCATCTGGACCATTCCTGCAATCGGGTGGCTACAAGACCATTTACGTAGTGGAAGACGGACTGGCCAAGCGAAAAGATATCGAAATAGGGGCACAGAGCTTGAATGAGGTAGCCATAGTCTCAGGTGTTGAGGTAGGAGATGAAGTGGTGATTTCGGACATCGGAGTATTCGACGGCAAAGAAACTGTTCTACTTCGTCGATAAGAGCCCCGATCCAAACAGGAACTAGGAAAGCACCTATGCTTGAAATGCGCAACGTATCCAAACGATATCGCACTTCCACTGTTGAAACTCGAGCTATCTCCGGATTGAATCTCTCTGTCAAGGAAGGTGAATTCGTAGCCGTCGTTGGCCCTTCAGGATCTGGAAAAACCACGTTTCTAAATGTCGCCGGACTCTTGGAATCGTTCGATACTGGTAGCTACCATCTGGACGGCGAAGATGTAACAAAACTCAATGATCAGCAACGTTCAAGACTTAGGAATCAAAAAATTGGGTTTGTATTCCAGAACTTCAATTTGATTCCGGACTTGAATGTATTTGACAATGTAGATGTTCCATTGCGGTATCAGCGTGTACGGGCGACGAAACGAAAGCAACTCGTGGAGTCGGCGTTGGACCGAGTGGGATTGAGCGGACGCATTCGCCACCTACCCGGCCAACTCTCAGGCGGACAACAACAGAGAGCCGCTATTGCACGGGCCTTAGTCGGAAAGCCTCGCTTGCTGCTAGCCGATGAACCGACCGGGAATCTTGACAGCAATACAGCGAGTGGAGTATTCGATCTGATATTGGATTTGCACCGTTCCGGATCGACAGTTCTGATGGTCACCCACGAACAATCAATGGCGGCAAATGCATCTCGATCAATTCAGATTCGTGATGGCATGCTTCATTCAAACTGAAGGTGAACTAGCTCGTGCTCAGCTACGACTCGTTTCTGGCAACAAAGGCCATTCGACAACATCCCATTCTGTCGTCTTTGATGGCTCTCGCAATTGCCCTCGGAATCGGGTCATTTATGACCATCGCCACGATTGGCTACACAATCGGCAAAAATCCCTTGCCCGACAAGAATGATTTTCTTTACCGCGTTCAGCTCGATGCTGGAGACCCAAACAATCAATCGGACGATCCTAGGAACAGGCCGCAGCAGCTAACGTATCGTGATGCAACCGCATTGATGAGAGCGGGTGCGGCTTGGCGGCAAACAGCAATGTTTGGTACACAGGGTGTAGTTCGCCCAGAGAACGAGAATCTGCTTCCCTTCGAAGTGACTGGTCGAGCCGTATATAGCGACTTCTTTGAAATGTTTGGTGCACCGTTCAAATTCGGAGGCACATGGAATCACGAAGCGGACCAAGACGGCAATCTAGTCGTTGTCTTGTCCAGCCAGACGAGTGAAAGGCTATTTGGAGACGAGGACTCGATCGGAAAGCACATTTCTCTGAATGAGGAGCTCTTTCTCGTGATTGGCGTGCTTGACGAATGGGATCTCGTGCCGCGTGTATACGATCTTTCCTTCTCTCCCATCGAAGAGATCTTTCTCCCGTTTTCTACAGCTGTGAACCATGAATTTCGTCGTGTGGGAAACACCAATTGCTGGCAACCCGCACCTCCAGGCCGGGAGGGATTTCTCGCCTCGGAATGTGTGTGGATTCAGTATTGGGCGGAACTTGAAGACCCATCGGAAAGAGACACATACTTGAGCTTCTTGAATTCGTATGTCCTGGAGCAGAAGCAGTTTGGAAGATTCCAACGACCCCTCAACAACGCGATTCATACGATCGACGAATGGTTTACGTATGTAGGAGGACGTGACGCGGGAATCATAGTCATCGGAGTCATAGCCCTTCTGTTCTTTATTGTCTGCTTAATTAATACGATCGGTTTGCTACTTGCCAAGTTTCTTTCAAGGACCCGCGAATTGGCAATACATCGAGCTCTTGGAGCATCGCGACGAGAACTGTTTTCACGGTTCCTGGTGGAGGCAGGTTGCATCGGATTGGCTGGAGGATTGCTCGGCCTTTTATTCACGTGGCTGGGTCTGCTAGGAATTCGCGCTTTGCTTCTCGGCGAAGACGGTGTGGAGCACATAACACAGTTAGATCCCCTGTTGACTCTGCTCACATTCTTGCTTGGGATTGTTTCGAGTGTCGTAACAGCGCTATATCCAGCGTGGAGAGGATGTCGCGACACGCCAGGTGTACTTTTGAAGGGGCTTTAGTGTGCTGGAAATAGGTCCAATCCTACGGTCATTGCTGAGACGCTCCACGATTGCAATATTGATCGCGACTCAATGCGCAGTCGTAATAGCGATTCTATTGAATCTCTACGTAGGCATAAGTTTTCAAATTAAAAGGGTCAGCCAGCCAAGTGGCATCGACCATAGAAACATGTTCTATATCAGCGTTCTCATCGCTGATACGGACTTGTCTGTAGAAGAGATATCCAGTGTTGTCGAAACTGATTTGAACCACATTCGCAATCTTCCAGGTGTCATCGATGCGGTCCAAACCATCTCCATTCCATACACGGGATCAGGCTGGAGTTACTCTATTGAAGTAGACCCAACTGACCAAAAGAGCCCCATGTCGAGTCAGTATCGGATGATCGACAATCACGGTCTCAATACTCTGGGTACTCAACTCTTGGCGGGACGAAACTTTCTACCTGAGGAAGTTACGTGGTACCTGCCATATGGCGGCACATCGCCGCAATTGGTCTTGCTCAGCAAGCAACTTGCTGAAGCCTTGTTTCCCGATACTCCTCTCAACGAAATCATAGGAAAGCAAGTTCACACAACCGGACCACTGACAGTAATCGGTATTGTTGCGACCACTCATGGGGCATGGCAAAACCCGGAGGGAATCCATGAAATCTCGTATGTTCCACAGAAACAAGCCCTTGATGCCTCAACTTACCTTGTTCGTACTTCTTCTGGGTCTCGCGACAACGTCATTCGAACGGTCGAGCAGAGTCTGCCCAACCTATTCCGTAATCGATTGATACGTCGCATCACAACAATCGAAGAAGCAATGAAGCGGCAGTATGCGGGACCGATCGCATCGATATGGGTAATGGGAGCAACGTCAGCTGCATTAGTCTTCGTGGTGGTTTGCGGATTGACCGGTATGGTTACTTTCGCAATCCGCCGACGGACAGCGCACATCGGAATCCGAAGAGCTCTCGGAGCTACGAGATTCGACATCATGCGCAGTCTGCTCGTCGAATACGCATTAGTCATCGGTGTCGGTGTAATCCTGGGAGTAGTTCTAGCGGTTTCGCTCAATGTGTTTATGGTTCGAAATCTCGACTACGCGAAGCTAAGTGTCTTGCCCAGCACGTTTGTCGTCATCGCCACGGTTTCTGTGAGCATGCTTTCTGTAGTTTTGCCAGCTCGTCAGGCAAATTCAGTCGATCCTGCACAAGCGACGCGGGTAACTTAAGATCAAGGAAGAACTTTGGCTGGTTCGAAGGTATAAATATCGACTCGTCGAGTCCCCCGCTCATTTGGACTATGTGGTTTTCGACAAATTGCATCTAAGCAGCTGTCGGATGCAAACTGAAAAGTTTGTAGTAGGCAGCATTGGTGCAGTTGATCAGCCCATGGTGCAGGCTCGGGGTCAAACAGACGTTTGCAATTCAACAAATCTCCGGTAGGGGCTTTCGGGATTCGCCATTAATGTCTCGTGATCTCCCATGTCCTTGACCTCCCCTTCCTCAAGGAAAATGATCGTGTCCGCCATTCTCACTGTAGACAGTCGATGAGCAATCACAATAACTAGTCGTCCTTTGGTGGCATCTCGCAGAGAACCAACAAGATCGTTCTCAG
The DNA here is from genome assembly GCA_026707045.1 of Gammaproteobacteria bacterium. GTDB lineage: Bacteria > Pseudomonadota > Gammaproteobacteria > Pseudomonadales > Azotimanducaceae > Bin55. The sequence continues at coordinate 37,241 of JAPOXO010000096.1, read as the reverse complement.
TCTTTGGATCGAGCGCAGCAGTCGGCTCATCCAGAATCAGTATCTTTGCGTCTCGAACGAGCCCTCGGGCTATGCTGATCCGTTGCTGTTGACCAACGGAAAGCGTGTCTCCCATCTTTCCCACAATTGAGTCGATGCCATCCGGCAATTCATCAACGAATTCCATGCACCCAGCTGCTTCTAAAGCCTCAAAAATCTGTTGTTCTGACGCATCGGGATTTGCCAATTGCAAATTTGACCGAATGGATTCCGCCATCAATAGATGCTCTTGAAACACATAAGCAATTTGGTTGCGTAACGTGTCCAGATCCACGTCCTTGAGGTCGAATCCATCGATCGTTACTTTGCCATCTGTTGGCTGCAGAAATGCCGGAATGAGGTAGGCAAGGCTAGTCTTTCCGGACCCTGTTGGTCCGACGATTGCGACGAGGGAATTGAGTCGAAGGTCGAGATCAACGTTGCGCAATGCCAGTTTGCCGTCCGGATACTCGTAGCTCACATTCTCGATCAACACTTGACGTTTTATTTCGGGTAACGGTGTGCCATCAGTGTGAAGATCCTGTTCCGTCTCGAAGTCCAGGAAGAAATAGACTCTCCTTAAAGCAGCAATGTTGTCTTGAATCCTTACCCACAGTCCTCCAACATACCGGAGGGACCCGCTAAGCCCCATGTACATACCGTATAAGGCACCGAAATCTCCCACGGTCAACTGTCCGGTGTGCACGCCCTCAGAAACCGCATAGGAAACAATGAATCCAATCGGCATCACGATCAGGTTGATGGAGTTGCTCAAGATGATGCCCACAACCATTGCAATGCGTTCTCTCCAATACGCGGCTGCATTGCGTTTAGCAAAGCGGGATTTCTCTCGATTCATGCCTCCCAGACTCTGAACCGCCGCCATGTTGTCCAGCGACTCTTCCATTGTGTTGGTGGTATCTGAACCCGCGGCGCGCTTGTTCTGATTCACTCGGCGTATCAAGCCGATGGACGGCCATGTGACTATGATCACAACGGGAAACGGTAGGCAGACGACGAACACCATCCAAGGCGCTATCTCGCCATACGTCCAGGAAATCTGATACGCAGTGGTAGCAATGGCTGCAAAAGTTGCAAAGGGAGCAAGCGTTAGCTCATAGACCGCGTGAGGAACGCTTGCAGTGTCGTAGAGGACGCGATAGACCGAATCTCCAGTTCGGTGGTCGTCCAGCAACTCCATCTTGGATCGGGTCAAACGGTCGAAGACTCTTGTTCGAAAATTGTTTGCCATTCGTTGAGTCAAGCGTACATTTACCCAAAACTCGACGATTCCCCAGATTCCCCCTAGATCACTTCCTCCTGCACTTATTGCATTCTCCGCTCGACTCGCTTCATCTCGGCCTCCGAACAAACCAGCACCAGTGCCACGTGCACGGATTCCAACAAGAAAAAGTCCAAACAAAAAGATCATGCTGACGAAGAACATGATCTCTTCGGGCGGTTTTCCCTCTAGCATCCTGAGGATAGGAATCATATGTGGAGGAAAATTAACGTTTTCAACTACGAGCGGAACCCGCAAAATGACGTGATCCGCGATGATCTTGTAGAGCCAACCAAGATACAAGAGCGGCCAAAGTGGAGCGAAATCTAGGAAGAACTTAGCAGTAAAAAGTCCCTTGACCTCTCCGATTAACGCATATGCCCGTCCCATGAGCTTAAATGCATCCCAGTTCCCGATGTCAGTGTCGACATCGATTCGATCGTCGAATTTTGCGCCACGTCGGAATCCGTCAAGAATCGTGGCCTTTTGGGATGTGTCGACATTCTCGTTAACTCTTCGAGATTTAAACCATCGATAGATTCGTCTGATCATGACTACGGCCGGGCGCTTCTTTGAGATTGCGAGGCTTCAATTTCAGCTTCTACATATTCGCGGTAAAGTCCTCCTCCAATTCGCATGAGTTCATCATGCGAACCTACTTCTGCGATCTTTCCGTCGCTCAAGAACGCGATTTGATCGGCGTTGCGAACGGTAGACAACCTGTGTGTAACGATGAAGACAATTCGGTCGCGTCCCCACTCAGCCAGGTTCTTGAGAACTTGATTTTCGGTTTCAGCATCCAGCGAGGCGGTAGGTTCATCGAGTACAAGAATGGACGTATCTCTCAAAATGGCTCTGGCGATTGAAAGTCGTTGCCTTTCTCCCGCCGAGAGCTTTCCTCCACGCTCTCCTAATTCTGACTCGTAGCCGAGGTCCATCTTTTCAATAAACAGGTCGGCACATGCGACGCGGGCCGCTTCCTGTATGGCTTCGTCGGATACATCATTTACTGCATAAGCAATGTTGTCTCGAATTTTGCCGGTGAACAGAACATTCTTCTGTAGGGCTATCGCTGTATTCGTACGCATGTCTTGCAGTTTCAATTCGCGGACATCCGTGTCGTTCACGAATACTTGTCCCTCTTGTGGATCGTAGAGCCTGAGCAACAGTGTCATCAAAGTGGACTTTCCCGATCCCGTGCTACCAACAACGGCAGTAATAGTTCCAACCTCGGCTTTCAAATCAACTCCCTTTAAAACGGGTTCCCCTTCTGGATAGGAGAACGTCACGTTCTTCCACTCAACTGACTTTACCGGACTCGGATATTGCTTGGTTGTTTCTGATTCTTCGACACCTGGCTTGAGCTCGAGAAAATAGAAAGCTCTTTCCAATGCAATGAATAGGTCTTGAATCATGCACCACAGTCGAATAACTCCGCGACTGGTGTTTATGCTCTCGCCAATTCGTTCTCGGGCCGCATTGAAAGCTCCGTAGTTCCAAATGGAAAAACTGACCCAGCTCACGGCCCATGCTGGCAACATTGTCGGTCTTGAATCCAGTACCCACATTGCCATGATGTACTCGGTCGCGATGATCATCAGTCCGCTGAGAAACCCCACCATTAGATTGAGCATTACCATGTCAAATCGGAGATAAAAGGCAGCGTCGAGTGCGATTTTTGAGTCGCGCCTGAACCGATTCAACATTACATTCTCGGTGCGATTGGCCTTAACGATTTTTGCGGCACGAAAGACTTCCTGAACTGTTGAGGTTAGATTGCTGTTTGCAACACGATTGGCCACGGATCGTCGGCGAATTCGTGGCGTATACCAAAGCGTCAAGAGAATTCCAGGTATCCAAACTATCGCGACCGCTATGAGCAGTAAGGCGTCAAAGATGCACACGAACCAGATCGCTATAAATAGACCGCGTGCTATTTCCATTGGACCAATGACTACTTCGTCAAGGACATTGACAATCATTGCACTGTCTTGGTAAACCCTGAAAATGGCATCGCCTGATCGGTTTGAATGATGAAATGACATCGATAAGTACTCCAAGCGCTCGATCATGGCCACTCGAAGATAGTGATTCACGTTTTGCCAGATCCACGTGAAGTAGTACCCCAACGTAACTCCCTGCAACAATCCGAATAATCCTCGAAAGGCGTAGCCGAAATACATGTGATTTCTCACCTTCCGACGTTGATCGATTGTGAGTTTTTCTACTTCCTCTTTGTCCTCCCCTTCAGCCGTCTCTTCTCCTTCCTCGTCACTATCGACCGAGCCCGTGGCATCAGAGCCTTCAAGTAAGTCTGATCGAACGTAGCTATCATCGAGCATGAAGAGCCATGCCTGTCCTGGTTGGAGCTTGTCACCAATGAGATGCTTGTTGTTCCACATATCGTCCATGATTGTGTCGGCAAACGTGTTGAAGAAAGCAAGTCCCCAGCCGAGCACGAACATGAAGAGTATGTGAGGCCACATGGGGAACATGAACGGAATCGAGCGAACGACCAAACTACCCATCTTCCCAAGAGTGACTTCTGGAGTATCGCTGGCATCGGCAAGTTTGCGTGCCTTTTCAGCGGTACAGAACTCATAGAAGACTAACCAGGCGTTTCGAAGTCGTCCGAAAAAGCGACTTTGAAGAATCGCATCAGGATCGGAGAGAAGCTTGCGAATGCGAGAAAGCCAGCTACCGTTGGGTTTTGGCATCTCGGTCCCCCCTTTGTTGTTTGCGCCTACCCCATGCGCAAGTACGATTTAAGCACAATTGACATAATTCTGCGAATTGGGATATGGCCAATCATGGATTATTCGCCGATAACGGGGAATGTCAGAGGAAATAGCCATGCTTTTGAAGAAACAGTTGTCTGACGATTCGACGCTCAACTTCAACACACAGTGTGCCGAAAGTATTTTGAGGTGTGCCTATTGAGAAGAAGAGGTTTGCAAATTGACAAATTCACGGTAGGGACCTTCAGAGCGACTCATTAGAGTCTCGTGATCGCCTACTTCCTTCACCTCACCCGCGTCGATAAAGACAATCTGGTCAGCTTGTCGAATCGTAGACATTCGATGTGCAATCACAATTACCAGTTTGTCTTTAGATGCTTCACGCAACGACCTAACCAGAGCATTTTCCGTGAATGGATCTAGTGCCGCCGTAGGTTCATCCAAGATAAGAATCTTGGAGTCTCGAACCAAACCTCTTGCAATGCACAGTCTTTGTTGTTGACCCACTGAGAGCGTATCTCCGGACTGCCCAAGGACGGTGTCCAACCCATCGGGCAATTCATCGATGAACTCCATGCAGCGAGCAGTTTCCAGTGCTTTGTTGAGATCTTCCTCGGAGGCGTTTGGATTCGCAAACAGGAGATTTGAACGGATGGATTCCGCTAGTAAAAAATGTTCCTGAAAGATGTAAGCAACTTGCTCTCGTAAGGATTTGAGATTGACGTCCATGACATCGTGGTTGTCGATCAGGACTCGGCCATTGGTCGGTTTTAGGAACGAGGGAATCAGGTACGCCAAGCTAGTCTTACCAGACCCCGTTGGGCCGACAAAAGCAACTACTTGGTTCATTCGCATGTCGAGATCGATGTTCTTGAGTGCTTCGTGCCCGTTTGGATATGTGAAATCAACATTCTCGAGCCGGACATTTCTTGCGATTGCAGGTAGTACTTTCTGATCGTTATGAATTTCGTCATCCGTGATTCGATCCATGAATACGAAAACTCGGCGAGCTGCTGCGGCTTGATCTTGAAGATTTAGCCACATGCGCCCTATACCAATGAAAATTCCCCGAAGTCCCAAGTACATGATGAGCATGGCACCGAAGTCGCCAGGAGTCAAAATTCCCTCAATAACATAGTTGGAAATAAGCCACATCAAATAAAAAAAGATCGGCCACCCAGCGACCTCAATGATCATCGCCACGACAGTCCACGGTATTGATTGGAGTCGAGCACGCCAGAATGCGTGCCCAGAACGCCTGGCAAATTTTTCTTTTTCTTGCTTCATTGCGCCGAGACTTTGGACCGCACCCATGTTGTTCATCGTCTCTTCTAAAGTATTCGTTGTTGCCGCCGCGGCTGCGCGGTGGTTCTGTGTCAAACGACGAATCCACGTAGATGGGGCAAGAGTCGTAATAATCGTGATAGGAATCATCAATGCAATGACCCCTATTAGCTGTATTGAAACGTTCGCATACGTCCACCAAAGGGAATAGAACGTGATACACAAACTCCAAAATGTCCAAAACGGAGAATAGGTGATCTCTGAAAGGCATGTATACACCATGGGAGTGTCATAAAGAGTTCGATACAGCGAGTCTCCGACCCTATGGTCGTCAATAGTGGTCATTGGTGACCGAACCAATCGGTTAAATAAATCTCGACGCAAAGTGTTCACAAATCTCTGTGTTAACCGAACATCAACCCACCATTCAGCAATTCCGTATAGTCCACCTGCCCCGCTGCCACCTCCACTAATGGCATTTTCGGCATTGCTCGCCGTGTCTCTACCTCCAAATGTGGATGCACCAGTGCCACCAATTTGAGTACCGATCAAAAACATTCCGATCAACCAAACAACAGTAATGAATATGAGCATTTCCATTCGATCAAACTGCTCGAATACTCGAAGTAGCCAGATAAAGTGAGGAGGAAACGCGGCTTCGTCCGCCACTAAAGGAATTCCGATAATGATGTGATCGGTAATGATTTTTCCAAACCAAGGTATATAGAGTCCAGGAAGAATCATGACGACTCCCATCATCCATTTTGTGATGAAGAGACCCCAAACGTCTTTGACGTACGCAGCACCACGCAAAATCATCAAAATTGCTTCCCGGTGAGTCATTTCGTGGTCGAGGTCTAGTTGATCGTCAAATTGGGCTCCTGCTTTAAATCCCGAGATAATCGAGTGTTCCTGCTGCGTCGTATCGGTGGTCGAGTCAACTTTCCGTGATCGAATGAGGTTCTGTAAGTACTTATACATGTCACCTATCCTCGCGCATCGCCAGTTGTGCCGGTGACTCCAATTTCCTCGGCTTCAACAAACGCCCGATAACGACCATCTCGTCGTGACATCAGTTCCTCGTGGGAACCTATTTCGACAACTACGCCGTCTTCTAGGAATGCAATATTGTCAGCGTTTCGAATGGTCGAAAGTCGGTGCGTGATCAGGAATACAACCTTATCTCCTCCCCATTCTGCAAGGTTGCGAAGTACCTCATGCTCTGTCTTTGCATCTAAAGAGGCTGTTGGCTCATCCAAAATCAACAGAGGATCGTTGCGTATGACAGCCCGTGCGATGGTTAATCGCTGACGTTGACCCGACGAGAGCTTGCTCCCTCTTTCACCCAACTGAGTCTGGTAGCCGTCTTCTAACTCCTCAATGAATTCATGAGCACACGCAATTTTTGCTGCTGCAACTATCTCCTCGTGGTCTGCGTCCCTATTTCCAAATGAGATGTTTTCAGATACTGTACTTGTAAATAAAACGTTTTTCTGTAAAGCGATCGCAGTGTTGGACCGCACGTCATCTAAGTCTAATTCTCGCAAGTCAGTCCCGTTGATGGATACGACCCCGCTCGTGGGGTCGTATAGCCGTAACAGAAGAGACATTAGTGTTGACTTTCCCGAACCAGTGCTTCCAACAATAGCGGTGATTTGGCCCGGTTTTGCTTCGAGATTGACACCATAAAGAACTTTCGACCCATCTTCGTACTCGAAGTGAACGTCATTCCATGTAACAGACTCGATCTTCTTCGGATAAGGCAGTGGAGATTCTGCGCTCGTCACGTTAGGCTCGAGATCCAAAAAGTAGAAAGCTCGCTCTAATCCAATGAATAGATCCTGCAACATGCACCAGAGACGTACAAAACCCCGGGCGGCACCGATTGACTTGTCCACTTGCTCGTTGGCTTTTCGATATGCAGCCAGATTCCAGATGGAGAACCCAATGAACACGAGTGCCCACGTGGGAATCGCGGTCGCTCTATCTCCTAGAGTAGTCCACCGAATAATTGTGAATTCCAATCCTAAGGCCACCAGTCCTCCGACGATTGCCACAATCAAACTGAGGGCGATCATTCCAAATCTTAAGTACAAAGCGGCGTCCAGTGCCTTTTGGGAGTCCACGTTAAATCGCTCAAGCACAATAGGCTCAGCACAATTTGCCTTAACGACTTTGAGTGCAGCAAATGTCTCCTGCAGACGAGACGTGAAGTTACTATTGAGAACCCGATTGGCGACCGATAAACGGCGAATGTACGGTGTTCCATAGGCCGTAACTATTGCCATCGGAATAAAGCTTCCCAAGACAATCAAGGCAAACCAAGGATTGAACCAGTACAGGAAAACGAACACAATTGATAGGTTTCGGATGTCTTCCAAGGGTCCTACTACTAACTCATTCAGAACATTCACCACCATCGAGCTATCCTGATAGATGCGGTAAATGGCATCTCCAGATCTGTTGTGATAGTGAAAAGTCAACGACAAGTGCTCCAATCGTTCAACCATTGCTACGCGAAGATAGTGGTTCACGTTTTGCCATACCCAACTTGGGTAGTAAAAGTAAAACGCCCATAGAACAATTCCGAAAACTTCTCCAATGGCGATCCATACCAACATGTGATTACGGACAACCCGCCTTTGGGCTTTACACAAATCGATCCTTGGATCAAAACTGGTCAATTCACCTACGAAGGTCGTACACCGTTCGGTTAGGTAGTCAGCCCAAAGAACGTCAATGGCAGGATCTTCAATGAACTTCTCGGATGATTCTAAGATTGCTTCCAGGTCAGGATCAATCGCGGAATCCCCCTGCTGAGCTGACTCTTCTTCATCTTTCTCGACATACTGTGGACGAAGATAGCTATCGTCCACAAGCAGAACAAATGCTTGAAATGGCTGCAATTTGTCATTCACAAGCACTTTGTTATCCCACACGTCGGACGTAAAAAAGCCTGTGAGGGTGAATAGATACGTCAAGATCGTTCCCAGCACAAAAAACACGATGATGTGAACGATCATGGGCCACATGAAGGGGACTGAACGCACGATCACACTACCCATTCGTCTCGCTGTGATCTCGGGAGTGGCGTCTGGATCAACTAGAGCTCGAGAAGTCTCTTTCTTAGCCCATGCTTCCGCTCTAATCCAATTTCGAAGCACAACGGCTCGCGCCTTGACGTAAATTGCATTGGTCAGTTCTTTCAAAGTCTCAAGCATGTTGTACGCCTCGCGATTTGGATGCTATGAAATCGTCAATGCGACATTTCTACATGTGGTTGTGCAAACCAGCGGTATGCATTGGTAGCCATGGCCTGTCTTTGTAGGCTGGAAGTTTGCATGACTTTGGGATTGCCGTTCGGCGTTACAAGCCGAGCAACTAAAGCGGCGGAGAGCGGTGGGTATCTCTGCGCTTTAGCTGAGATACCGACAGATTTCATCTAAACTGAACATGCTGGAGAGAGCCATTCCAACCTGCATTGCGACTTACTGGCTAAGACGTCACGACTCAATCCATGAAGATGTGGTTTGAATGTAGGAGAAACTGGCAACACAGAAAATCCCGGTTGTGCTCGACGGTTCGAGAAAACGACCGGATTCAATATGATTTATTAGTCGGCGTTATTCAGATCGATTTCGTTTGATTTTCCTTGACGAAAAAAGAATTGATTCATTGCTACCCCTCCATTGAATCAATTCTGATAGTACCAAAACCTGAATGGATTGAAATCGTTCAGAATCCCTCTAATGGTAGCGTTCGGCCTGAGCGTCGTACATTCGACGATATTTTCCGTTCAGTTTGACAAGCTCTTCGTGACTTCCATACTCGATGACACGACCATCCTCGATCACGCAGATCAGATCTGCCATCCGCACGGTTGAGAAGCGATGAGAGACTAGAACTACGGTGCGTCCCTCTGTTAGATACGCAAATCTGTCAAAGACCTCACTCTCTTTGAACGCATCCAGTGCCGCCGTAGGTTCATCAAGTATGAACAGTTGCGCATCACTCATAAAGGCTCGGGAGATTGCAACGTTTTGCCACTCGCCACCCGAGAGATCGACTCCCTCTTCATATGTCCTTCCCAACATGGTGTCATATTGGTTAGGCAACTTCATTGCCATATCGTGTGCCCCACCGTTCTTCGCTGATTGTTCTATTCTTGTGCGGTCGTTGATTAAGTCAACATAACCCACGCCAATATTGTCTGCAACTGAAAAATGGTAATGGGCAAAATCTTGAAATATCACGGTAATACCTCTCCTTAATTCATCAAGCTCGTACTCTCTATAGTCTTTTCCATCCAAGCATACCGAGCCGTCGATCGGATCGTAGAATCTCGTGAGTAACTTGACCAAGGTTGTCTTTCCGGCCCCGTTCTCCCCGACTATGGCCAGCCGAGCACTGGCAGGAATAAAGAACGATATGTCCTTCAAAACGAACTCGTCTGTGCCAGGATAACGAAACGAAACATTTTTGAGTTCGATTCCTTGTTCGAGTCGAGCGGGAAGTAAAGCCCTTGGTGATGCCATAGAACGATTGAGCGCACCATCTACGGTTCGAGGATCCAAGTCCACGAGCTCGAAAAAACGGGTTAGGTACAAGGAATTCTCGAACACCGAACCACCTTGCCCAAACCAAGCTTCAATTGAGTCCTTGCTAGTTTGAGCCGCACCGAAGACCATATACAGGTCTCCGACAGTGATTTCGCCAGTACTTGCTCGATAGACAGCATACAACCAGACTAAGCACAACCCCGACATACTCAACACATCGAAAACAAGCTCAACCTTGAGAAAATGAATACTAAGTCTCAAATAGGCCTTGATTAGCAAATCGCGATACTTAAAGAACTTCTCCACAAAATAGCTAGCTAGTCCAAATATTTTGATTTCCTTAACATTCTCCCGTTCGAGCAATAAACTTTGAAAGTAGTAAGTTATCCTGTTGTTTCTAGTCAGTTCCATATCAAGATCAAAACGACGCCTCGCGGTATATCCTTCGATAAATATACGTGGAGAAATCGTTGCAAACAAAAGAAGAAAAGCCATAGGATGAAGAACCGAAAGCAATCCAAACATTGCAATTAACATAAAGGTTTCTGAAACCAGTCCGATCAGACTTAATGATGCGGATTGTATATAATGAATATTACTTCTTGCTTGATAGAGTCGATCATAATAATGAGGAGATTCATAATATGCTAAATCTAGGTCTGCAGCTTTGTTGAGAAGAAGGCTTTGGCTCTTGACATCAACTTTTTGCATGACCATGAAACTCACGAAATTAGAGCTAGAACTAATGCCCGTTCGAATTACTCGCACAACAACAATAGCAATCATCGGAAGCAGCACGAACATCCAATCGATCTCTGAGCCAAAAACTGCAATAACCCTATCGATTACAACTTTTCCCAGCCAAAGCAATAGTGCTCCAATTCCCGCTCTAATAAATCCGGATGTATTGGATACCAGGAAGTAAAAAGGTGATGCTCGAAACACAAACGCAATCGATCTTGGTATTAGGCTCAGTGTCTCAAGTATCGACTTGGTCTTGAGTTCTTCAAAAGGATTAAATATTCCGGATACCATCGCGTAATTCTTTAACAAATTGGTCCTTTCATCTCAACTTCAGATGATGAAAAACTTCATGGAATCAAAACCTTACTACTCTCGGTATTTCGTGGCTTGTAATTCAAACATTTCGTAGTATTTTCCCCGTCTAGCTAGAAGTTCTTCATGACTTCCCACCTCTACTGATCTTCCATCTTCCAAGACCACGATGATGTCCGCCATGCGGACTGTTGAGAATCGATGAGAAATAAAAATTACAGTTTTGTTTTCGGAGAGTTTCGATATTCTTTCGTATAACTCTCTCTCCCTCAAGGAATCCAATGCCGCTGTCGGTTCATCGAGTATCAATATCGGGCAATCACTCATATACGCTCTAGCAATTGAGATCTGTTGCCATTCTCCGCCGGAAAGGTCAACTCCTTCGTCCATTGTTCGACCCAATACTGTGTCATATTTTTCAGGTAGACTATCGACAAGTACATCAGCGCCACTTTGCACTGCTGCCTCAACTATTTTCTCTCGATTCGCAATGTTGATTACCGACCCGACCCCAATGTTTTCGGCCGCCGAAATGTCATACTTAACGAAGTCTTGAAAGACTATACCGATGCCGCCTCTTAGACTTTCCAGATCGTAATCTCGGTAGTCGCACCCGTCGAGTCGGATTGTTCCCGTTATTGGGTCATAGAAGCGAGCAAGCAATTTCACAAGAGTAGTCTTTCCTGCACCGTTCTTTCCTACAATCGCAACCTTAGATCCTACCGGTATGGAAAAGGAGACGTTCTTCAGCACGTCACGGTCCGTAGCTGGATATCTGAATGAAACATTTTTCAAGCTAATTCCACTCTCGATGCGGTGCGCGTCAAGACTGATTGGATTTTGGCGCGGAGGTTCTAACGATCCAGCAACTGACAGGGGATCGAGATCCAGTATGTCAAACAACCGTGAGACCTCCAATGAGGATCCATAAACATGGTTTAGCATGAAAACTAGTCCGCTCACGCTTGAAACAATTTGCTGTGCCGCGGCAAATACTGCAGTAAGCGTGCCCGGCGATATCTGACCGCGAGCAGCCTCAATTACTGCATATATGCTCACAACACCAATTCCAAGCGTGGTAAGAAGTTCTAGACCAAAGTTGAGACCCATAAATCGAATCATTTGCTTTTTGCTCGCAGCAATGTACTCGTACCGAAAGTTCAAGTAGCGTTCAATGAACAGATTCCCTAATCCGAAAATACGAACTTCCTTCGCCTTTTCGCGCTCCATAAGTACCTGTGCCATGTAATCGGTTTGTCTCATGTTCCGTGTCAAGTCCGAACTTAGTTGGAAACCACGGCGTGTCATATGTCCTTGGAGAAAGAAGCTTGGAACAACTGTGAGTACAAGAACAAGAAAAGCAAGTGGATGAAGCAGAGACATCAATCCAATCAACGCGATAAGCGAAATCGCGGACTGAAAGACGTCGAATATATACATTGGAAGGTATTGAAGGGACCCTTGGGTCTGGTTTGCTTGCGTCAATTGGTCGTAGAACTTTGGTGCCTCAAAAAAGGCCATATCGAGTGTCGATGCTTTACGTAGCAGCTTTTTGTTTGTCGAGTTGAACGTTCGTTCGGACAGCTGATCTTGTACTACTCCTCCAATGCCATTTACAACGGAGGAACCAAGCCACAGCGAGAAAATCAGAGCAAGTGGCACAACAACGAGAGACCATTGCAATGTGAGGCCTTGACTCTCAAATACTGTGTCAACGATGACCTTTGTAAGGTAGATTGTGGCAGGTGAGACCAATCCAGAGACGACTGTGAGCGCACCTATGAGGATTATCATTGACGGCGATACTTCCCACGAGAGCTTTAATACTCGTGGAATCAGATTACTAAGCTCTCGTACCGTCTTGATGCGAAAGAGCTCGCTCGGGTTGTACGATTCGTCAGACACGAATTACGACTTGCCCGTCATGAAAAATCGTGAAACATATAGGAATCAAAAGAATGAATCTGAAATGAATTATTCCGACTCGCAGGATACCAGTCCCTACTCGAGCCAAGGCTTGACTGTTGCTCACATTATGCAATGAAGCATTGATTTTGGTACGTTAAACTATTCGCGTTCGTACACGGGTGGATTGCGACTGGCAATCCCAAATCCTCGACTAGATTGGAGCATGAATGGCAGCACTTGACGGCCTGAGAATCCTCGATATGACTCAGTACGAGGCAGGTACATCCTGTACTCAAGCATTGGCGTGGATGGGGGCCGATGTAGTCAAAATTGAAGCTCCAGAGTTTGGAGATCCGGGACGTGGAGTTCGAGGCTCGGCCCAAAACGACTATTCCCCCTACTTTTGCGCATGGAATGCCAACAAGAAAAGCCTCGCATTAAACCTTCGAACTGAGGAAGGACGCAAATTGCTACTCCGACTTGTCCCAAGGTTTGATGTATTCGTAGAGAACTACGGACCCGGAATTGTCGAGAAACTGGACATCGAGTATGAGACGCTTGCAAAAGTACATCCAGGACTGATCTACGCCAGGATCAAGGGATTCGGTACTACGGGACCGTATTCTGGGTATCGCAGTATGGACATGGTCGCACAGGCAGCCGCTGGTGCATTCTCTATAACTGGCGAACCGGACGGACCTCCCATGATGCCAGGGTCCACAACAGGTGACTCTGGCACTGGAGTTCAGGCAGCAATGGCAATCCTCGCTGCATACATCCAACGTCAGCGTACAGGTGTTGGACAGGTCATAGAACTGTCCATGCAAGAAGCGATGACCTATTACGTACGTACTCGCGCGTTTATTGGTTCACAATGGGGTACTAGAGCGACGCCGCGATCGGGTAATCGTGGAGGTCTTCCTCCGGTAAATATTTACCCGTGCAAACCGTTCGGACCCAATGACTACATCTACTTAATGCCTGTCAACAACGACCATTGGGACGGTTTGTGTGCAGCTATTGATCGACCAGACTTGCTGGTTGACCCAAGATTCGCCAGCTATGGGGATCGTGCAAGAAACGGTGATGCTTTGTACGAAGAAATCTGCAACTGGTGTAGCACTCGAACGAAGTACGAAGCAATGGAAGCAATTGCATCCGCAGGTGTTCCTTGCTCTGCGTGTCTCGATACCGCCGAACTCCACCATAACGACCACCTTAAACAACGGGGATTTGTCGAAGACTTGGAATTGCCCGTGCACGGAACTGTTCCAATGCTAGGTTTTGCACCACGCATGTCGGAATCAAAGGTAGATATGAAACGTCCGCCCAGGCTTGGAGAACACACGAACGATGTGTTAACTGAAGAATTGAGCTTGGGTCCGGATGAACTATCCGATCTGCGTGAACGAGGTGTGATCGGCGACCCAGCGCGCTTCGCGTCTTAGTCTGGTACACGCACTCGTCAACAGAGACGAAGAACTGCGTTCAATTTATTCAGGAATTTCTGCAAGCTCTCTGCCGAGCGAGAATTGGTTCGTAACTCTCCGCCAGTCAACGACTTTGAAGTTCTGATTGCCAGTCGGGTTGGAGTTCTTGTCGTCCTGTACGACCAGTACTCCAATTGGAAATTTCTCAGAAAATTTCGCGTTTGATATTTCAATTCCGTCGGTACCCGATACTCCGTCGATTCCTAATACATTCGAATCGCGAATTCGGAAAGATCCGATGTATTCGTTATTTCCGCCCAATTCAAAGAGCGCAAATGAATCGTTTCCTTGACTTGAAACCACTAAGTACCCTATTGAATCGTCAACGCGGTAAATGGCCATACCTTCCACATCTGCTTCAAGTGCACTTTTTGAAATCGTAGCAACCAAAGTGGCATCGGATTCGTCGTCGGCTCCGGCAGAACGTTTCCACACTCCAAACTCTTCCTCTCCGTAGTAGAGAGTCTCCGAAACATCGTCAACCACGCATCCCTCTGGCTGAGAATCAACCGAAAATGTCCGTAGCCTTCGACTTCGGCCTCGTGGCCTTAACTCCCATTGTTCAAACGTTCCGTTCTTGTCGTTAACGAAGGCGTAGATAGAACTGTTCTTCTTGAATAAACAGATTCCGTAAGGGGTTGGTAGTTCTAGGGCTATCGATTCGTTACTCAAGTGTTCTACGTATCCCAACTCTCGGTCGATCGCGAATAAACTCAGACTATTTGTCGAACGATTGGTCGCCACGGCGATATCCACAATGGCCCCATCCCATTCGACGTTCTGTCGAAGGTCGACATTGTTGAGATTTCCGACATTTAGCGATTGAACCCTTGCCCCGTCGAGGTTGTAAACCTCGAGTCCCTTTCGCTTGTTAGTGCCAAGGATCAAGCTACGTTCTGGGTTGGTGGGTGAATCCAAATTGCGGGATCGTCTGCGGCATCGCCGCTACTTGGCACTGCGCTCGTCTCAACGTCCGCAATAACAGTGCGGTATTCGGCTAATACATCAGCTGTAGACCAGAGTGCAAGCAAAGACAACGGTAGGACGAGGAGTGTTCGCCCTACCGTCCTTCCAAGTCTTTTATAAGCTTCGCATCGTGACGCCAATCGCGAAAGATCGACCATACTCCTCATACTGTCCGTTGAAAGACGCACTACCGTGATACGTGTAGTAGGGCTGGTTGGTGAGGTTCATGGCGTTCACGAAGACCTGCCAACGTTCGTCAATGTCGTATCGTGCTGTGAAATCAAGCTGTGTCCGAGGTTCTTGAATCAAGTCATTCTCGGGATCTGAGAGATCCACTTCCAATGTTCTCTCGCCTTTGAATGCCAAAGCCAACCTGAAGTCCCATTTCCAGTTTTCGTAGCCCACGATCGCATTACCAACAAATTTTGCCTGACCCGGCAAAGGAATTTCTCCGCTACGACCAACATCAGGACCTAGGTCAGCCTCGCTCGAAGTGAATGTGGCATTAACCGACAGAATGATGTTGTTAAAAGGTTCGGCTAGCTCATCAAGCCGACTAGTCCAACTCGCCTCTATACCCCATAGGGACGCGGTGTCTCCGTTTAAAGGCTGCACGATGTCCAAGTCTGTAACTTCCGAAGTATCAATCCCCTGAGTCCACTGTCCAAAATCCACGCCGTCGCTGACATCTGCAACATAAATAAAACTACTTATCGACTTTGCAAAGAAACCAACGGAGAAAGCACTTAGTTGGTCATCAGGATAGTGTTCATACGAGAAATCCAAATTTATCGACTCATATGGCTTGAGCGCTGCGTTGCCGGCCTCGATCTCAAGATCTTCGTCGTCTATCTCAACCTTGTCCGGTGACGGATTGATCTTTCCAAACGAAGGTCGTGCAACAGATTGACTAAGACCGAATCTCACTATGTTTTGATCACTTTGCTTGTATCGAACTGTTACGCTTGGGAGGAAGTGCGAGTAGTCTTTGCTGAACGAAATCGGTGAAATTGCAGGGTCACCGTTGTCTTCTACCACGCTAAAACCATCAAATTCAGACGAAGTTGATTCATGCCGCAATCCGTACACGACGCGGAAATCTCCGATGTTCACTCGATGCATGGCGTAGATTGCGAAGACGTCCTCCTGAATGTTGTAGTCACGAGCAGAATCAAGTGCAGTGTTGTCCGCGTCGATTTCAAACGAACCTTTGTTCGCAGCAATGTAGGAAGAAAGGCTTCCCACGTCTATCGCGGGTCCTAGTGAGCCAAGGTCGTAATCTAGCGAACCAGCTGCGATGAAGTCCGCGAGTGTGGGGTCGTCTGGAAACCCGCCGTCATACGTAATCGCATTGGTGTCGTCATTCTTCTCGCGAAAACGTTGCTGAACTCCAAACTTGGCATAGCCATCATATCCGCCGACGGTGATATCGCGTCTGAAATCAAGACGCAACGTCGTTTGTTCATCGTCAGTGAAATTGTTTTCTTTGACTAGTTCGTCAAGTTCAAAATTGGAAGGGTCTGCGCCATTCGGGGAGTAGAACAATGCAGGCGTGCTGCCCATCGATGTATAGCCTGCTTCCTCAATCGCATCGTCTTCTGAAAATTGTGTGTCGTAACGATTGGGCTCCTCTTCAGAAGCTTTTCCGTAGCCAAGCTCGTAATCCACAATCCATTCTTCAAACTCACTTTCTCCACCCGCAACCAGAGAGAAAATGTCTTGAGTCTCATAACGGTCCTTCAGTTCGCGGTCCATATCGATGTCGGTCCAATGAGCAGAACTTGAGTCGATCGACGCAAGGTCGCCTTTGTCAAGCTTGTACTCAATACGCTGTCGGTATTCCTGATCCGAAAAATCGCTCTTTAACATTCTTAAGTACAAGTGTGTGTCGTTGTCGCCTATCCAGTCGAGGTTTAGTGCATATCCCAAGCGCTTCCTCGTAATCTGATAATCGCGTTGTTCGATTTCTTCCGTACCTCGAAAACCAGAATCCTCAATGTCATCCACCCATCCGCCGTCGGTTTCGATATTGTCTGACCCGAATTTTCGATCTTGCCAAGAGACCGCAAATGCCAACCCGAAATCTCCTTCCCATAACGGCACAATATTGGTGTAGCTTGCATTGACTTTCGGACTCGTCTCTTGTTGATGAGTGTTGAAATCCGATTTTGCCGTGACGGCAAAGTGTTGGCCACGCCGATCAAACGCAGATAGTCCCTTGATATCGATTGCACCCCCAATTGCGTCCCCGTCCTGGTCTGGAGTGGCTGACTTTCGCACTTCGATTCTCTCAAGAAGATCTGACGGAATTACATCCAACGCTACCGAACGACGGTCTCGCTCAGGCGCCGGAATGTTCACACCGTTTACCCTTGCTGAGTTGAAGTCTGGTTCGAGCCCTCTAATTCCAACAAATCGTCCTTCACCTTGATCACGTTCAATGAAGACACCAGGAACTCTTTGCAATGCTTCACTTACATTGGCATCCGGAAATTGCCCAATAGCGTCTGATGTCAGTACAGACAAAATGCCATCGGCTGCCCGTTGCTGATTGAGTGCACTACTCGCTCCAGCAGCCTGTCCGTATACGATGATGTTTTCTAGCTGTCCGACATCCGCACCTACGGACACCTTTACTCGTTCGGTCGAGTCTTCTCGGACTACTACTTTTTTCTCGACTTTGTTTGCTCCAATGTAATGCACACTTAGCGTGTATTCGCCGGCAGGAATAGCTTTGAACTTGAACTCGCCGTCGGCTGAACTAAACACTTCTTGATCGAGTTCTTCAATACGAACTAAAGCACCACTAAAACGGACATCTCCGCTTGAATCAACGACTTCACCTTCCAAGTCGCCGCTTTGAGCTGAGGTTGCAAGTGCAGGAACTGTTAGAAGCAACGCAATCAGAAGGGATCGGACTGCCGCTTGAATATAGCTTTTTGTTTTCATAGGAATTTGGAGTGGACAAATTACCTACTAACAATACGCTTGAATTGCTACGATCTTGTGACAGACTCTTGAACATTCTGAAACATTCCAAGTTGTCTTGGAGTCCCACGTATCACCCGGGAACGATGTATGTTCGTCTCTTACTCTGTACGATCCGAGGAAATTAATTGAAGCATTGGTAGATGTGGGCTACGGAACTATCTGGTTGAATGATTTACAGCCAGCTAACAAGTGGGATTGGCTGCGAACTGGATTGGTCTAATCAATTGCAATTCGCTGATTCTGCGCACGATCTCTCATAACGTGATCCATCAGCACCAACGCAACCATGGCTTCTGCAATCGGAACGGCTCGTAGTCCAACGCAAGGGTCGTGCCTTCCCTTAGTCACAACCTCGACATCCTTGTTTGCACGATCAACACTTTTCCCCCGTGTGGCAATGCTGGAAGTGGGTTTGAGCGCAATAAACACATTCACGTCCTGACCGGTCGTTATTCCTCCAAGAGTGCCTCCCGAACGATTGGACTGAAACCCTTCACTCGACATTTCGTCTCGGTGTTCTGAACCACGTTGCGTGACCACACCAAATCCATCACCGACTTCCACGCCCTTCACAGCGTTGATTCCCATTAGAGCGGACGCTAGATCAGCGTCCAATTTGGAGAAAACCGGTTCTCCCAATCCTACCGGGACATGGGATGCAACAACGCCGATCTTTGCGCCAATAGAGTCACCCGCGTCGCGAAGTTCTCCAATGAATTCCGCGATTTCTGCTTCACGATTTGGATCCGGCGAGAAAAATACACTCTCACTGGCATGGTCCAATGACGTCATCTCCAAGTGTATATCGCCGACCTGGGCGAGAAAGCCACGAATCCGGGTTCCAAACTCTTCAAAGAGGTACTTTTTTGCGATTCCTCCAGCGGCAACGCGCATTGTCGTTTCTCGGGCCGAAGCTCTACCGCCTCCCCTGTAATCTCGAATGCCATATTTCTTGTCGTAAGTAAAGTCAGCATGTGAAGGTCGGTAAATATCCTTGATCTGCGTGTAGACCTGGGAGCTCTGGTCTTTGTTCCGGATAACAAGGCCGATCGGAGTTCCTGTCGTCTTTCCTTCAAAAACTCCTGACAGTATTTCGACTTGGTCATCTTCCATACGTTGGGTCGTAAATTGAGACCGACCAGGTTTCCGGCGATTAAGGTCAGTCATCAAATCGGACTCAGAAAGTTCCATGTTGGGAGGACACCCGTCAACGATGGCACCCATAGCTACGCCATGACTTTCACCAAAGGTAGTCACGGTGAATGCTTGTCCGAAGGTGTTGCCAGCCATGGGTTGAACCAGAGATTTACTTAAACAAATGAAGTCAACGCCAAGTTAACGTGCTTCTCATCTAAGGTTCGCGACGAAGTAGTGCAGGAATCACAACTTCCACTCGGGACTGAGGAATTCCTCCTTGCAACGGTGCCAGCGGTCCTGCACCGAACGGAATGACTTCAATCCCCGTGTCGTACCCCATCGCTTCGGCCGCAGACTCGGCGCAAGATTTGGATTGCTCAAGCAAAAGATCCGGTGAACGAGACCCGTACACGTGACAGACAACATAGATGTCTTCAGTGAATGATTTCAGATCGTTGGCAAGCCTCTTAAGTTCATCCAATGCTTTCTGTGACAGAATCCCGTTCCTATCGGGAACCACTCCCTCAACCGAAATCTGGCCGTGACGGGCCAACGTTTCAGCAAAATCTTGATTGGTACCGAGATCCACCTCTCCATCTACCGACACTTGAACCACATGTGCATAGACTCTACGGTTACCACGCTCCACAACGTAGATTGAAAATAGCTCAGTTTGATTCTCTGTAGCCAATGCACCCGCTAGGTATTGCTGTTTTGAATCGACAGCAGACAGAACACGTTGCCGAAAAATCGAACTTCCCCAAATCGATGCTCTCCCACAATCACGCCCCTCACACTCGAAAACAACGTCGCCTCCGGCAGATGTCAGAGCCTTGCGATACCAGTCCATGGCATCGTTTCGACTCATGTCTCCTGAAATCTCATAGGTTTCATATTGAACACGTCCGTCCACCCGAATTACTCGTTCGTAGGAGACATCCCGTCTAATCCTGTCGACGGGAGCGACGATAAAGTCGTACGGACCTACCACTTCAGATGAGTAGGTACCAACGACCGAAGACCTTGGAGCCGCTTCAAGCAGCAAACCTTCAGCAAGCAATCCTTCAGCAGTGAAAAGCATGACTAGTCCCACAATAGGGACAGCTGAGAATGTACGGCGGGAAAGTCGTTTCATATGGCAGGGGATCCTGCAAAATCCGCCGCGAAATCCACATCGTCTTTTTGTTCGGTCGTCATTAGGTCAACCATGGCGTTTTGGATGTTCTCGCCACAAACCAAGACCCTATACAAGGCATCAACCAAAGGCATGTATAGATTCATCCTTTCTTTTCTCTTGTAGACCGCTTTCAACGTGTTCACGCCTTCAGCAAGTTTTCCTAGTCGATTCATTGCTTGATCCAATGACAGTCCTGAAGCTATGTGAACACCTAGCTGATAGTTTCGGGAGTGAGGAGATGTACATGTAGCTACGAGGTCGCCCACTCCCGCCAGGCCCAAGAACGTGAAGGGATTGGCTTTCATTGCTTCGGCAAATCTACTCATTTCGGCTAGGCTGCGAGTTATGACGAGCGATATGGCGTTTTGTCCCACTTCCAATGTAGTTGCCAAGCCACAAATAATCGCATAGATATTTTTGAGAGCTCCACCGAGTTCTACTCCGTAAACGTCATCGCTCGAATAAACTCGAAATGTTGAAGAGCTCAACTTCTCTTGTACTAACTCTCTTAGACCCATATCCCTGCTGGCAATTACAGTACCTGCAAACTTGCCAAGTGCTATTTCTTCCGCCAGGTTTGGTCCACTTAGAACCCCAACGCTCCCTGGTGGAAGTTCTTCCGCAAGAATCTCACTCATGAGCTTGAACGACTCTGGTTCAACGCCCTTCGTAGCGCTAACCGAGTAGCTTCCAGGCTTAACACAAGCTCCGATTTCTCTAGCAACCTCGCGAAAAGATTGACTCGGAACGGTCACGAAAACCAGCTTACAGTCGTTGAAGGCTTCCGACAAGTCCGAAGTTGGAACAATATTTGAGTGCAGTGAATGTCCCGGAAGGTAGCGTCGGTTCTCATTGTGTTTGCGGATATCCCGTAATTGCTGATCGTCGCGCATCCACAGATGGGTACGCGACCCGTTGGCGGCAATAATGTTGGCAATTACCGTGCCGAAATTTCCCGCACCAACAACCGCAACGGACACTGTCGGATTTCCTAAGCCAGTAGTTCGGATAAGAGTCGATTGACCCTTTTTACGTGAGCGCTTGCATCTATAGGATATGAACCGTCAGCAAAAGCTGCCTGTTCATATAGTAAATGTGCAAGATCCTTGAATCTAGCTTCGTCTTGCTCGTCACTCATGTGCTTGACAAGAGTATGGTCCAAGTTCACTTCCAATTGCGGTTTTGATGGGGGAATTGATCTCCCAGCACTTGCCATTATGCGACGCATATGCAGACCCATGTCGTGTTCAGCAAGAACGAGACAAGCTGGTGAATCCACAAGCCGCTTGGATTTGGAAACACTTTCGACCTGATCCTCAAGTGCGTCTTTGATCCTCTTGAGTAGTGGTTCATCGCCCTTGCTCTCTTCAATTTCCTCGTCTTTCTCTACTTCTGATGTTTCGGGCAAATCTAGATCGCTTCTCGTGATGTCTTGAAATTTCTTTCCGTCAAACTCGGTCAAGTTTGACATCATCCAAGCGTCGATAGGATCTCCGAAGATCAGCACTTCAATGCCCTGACCCAAGAAAACCTCCAAGTGAGGACTGTTTCGTGCAGCTCTCTCGTTGTCCCCCACAACATAATATATTTGACCTTGATCCGATGGTGCTCGCTCCACGTATTGCTTTAGTGAAGTGCGCTGGTGCGCCTTTCCTGTTTCGGGGTCCGGTTCGTCTTGTGTAGTCGTGAACCGCAAAAGCTTTAGAACAATATCTCGATTTGGATTGTCAAAGACGGTTCCTTCTTTTAATACTGCACCAAATTCATCCCAAAAGTTGTCGTAGTCTTCGGAATCGTCTGCAGCCAGCTTTTCCAATCGATCCAACACTCTTCGTTCAAGCGCAGAACGTATCGTTTTGACCGCATCACTGTCTTGCAACATTTCCCTCGAGACATTCAAAGGCAAATCGCTTGAATCGACGATTCCTTTGACCCATCTCAGATAGAGCGGAAGAAATGTATCCGCTTCGTCCATGATGAAAACACGTTGGACGTAGAGCTTTAATCCTCGTGGAGAATCTGGGTTGAACAGATCGAATGGAGCTCGTTTTGGTACGTATAGAAGGCTTGTGTAGTCCAACCTGCCTTCGACGCGGTTGTGGCTCCATGCGACTGGATCTTCCCAATCATGGGAGATGTATTTGTAGAACTCTTTGTATTCCTCGTCTTTGATCTCCGATCTTGAGCGAGTCCACATTGCCTTTGCGGAATTAACAGTCTCGCGTCCTTCCTCTTTCTCTTCCGAATCTGCTTTCGGCATGTCCACGGGAACTGCAATGTGATCGCTGTATTTCCTAACTACTGATTCCAGCGATGAACGCTCGCAGAATTCATGAGCATCTTGCTTGAGCTTCAAGGTAACTCGAGTGCCACGCTCGGTTTCTACGTCGGCTACTGAATACTCATCCTCGCCCGAAGAAACCCACCTAGTACCCTCAGCAGTACCGGCTTTACGTGTCAGTACGACCACTTCGTCTGCGACCATGAAAGAACTGTAAAAACCAACTCCAAACTGCCCAATGAGTGATGCGTCCTTCTTCTGGTCACCGGATAATTGCTCAAAGAACTCCTCTGTGCCGGACTTCGCTATGGTCCCCAGATTTTGAATGACCTCATCCCGATTCATTCCAATACCGTTGTCGGTTACAGTCAACGTCTTTGCATCGTTGTCGAAGTCGATGGAGATCTTGAAATCAGTCTCGCCATCAAGAAGAGCAGAATCGTTCAGTGACTCGAATCGAAGTTTGTCAATCGCATCGGATGCGTTTGAGATGAGTTCCCGAAGAAACACCTCCCTATTTGAATAGAGAGAGTTGATCATTAGGTGGAGAAGCTTTTTCGCTTCCGTTTGGAATCCGTGAGTTTCAGTTGTCATCGATAGCCATTTGGTTGGTGCGGTCCGCTAGTAATAGCGACTCGTGGTTCTTCTTTCAAGACTTGATTTATCCGACGCGTGGGTCTGTCGATCAGTCGACTCTGCCTGATAGCAATGGTTGCCAAAATGCTGAGGATCCTAGATGAACACACTTCACAATACTCATTCACGCGAACCATTCATGGTCGATCCCACTTTCCAGAACAAATACCAACTTCTGAATTAGATAACTGAGCAGCAGTGATTGAATTCAGGCTCTAGGAGAGACATTCTCTTATTGCATCTCCAATTCCAGCCAGATTGCGAACGGTGACAACTCCAGCACGATCCAGTGCCTCATATTTCTCTGCTGCGGTACCTTTTCCCCCAGCAATGATCGCACCTGCATGCCCCATGCGCTTTCCTTTGGGAGCGGTCGCGCCCGCAATATAAGCAACCATAGGTTTGGTGACAAAGTCTTTGATGAATTCCGCGGTTTCCTCTTCCGCCGTACCTCCAATCTCTCCCACCATAACGATCGCGTCCGTATCGTCGTCTTGTTCAAACAGACTGATCACGTCTATGAAATTTGAACCCGGAATGGGATCTCCGCCAATGCCTACGCAAGTCGACTGACCCAACCCTTGGTCCGAGACCTGCTTCACCGCTTCGTACGTCAGAGTCCCAGACCTCGATACGATGCCTATTCGCCCAGGTTGATGTATGTCACCGGGCATTATTCCGATTTTGCATTGACCTGGTGTAATTACTCCTGGGCAATTTGGACCGATCAAACGCGAGCCCAAGCTGTCGACAATTGCTTTGGCTTTGAGCATGTCGAGCGTTGGAACGCCTTCGGTGATGCAAACAATCAGTTCGATTCCGGTGTTGCAGGCTTCCAAAATGGAATCCAAGCAGAACTGAGCGGGTACGTAGATGACGGAAACCGTTGCTCCTGTGGAATTCACTGCTTCTTGCATGGTATCGAACACAGGCACTCCCAAGTGAGCAGTACCTCCTTTGCCAGGAGTTACTCCGCCTACAAGCTGTGTTCCATATTCAAGAGCTTGTCGAGAATGAAGCGTTCCTTGCGATCCTGTTATTCCCTGACAAATAAGCCGCGTATGTTTGTCAACCAAAATGCTCACGAAATCGACTCGGCTGCTTCTACGACTTTTTGTGTTGCATCTTGCAACGTACTCGCTGCGATGATGTCAAGACCACTAGACTGCAAGAATGCACGTCCCTGTTCCGCACTGTTTCCATCAAAACGCACTACAACAGGGACTTCAACACCAACTTCTTTGTAAGCTTCGACGATGCCTTCCGCGATAACGACGCAGGAAACAATTCCCCCAAATATATTGATGAGAACTGCTCGGACATCAGAGTCGTCCAAAATAATCTTGAATGCTTCCGAAACTGAGCTCTTGTTGACTGCACCGCCAACATCAAGAAAATTTGCCGGATTGCCTCCGTAGTATTTGACGAGGTCCATGGTTCCCATGGCTAGTCCAGCACCGTTAACCATACAGCCTATATTGCCGTCCAAAGCGACATAACTTAAACCAAATTCTGAAGCCTGTGCCTCGCGTTCATCTTCTTGTTCGGGGTCCCGCATGTCCGCCAAGCGAGATTGCCGGTAAAGCGCGTTGCTATCGACATTAATCTTCGCGTCAAGGCAATGTACACGTCCTTCTGACGTCAATACAAGTGGATTGACTTCCACGAGAGAACAATCCAATTCTTGAAACAATCGGCTGAGTCGAAGGAATATCTCGGTGAACTCTCGGACCTGTCCATTCTGTAGACCTAGACCAAATGCCAGTTCTCTTCCCTGATAGGACTGTGCTCCGACAAGTGGATCAATTTGAGCCTTCAAAATTTTCTCGGGGCTCTCTTCGGCAACTTTCTCAATTTCCACTCCGCCTTCGGTCGATGCCATCACAACGACTCGTTGAGAAGAACGGTCCACTACTAGCCCCAAATAGAACTCCCGATCGATGTCGGCGAGTTCTTCGATATAAATATGGTTAACTGGCTGTCCAAGCTGATCGGTCTGTTGTGTGACCAATCGTTTGCCGAGCCAGGTTGAAGCAAAGTCCCGAAGCCCGTCGGATCCTTCAACCAACTTGACTCCACCAGCTTTTCCTCGACCACCCGCATGGACCTGGACTTTGCAAGCCCACCGATTTCCTCCAAGCCGTTCCGATGCGTCAACCGCTTCGTCAACCGAGGTTGCGACAACACCCCCGGATACGGGAATACCGTACTCTCGAAATAGTTCTTTGGCTTGGAACTCGTGAAGATTCACCTAATCTCTGTCTTTACTCGGATGCTAGTTGGTGTGTGACGTTTGGCTACTAATCTTTTGCTTCAAATCGGCTCGAATTCTAAGGATAGACGAGCGCTGAGAATCTAGACCCTTTTCCTTCGTGCCACCGCATGAATTGCGCTACCTGAAACTCCTAAAGCCGCCTCGTGCACAGCTTCAGATAACGATGGATGCGCAAACATCGTTAGCGCTAAGTCTTCCGCCGTAGCTCCAAACTCCATTGCTATCACACCTTGAGCAATGAGTTCTGAAGCCTGGGAGCCGAGGATATGCATTCCCAAGATTCTGTCCGTTTCCGTATCAGAAATAATCTTGACAAACCCGTCGCTTTCGTCCGCTGCAATGGCTCGTCCGTTTGCGCCAAATGAGAACATGCCGGATGTTACGTCCTCTCCATTCGCCTTAAGTTCCTCCTCGGAAAGACCAACCCAGGCAACTTCAGGAAGCGTATAGACCACAGACGGCACCGTGTCGTAATTGACAACTGGTTTCTGACCCGCGATCCGTTCTGCGACCATTACTCCCTCTTCCATACCCTTGTGCGCCAACATTGGGCCGCGAACCACATCCCCGACTGCATAGACATCCGGGACGCCCGTATGGCACAAGTCATTGACAAACAGATAGCCCCTTTCGTCAAGGTTGACGCTGCTATCTTCAGCGAGCAATCCCTCTGTGTAGGGTCTTCGTCCTACCGCAACAATCAGTTTGTCGCATTCTAGAACTTGGTCTTCATTCTGTATCTGGTAGGAAACCTTCACTGTTCCATCGCTGACTTCGGAGTTGGTTACACGTGCGCCTAACCTAATGTCCAGTCCCTGTCTTTTGAATATGCGAAGGGCATCTCTAGCAATTCTGCGGTCGGTTGCCGGCAAGAAGTCATCCAGCGCCTCCAAAATCACGACTTCAGAGCCCAACCGGCCCCAGACACTTCCTAGTTCGAGCCCAACAATTCCAGCACCAATAACTCCAAGACGCTCAGGTACTGATTCGAACTCCAGAGCTCCAGTCGAGTCGACGATGTATTCGTAATCCAAGGGAGCAGCTGGGATTTCAATAGGTGTCGAACCGGGTGCGAGAATTACGTGCTTGGCTTGAATCTCTTCAACAGTCTCGTCTTCCGATGTAACGCTGACTTTGCGTCCGTCCAGCAGTTTGCCGACACCGTGTACGAATTCCACGCCATTTCCATCAAAAAGAAGGCCGATTCCTTTTGTCAATTGATCAACGACCGAATCTTTGTATTCCTGCATTTTGGAGATTTCAATCGCAGCATTTGTTGCATCAATTCCCATCGTTTCCAACTTGGACATTTGGTCGTATTTGTGGGAGACATCGAGCAGTGCCTTGGATGGAATGCAACCCCAGTTGAGACAGGTGCCTCCCAGCGTGGGCTGTCCGTCAGCATTCTTGGACTTGTCAACGCAGGTAACGGAAAAACCCAGTTGCGCACATCGAATTGCCGCTGCGTAGCCAGCAGGACCCGCTCCGACTACTACTACGTCCGAAGACTTACTCATACCTTTCCTTTTGCTATAGCTCCAACAATATTCGAGCGGGATCTTCCACCATTCCTTTGATGGCAACAAGAAACCTTACGGCCTCCCGGCCATCTATCAGACGGTGATCGTACGACAGTGCAAGGTACATCATGGGACGAGCCACGATCTCACCATCCACTACAACTGGCCTCTCTTCGATTTTGTGCATGCCCAATATCGCGGTTTGTGGAGGATTCAATATGGGTGTGGAAAGCAGCGAACCAAATACACCGCCATTCGATATCGTGAATGTTCCTCCCTGCATGTCTTCAATCGCAAGTTTTCCATCTCTTGCCTTTTCGCTGTAAGCAATGATCTGATCCTCAATTTGAGCCATTCCAAGCGCATCGGCATCTCTAACGACGGGAACAACGAGTCCCCGGTCAGTACTAACGGCCACGCCAATGTCGTAAAAACCGTGATAAACAATCTCGGACCCGTCGATGGAGGCGTTGACGAGCGGGAATCTCTTGAGTGCTTCAACCGAGGCACGGACAAAGAAACTCATAAACCCCAAACGGGTTCCATTGTGCGCCCGTTGGAATTCCTCCTGGTACTGACGTCGCATGCGCATGATTGGATCCATGTCGACCTCATTAAATGTGGTCAGCATTGCGGCATTGTGTTGAGCTTCTACCAATCTGTTGGCGATCGTTGCACGAAGACGGGTCATTGGGACACGTCGCTCGACACGCTCTCCTGTATCGGCAGAAGAATCCTCCCGACCTTCGTGTTCCTCTTGTTGAATTGGTTGATCGACGCTCGCGCTTCTCAGACGGACAGCTGCCGCCACATCGTCGCGAGTAATCAGGCCGCCTCGACCCGTTCCTCCGACCGCTGAGAGATTAATTCCGCTCTCCAGTGCCAACCTTCTTGCAGAGGGGGATGCGACTATCTCCCGCTCTGCTGAGTCGTCTTCGCTTGGCATAGGTACTTCAACAACCAGCTCTTGCGGTTGATCTACTGTTGGACGTATTCCCTCTTCAATCTCCGCGATAACTTCCTTACCTTCGACCGTAGTGCCCTCTTCCTTTAGGATTTTCACAAGAATTCCTGCAACAGGACAGGGAATTTCTAGAGTAGTCTTCTCGGTTTCTACATCTACCAGCAGAGCGTCCCGTTCTACGTAATCGCCGACGTTCTTGTACCACTTCGTCAGCTCTCCTTCCGATATGGATTCGGGAAATGCTGGAACTGAAATCTGAATGGTCACATCAATCTTCCGTTATGCCGTACAGAGCTTCTCCCACAATCTCGCCTTGCTGACGGACATGTCTCGACGCTAGTCCGACGGCCGGCGCTGCATAGGCTTTACGACCTGCGTAGATCAATTCGATATGAGGTCGCTGTTCGCCTAGTACTCGAGCCATATGGTGCCGGCTCGAATACCACGCACCTTGGTTTTGCGGTTCTTCCTGACACCAAATCGTCTGCTGCAGGTTTTCGTACCCTTGAATCACGACTGCCAGTTCGTCCCGGGGGAAAGGATATAGTTGCTCCATTCGAACAATGGCGATGTCTTGGCGTCCATCATTTCTGCGACGTTCAAGCAGGTCGTAGTACACCTTTCCAGCGCACAGTACAAGTCGCTCCACTTTACTCGGATCCAAGTCGTCGATTTCGCCGATTACATTTTGAAATCGCCCGTCCGCCAATTCATCCAGCGACGACACAGCCACTTTATGCCTAAGCAAGCTCTTCGGAGTCAACGCAATTAGAGGACGGCGCATTGGGCGAATCATCTGCCTGCGCAACATGTGAAACATTTGTGCGGGAGTGGACGGTACGCAGACTTGCATATTGTGTTGAGCACACAGCTGTAGAAATCGTTCCAACCGCGCAGACGAATGTTCTGGACCTGCACCTTCGAATCCGTGCGGAAGCAACATAACAAGCCCACATGCTCGACCCCATTTGGCTTCTCCACTGGACACGAATTGATCTATGACCACTTGAGCCCCATTTGCAAAATCCCCAAACTGTGCTTCCCAAATCACCAGTGTGGTTGGGGATGTTGTCGCATAGCCATACTCGAACGCCAATACTCCTTCCTCAGAAAGAAGTGAGTCGTAGATGTCAAACTTTCGATCTTCAAAAGCGAGCTGCAGCGGTACGACTTGCTCTCCTGTCTTTTGGCAGTAAATGCATGCGTGTCGATGCGAAAACGTTCCCACGCCCACATCCTGTCCTGTTAGGCGAACATCGAATCCTTGATCCAATAAAGTTGCGTATGCCGCCATCTCCGCAAATCCCCAGTTGGTAACCTGTCCTCCGGCTGCCATGCGACGTCGGTCGACATATATCCCTTCTACTTGCTTATGCAATCGGATGCCGACGGGTATGGAATTGGCTCGTTGCATTACTTCCTGCAATCGTGCAATCGAAACCTTTGTGTCGCCTGGCGCGTCCCAGTCGTGGCCTAAGTACGGTTTCCAATCAACAAACATAGACTGATCTGGTTCAGAAACCACATCAAGCGCAACAGTTTCTCCACTGTCTAGACGATCACGAAAACTCGACACCCACTGATCGGCTTCTTGCTTGGATACCACACCTTCTCGTGCCAATTGCTCTGCGTAAATGGTGCGCGTCGTAGGATGCTGCCGAATCTGCTGATACATCAGAGGCTGAGTTTTCATCGGATCTTCAGCTTCGTTGTGTCCCCTACGTCGATAGCACACCAAATCAATGACGAAGTCTTTGCCGAATCCGATTCGATAATCCATGGCAAGTTGGGCAATTGCAACGACAGCTTCGGGATCATCGGCATTGACGTGGAAGATAGGTGCACGCATGATTTTCGCAACCTCGCTGCAATACTCGGTTGATCGTGCGTCTTCCCTTCGACTCGTCGTGAATCCAATCTGGTTATTGATGATGATGTGGATCGTTCCTCCGGTATAGAAACCTCGCGTCTGCGACATCTGAAAGGTTTCCATCACCACTCCCTGACCGGCAATTGCTGCGTCCCCGTGTATTAGAATTGGAGTGACTTCGACTCCCGCTCTGTCATTGCGACGATCCTGTCTAGCCCGGACTGATCCTTCCACAACCGGGCCCACGATTTCGAGGTGTGAAGGGTTGAATGCAAGCGCAAGGTGGATTTGTTTCCCCATACTGTCCAAGTTTGAAGAGAATCCCATGTGGTACTTCACGTCGCCGGTTGCGGACACTTCCGGCGCTGTACCTTCGAACTCTTCAAAAATGTCCTCTGTTTCCTTGCCCAGGATATTCACAAGCACGTTCAACCGGCCTCGGTGCGCCATGCCAATCACCATTTCTCGCACTTGCCACATTCCCGCCCGTTGGGTAATCTCGTGTAACAACGGAATCAGACTTTCTGCCCCTTCTAGCCCAAATCGCTTGGTTCCCGGATATCTGGTATGTAGATATCGCTCCAATCCCTCGGCGGCAGTTAGGCGTTCAAGGATTCTTCGCTTGTGGTTCTTTTCGAATTTCATGTGCGAGTGAACGGACTCCAACCGACTGCGTATCCAACTGCGCTCCTGCGCTGTCGTCACATAGACGTACTCCGCACCAATTGAGCTGCAGTAAGTTTCTTCCAACGCTGAGATGATCTCGTGCAATGGCCGTCCATCGTCTTCGAACAAATCTGACGATCCCGTTCGGAACACGGTATTGAGATCGGCCGGGCTCAAGTCATGAAAGTCCAATTTGAGGTCAGGAGCTTGGTCTAGCTTCCACTTTCCCAACGGATCGACCTTCGCCCTGCGATGACCTCGAGCACGGTAGGCATCGATCAATTCCATCACTTGGATTTGCTTTCTCTCGTGTTCGGACATGATGTCCGTACTAACCCGTTCGGGGCGGGCTTTGAGGCGATTTCTGCCGAGACGCTCAAAGTGGTTGACAATCGAGCTATGAGGAACTTCTACTGCTTTGGCATCGGAATACGGAAGCGTGCTGAAGTACTCGCGCCACTCTTCAGGAACTGAGTTAGCGTCCGCTAGAAATTTCTCATACATCAATTCAAGATAAACCGCGCTGCCTCCAGCTAGGTGTGAACTGGATTCCATGCGTTGAAGGAATGACTCAGCCATGAAAGAATTTCTCCATGATCGTCTGGTTGACGTAGCGGTTAGATTTGAACATCTATGTACCGTTTTTTACTAGCAACGTTCGAATTTCGTTAATTGCTTTTGTGGGATTCAGATCCTTTGGACATGCATTGACGCAGTTCATCACTCCTCGGCATCGGAATACGCTGAACGGGTCGTCAAGCTTGGACAGCCGTTCTTCGGTTGCAGTATCGCGACTGTCCGCCAAGAACCTATACGATTGCAGCAATGCTGCGGGTCCCAAGAATTTATCAGGATTCCACCAGAATGAGGGGCAGGATGTAGTGCAGCAGGCACACAAAATACATTCGTAGAGTCCATCAAGCTTCTTTCTGTCTTCTTGCGATTGCAGACGTTCCTGTGCTGGCTTGGCCGTGTCGTTCTTCAGAAATGGATCGACTCGTTCGTACTGTCGATAGAACTGCGACATGTCAACGATGAGATCTCTGATCACTGGAAGCCCAGGCAATGGGCGGAGCATAAGCTTGTCTCTTGAAATTGCCTCCGACACGGGTGTCTTGCAAGCCAGTCCGTTTCTTCCGTTGATACTCATGCCGTCGGACCCACATACACCCTCCCGACAAGATCGACGATAGCCGATGCTTGGATCCTTTGCTTTCAAGTCTTCCAGAACTTCGAGAACCATCAAGTCTCGATCATCGGGCAGCACATAATCGTAGTGCTGCATTCGGGGCTCTGTGTCCTTTCCGGGTATGTATCGATAGATGCTCACCTGCATTTCTAGTACTCCCGTTTTGTGGGTTCGAACGGCTCAACTATCGAAGGCGCAAAGTTCACGGCTCGCTTCCGTAGCGATCGGTCCTCCGCAAAGTACAGTGAATGGCACAGCCAGTTCTCGTCGTCACGATTTTCGAAGTCGACGCGGGCATGAGCTCCTCGACTTTCTCTTCGACCTTCCGCGGCGATCGCTGTAGCTTCCGCCACCTCGAGCAGATTGTCCAGTTCCATTGCCTCGACTCGAGCAGTGTTGAACACCTCCGACTTATCCTCCAAGAAAGCTGATTCGATTCGAGTTCGAAGATCTTCCAACTTGGAAATGGCGTCGCGCATTTTTTCCTCGGTTCGAAATACGCTGTAACTGCTACCCATGAGAGCTTGTAGTTCCGCTCGTAGATCGGCGGGATTTTCGCCAGATTGGGAATTTTCCCAACGAGATATGCGTGACAAAGCAGCTTCCAAGTCGCTGTCCGATGCGCTTCTTTGGCTCACACCTTGGCTGAGTACATCTTGAATGTGCAGTCCGGCAGCTCTTCCGAATACAACTAGATCGAGAAGAGAGTTGCCGCCCAGACGATTCGCGCCGTGAACCGATACGCAAGCAACCTCCCCGACTGCGTAGAGTCCCTGAACAGGAACATCGTTGGTTTGTTCGTCTTGAGAAAGCGCTTGACCGCTTACTTGTGTAGCTATTCCTCCCATCATGTAGTGACAGGTCGGCACTACCGGAATTGGATCTACTGCAGGGTCCACTAATGCGTATGTCTTACAGAGCTCCATGATTCCCGACAGCCGAGAATTCAAGACTTCGGTTCCCAAATGATCGAGTTTTAGATACACGTGATCCTTGTTCGGACCACAACCTCTTCCTTCATCGACCTCAATCACCATAGACCTGGAAACGACGTCCCTACTAGCCAAGTCCTTTGCCGTTGGAGCGTAACGCTCCATGAATCGCTCGCCATCGCAATTTACAAGGTAACCGCCTTCTCCGCGGCTTCCTTCAGTGACAAGAATTCCCATACCGTGGATTCCCGTAGGGTGAAACTGCCACATTTCGATGTCTTGGACGGGCACGCCGGCTCGCAATGCCATAGCAACTCCGTCTCCCGTGTTGGTAAGCGCATTGGTTGTACTGTCGTAAATTCTGCCCGCTCCTCCCGTCGCCAAGAGTGTGACCTTTGACTTAACAAAGACTATTTCTCCCGTCTCCACGAAGATCGCCACAACACCGACGACTGTTCCATCTTGGTTAGTAACCAAGTCGACTGCAAACCACTCGCTCAGAAAGGTTGTATTCGCCTTTACGTTGGCTTGATATAAGGTATGAAGAAGTGCGTGACCAGTGCGGTCTTCAGCAGCACAGGTCCTTGAAGCCTGACCTCCTCGACCGAAGTCCTTGGATTGTCCACCGAACGGTCGTTGGTAGATTCTGCCGCTCTCGGTTCGTGAGAACGGAAGACCCATATGCTCAAGTTCATAGACAACCTGCGGGCCGACACTGCACATATATTCGATAGCGTCCTGATCTCCGATGTAATCTGAACCTTTTACCGTGTCGTACATGTGCCAACGCCAATCGTCATCTGGGTCTTCGCTGGCAATGGCACAGGTGATGCCGCCTTGGGCTGAAACGGTGTGCGAACGAGTTGGGAACACTTTGGATAGCACGGCCGTCTTGTATCCCGATTCAGCCAATTGGAGTCCAGCGCGCAATCCTGCTCCTCCGCCTCCGACAATGAGTCCGTCGAACTCCAGTGTGCGCAGGTTTTTCATAAAAGGATTGCTGGCAGGCGCCACAAGATACCGAGTCCGAACAGTAGATAGGTAAACACGATAACGACGACGAACACTTGATAGAGCAATCGCCAAAAAGAAGCATGTTTCCCCATCTTGTGCTCGCTAAGGTAGTCCGTCCCAACCGTCCACATACCTATCCACGCATGTACGGCAAACGATAGGATTGCGAGAGTTCCGAATATCAACATCACCGGCGAGGTCATGTATTGCACCCAACGGATTTGATCGACGTCGGGGTTAACAATCAAGAATCCCACTATACAGAGGGCATATAGTCCGAGTACAACTGCCGAGACTCGCTGAAGTAGGAAATCTGAAAGTCCACTGCGAGAGAGGCTTGTGGCATTTACAACCAAATCCATACTCCACAAAGCACTGAAAGAACTAGTGACACGATCAGCACAAGAACACTACCTATCCGCCCCGCTTTAAGAGACTCTCCAATATGCAAGTCCATCAAGAGGTGCCGTACACCGGCCACGAAGTGGTAAGAAAGCAAAGAGAGAGTCGCCCAAAGAATCGTTGAATGGATTGGGCTTCCTAGGTCCCATTTAAGCTGGTCAAACTCAGTTTCGTTTCCAAATGACGACGCCAAAAGAATCAATAAATACAGCGACGCCAAAAACAGTAGTACGCCACTAACCCTGTGGAGTATTGACACCGCCGCCGGAAGGGGCAGCCGAATAGCTAGGAGGTCAAGGAAAACGGGACGCGCGTCCTTCAACTTGCCGCCTTAGTCGCCAGAAAAGCGAATACATCTGTGATCATATTCATAGTTTAACGACATGGAGAGTACACAGTATTGTTCGCACAAAAAAGGATGCGATACACGAATTTCCAAACCTGCCACACTAGGATTTGCGACAATAGAACCTAGTCCGCCTCCGAGGGTGCGGAAAGGAGGGATTGCATGGCCGAAAAGAAAGCTCGGCTAACAATTGATGGAGAGTCGATCGATCTGCCCGTGTATTCCCCCTCTGTGGGGCCGGATGTCGTCGACGTGGCGCGGCTGATTTCACTTGGCTATTTTACGTATGACCCTGGCTACCTATCCACGGTTAGTTGCGAGTCTGCAATTACATACATAGATGGTGATGCCGGAATTCTGCGACATCGCGGATACTCCATCGAACAATTAGCAGAACATTCAAATTTCTTGGAAGTTTGCTACCTATTGCTTTACGGAAAGCTCCCCACGGACGAGGAATTCTCCAATTTTCAATCGGCGATTCAACTTGAACAGACAATTGAAGACTATCTGATCTCCGTCTTGTCTGGATTTTCACGAGATGCGCATCCAATGGGAATAATGTGTTCGCTTGTAGGTGCCATGTCCGCGCATTACCACAACGAAATTGACATCACCGACATAGAGAATCGACACAAAACTGCCATTCGGCTCATTGCAAAAATTCCAATTCTCGCTGCAATGACCCTTCGCCACATTCGGAATCAAGAATTTATCATGCCTGATCCGAATCGCGGCTATGGTGAGAATTTCCTGCACATGATGTTCTCCGAGAATGATTCTAGCCCTATAAGTTCTGTATTGGCGAGAGCCATGGATCGGATATTTTTGCTGCACGCCGACCATGAGCAGAATGCATCAACTTCAACTGTGCGACTTGTCGGATCAACGGATGCAAATCCTTATGCATGCATAGCGTCTGGAATAGCAGCACTTTGGGGACCATCGCACGGAGGAGCAAACGAAGCAGTTTTGCAAATGTTGAAGGAAATAGGAGATCGAAGCAAGATTTCCGAATACTTGGAGCGAGCCAAGGATCCCAGCGATCCTCGAAGAATTATGGGATTCGGTCATCGGGTCTACAAGAACTACGACCCAAGAGCCAAGGTTTTGCAGGAAACCTACCGAGAAGTGCTGGATTCGCTTGACATTGAGTCGGATCCAACGCTTCAGATGGCACAAGACCTAGAGAAAGTAGCACTCAATGACGAGTATTTTGTGGAGCGACGACTCTATCCCAACGTTGATTTCTACTCGGGAATCATCTTGAAAGCCCTGGGAATACCGACAAGCATGTTTACCGTTATTTTTGTCGTGGGGCGTACGCCAGGTTGGATTGCCCAGTGGAATGAAATGATTTCACATGGCTACAAGATTGGTAGGCCCCGGCAGATGTATACAGGTGACGTGATCCGCGACTATCCTCTAAAGTAAGTTCAGTCCTTCAACGAGTTCCATAAATCGTCGTAGTCTCCGTGTCAAAATTGCTTCTGAGTCGCTTGAAATCGCTGGAGAAATCGCACCGAGTTGTCCATCGGTACGGATAAAATCCAAATGCTTGATTTCACCAAGTTGGATCGACCGCCTTCTAAATCACATCAACGGATTTCAACAGAGATGAAGACTTTCACGTTCCTTGCGTCACTTGTATTTGGTTTCTTCGCCGCATCTACGACGGCTACCATCAATATACCCGCGGATTCTATTCCTGAATTGTCCGATGCGGATACCGGAAGACAAGTATTGAAAGCCGATGTATCAGAAGTGTCCACGATGGAAGAGCTGGTTACTACGGAAGTTCGTCAGGACATTCTCAATGCCTTTACGATCAATGAGTTTCATCGGGTCAATAACGTGGCATCGTTCTACTACAGAACAAAACAGTTTGCGAAAGCATTTCCTTACCTGTTGGCATCAGCCAAGCGAGGCTTCAAGACCTCGCAGTACAGACTTGGGGTCATCTACGTTAACGGCCTTGGAAAGATAAAGAGAGATGTGGCCTTAGGTATCGGATGGATTGGAACAGCAGCAAGTCCTCGATCAACTGTGTTGATGAAAGAGACCTATCAGGATCTCATGGATAAGGTCCCAGAACGTTTGAGGCCGAAAGTTCAGGATGTAGTCGATGCTCTCATTGAACGATACGGCTCCGATGCAACGGGCGTGAACTGTATGAACACTAGGGTTGCCGGCACCCACATGAGGTCGTTTCAGTGCAACTTCGACAAGGAATTCGAGCACCGTGACGCATTTTTTCAAGATTGGCTAACGACTAGTTTCCGAGGAACGAGCCCCTACCTGACAGGAATGGGTTCCTCTGATCCGACCGGACAAGCATCACCTGACGCAGGTCCGCAGCCGGCACCTTCTCCTTATTGAGTCAAACAGGGGCGAGAGAGATTGAAACCTATTTCTGCTGATTCCCATGTTGTAGAGGGTCCAGATGTCTTTCTAGGATTGGCCGATCGCTTCGGTGAGGAAGCACCTCGCGTTATGGATGTCGGAGATCAAGTCGATGCCATCGTAATTCCTAAATACGG
>JAPOXO010000071.1 GCA_026707045.1 Gammaproteobacteria bacterium | reverse complement strand
CGACGGCTTCCAATTCTTATAGGAGGATCTGGCGAAAAAGTAACTCTTCGAATCGTTGCTGAACATGCTGACATGTGGAACAACCTAGCGGGACACCAGTCGAGTCTTGCCAAGAAAGTTAACGTGCTCAGGGCGCATTGTGATGATGTTGGCCGAGATTTAAACGAAATAACCATCAGCCAGCAATGCTTGGTCACGGTCGCAAGGACGAAGGAAGAAGCAGAACCTGCAGCTCATCGGGCTGCAGCCATCTTTGG
Source organism: Gammaproteobacteria bacterium (assembly GCA_026707045.1). GTDB lineage: Bacteria > Pseudomonadota > Gammaproteobacteria > Pseudomonadales > Azotimanducaceae > Bin55. The sequence continues at coordinate 8,568 of JAPOXO010000071.1, read as the reverse complement.
CGGCCATCTGGGTGATCCGTTAGGGCATATGGCTATTACAGGTACACCGGATCAATGCATCGAGAGAATTCAACAGCATATCGAGTTGGGCTGCACCATGTTTATGATCGAGTTCTTCGGCAAGGACACTAGGGAGCCAGCCCAATTGTTCATGGAAGAAGTTGCTTCCGAGTTTGCTTAGGAGACTCTCCGAACTAAGGTCCGATTCGCGATCCTAATTGTCGGACCACCATGCTGCTAGTCGGTAGTGTCTAGGTCGACCTCTGACGAAATTTCTTTCATGCCTTTTTTGGCGGCTTCGCCCAGAGCATCAGCGCACAGCACAATATCATCTGAAAATGACCACCTACACTCCTCTAATTTCTCGTCGTATGGCTCAATGGAATAACGACGTCTCCATTCTTTAATTGCATTCTTGTCCTTTTCATAGTTCTCTAAGACTTTCACGAGCGGGACTATTTCCTTTTCAAAATACTCTTGCACACTCCCTGCAAAACATCCATTCATCGAAGACTGCGCCCTTTCTGAACAGCTGAAATAATCACCTGTTATGATTGGTAAATGATCCGCGACTACACTTATTCTCTCCTTCGACGCTTCGTGTGAGGCAACTCTAAGCAAGGTTGATGAATACTGATTCATCAATCGTTCAGCCCCTTGTCCCACTATTCTGAGAACGAACCCTCTTACCGCAGTACTTGACACAGAATCGAGCTGTTCTTCAATCCGGTCCAGAGTGTTGACCATAGTTGAAGAGTCTTCCATTCCCCATCTCTTTTCACGGAGGAGCGGCACGAACGTACGATACTTTTCGATAGGGCCCATTTGTTCGTAACCAGAGGAATCAAGAATCTGATGTAGATCTGGAGCATGTTCAGCGAGGCTGTCGAGCTGTCGTTGAAGCAAAGTACGGTCGTCGTTTGCTCTTGCTTTTTTGGATTCTTCATGAAATGAACTATAAGCTTTTGCGAACTCGTCGCGGAAGTTTGAGATTTCTGAGTCAGACAGTTCTTGGAACCGTTCGTTATCCTCCAAGATTGGGAGTAACGCGTCAAATAGCCTGTAACCGAACTCAGACGAGCCAGTCTTTGCCGGCTCTTGCGCGACTGAGACTGAAACGAAAACTGTCATCAAACACGCAAGCAATGTATGTCTTCCGATCACAATGCCAATCCATGTGGGTTTGTAACTCATTGTCTCATGCATGTCGTTGAGTTCTTGCTGCAAAGCGATGAAAAATCCTCAATACCCACTCAAGTAATTCGACGTACGAATTCGTTGTCGCGCCAATCGGGCGGAGGTGACTCACACACCGCACTTGCATAGTGGGCCGAAATGGTTCTCCGGAAGTCATTTGTTCGATTACGTCCAGAGCCATGAACCAACAGGGGATGGAAAAGGATAGTGTCCCCAGGGTTCATTTCAATATGCACCGGACTCGAGCTTAGAGTCTTAGAGATTCCATAAAACTTGTAATTGACATACTCCCAGTCAGGCATCTCGTGTCCCAACAATCCAAGTTTGTGAGATTCAGGTACTACGGCGAGACATCCATTGGCTCTGCTCGTTGGGGAAATTGCCGTCCACACTGCAACGATTCCTTCCGGTGGACGAATCCTGAAGTATCGCAAATCCTGGTGAAGCGGATGTCGGCCATCGACCTCCGGTGGTTTATTGAAGACGTTTGTGACAATCGAATAGAGGTCATTGTCAACCAAACTTCGCACGGCCTTGAGCATCGCTGAATTGAGAACATACGACATCAGCACGTCGTCGTTTTCAAAGCTCAGCAGCTTGTTAATTGCGTGTACTGACGATTGGGGCTCCACCACTCCTTTCGCCACCATTACGTCTTTCATGAGTTTCATACCGGCAACAGGGGAGCGGGATTCATTGGCATACTCAAGAAACCGGTCGTTGCACTGATGTAGACAGTCTTGATCGACCAGTCCTTTCAAGACTAGAAAACCTTGAGATCGATAAGACTCGATTTGAGACGGACTCAGCATTTATTAAGGGGTCGTTTGGACCATTCGATTTTACGGTTGACACAGGAGAGTTGTCTATGTGCGGTGGTTATCATGGAAGCGGTTTTACTTGGGAATCTCCGATGTCATATTCAGACGTAATCTATGAAAGCGACGGACGCTTGGCGACCATAACGTTAAACCGGCCCGAGAAGCTCAACGCTCTCAGCAACAACCTACGCGGAGAATTGATGGAAGCAATGAGAGATGCAGAAGCCGACAGCGAAGTTGGCGTAATCATCCTCAAGGGCGCTGGAAGATCATTTTCCGCGGGGTATGACTTATCACCATCAAGAGCAGCTTCAGGCGACGAATACGTTGATAAGCGTTCAAAACTTCCCTACACGGGAAGTACTCACCCAGGTGCAACGCAATGGGCGCGGCATGTTGTCATGACGAATTGGACCATTTGGGAGCTTGGAAAGCCTGTTGTCTGTCAGATTCATGGACACTGTCTTGCGGGCGGGACGGAACTAGCCTCAGTCTGCGACTTCAGAATTGTCGCCGAAGATGCGTCCATTGGTTATCCGCCCGTACGTGCCATGACCACAATGGACATGATGTGGGCACCTTGGTTTCTTCCTCCGGCAAAGGCTCGCGAATTTGCATATATCGGCGATTCGTTCTCCGGTCGGGAGATGTGGCGGTTGGGTTGGGCGAACTACGCAGTAGCGCTAGACGAACTTGATGAATTCGTCGTCAATTTTGCCCAGCGAATGTCGCACATTGACAACGAAATGCTGATGTATTCCAAACGGGCGGTGAATCGGCAGTATGAAACCCAAGGAATTCGGGAAGCTCTTCATTCTGGTACGGAAATTCAAGCTCTCAGTGCACAAAGGGCGGCCTCCGCAGAATGGGGTCGCCGCGTTCGCGATGAGGGACTGAAGGCTGCTCTTGAATGGCGCGATGGACCTTTTCGTGATTTTCGTGGTGCTTATGACAGTGCACCGAAAGAACGCGCGGTTGCTGGAATGGAGAAGAAGTCTACCGAATGAGGCGATTCACGGACCGCGTCGCATTAGTCACCGGAGCGGCGAGTGGCATCGGTCGAGCATTGGCGATTCGACTCGCTCATGAAGGAGCAGCGGTCGTTTGTGCGGATTTAGACGAAGATGGCGCCAAAAGGGTTGCGGAAGAGATTGCGGGTCGTGAACGTAAGGCGTATCCACTGAAGTTGGATGTCACCGACGAACAGGCCGTAAAGAATTCGTTATTGATAACTGAACGTGAGTTTGGAACGGTTGATGCACTGTTCAACAATGCGGGAATTGGTGGGCGAAGTTGGGATTTGACAATCTCTGTGAATCTGTCAGGCGTGTTCTACGGGCTGACTCATGGAGCGCATTACATGGCGAAGCAAGGAGGTGGAGTGATTGTCAACACTGCTTCAATCGCAGGTCTTTCAGCGCTCTTGCCTGTGGAGACACATTCCACTCCTCGCACTCCTGAGGCAAATGAAGGAATTAGTAGCTACGTCGCCGCAAAGCATGGAGTCGCTGGATTGACGAGACAATTTGCGGTCATGTATGCACATCAAGGCGTCCGAGTGAATGCGGTTGCGCCGGGCTACATCGAAACTCCCATGACGCAGATGATTCAAGACAATCCGGCACTTCGGGAATTCCACGAGAAATTGCATCCGATGGGAAGACTGGGTACTGCTGAGGAAATAGCTGGAGTCGCAGCTTTCTTGGCTAGTGCAGATGCCAGTTTCATCAATGGCGCTGTGATCCCAGTAGACGGTGGCTATTCAGCTCGCTGATGGACTTGCAGTCTCTGTAACGAGAAGAGACCGAAGAATCTAACCGGGGTCTCGATATATCGGGCCGCGTTTGCGGACGGGTTCCAACAAGGACAAGTCGCCTTGCTGAACTTCAAATCCTTTCGGAAATGGAGGTCTGGGTTCGACACCTAGCGACTCAAGCACTCGCGAGTCACAGTAGTAACACTGCAGCGTGACCGAACCGACGATCCTCACAAGTTCATGCCGCGCGAGATCATGTTTGCCGAACCATTCTTCACGTTCGTGTTGAGGCAATTCACTGAAAGTGCGATTTAATTCGCCGACTGTTGATTGATCCAATTCTTCCAAGGCGTCCGCGATGCGTTGCAACGATGCAGCACGTAATGAACGCACAACCTGCAGGACTATTTCATTGTCTCCCGCACCAGGCACTCCCAAGTAGTCGTTGGGCGGAATCATCGTGTCAAGAAGTGCACCTAACTGAAGTCGGACTTTCTCGTCGATCGTTACGTTGCTAATAATTTCGGAGTTGTTAGGCATGGCGATCAGTCGAACAAATTTGCAATTCTCTTTTTCATGGAGTCGGCAATGTAAAGAGCCAACGCTTGAATCGTTCGCGTGGGATTTACTCCGGCGCTCGTTACAAAGATGCTTCCATCAACAATGAAAAGATTGCGCACATCGTGAGATCGTCCCCAGTCATTCACGACCGACTTTTCAGGATCGGTACCCATTCTGGCTGTACCCATTAGATGCCAGCCTCCGTGAGCAATTGGGCACTCAGTGAGGATGTCTTCAGCTCCGGACGCCTTTAGCACTTCCGTAGAACGAGCAATTGCGAACTCAAGCATCTTTTCGGAGTTTTCACTGAGCGTATAGCTGATCTTTGGACAAGGAATTCCATTGGAATCCGTTAGACTTGGATCCAACGTAACCGTGTTGTGTTCTTCGGGAAGATCTTCGCAAATCGCGGACATTCCCGCCAGTCGCTTGTGAAATTTTCGATATGCCGAGTGATGTTCGCTGCCCCAAGGTATCCGCCCATAGCCCAATCCAATCATGGCCGACCCGACAATTCCCCTCCCTCGACTGCATTCGTAAGTAAAACCACGAACAAAATCGCGACTAGGATCAGTTTCATAAAACTCCTGACTCCAGATGCAAACACCTGGTCCCATATATCCGTCCAGCTCCTCAGGGAAAACTCCTGTTATCAACGCATAGGGATGAAACATAAGGTTCTTTCCAACGAGCCCGCTGCTATTTGCCAGCCCATTGGGAAATCGCGATGAGGTTGAGTTCAACAGGAGACGCGGAGTACCGACACCATTGCAGGCGAGAATCACAATTTCCGCCTCTTGATGGTGTTCCTCTCCATTCTCGTCGTAATAGACAACTCCGGTTGCGAAGTCACTGCCATTGACAGTGATTTCTCGCACCCTGCATCGGGTTCGTAGCTCGACTCCGTTGCGAATCGCCTTCGGCCAATAAGTAATGTCCGATGAAGCCTTGGCGCCTTGAGTACAACCCGTATAGCAGCCGCCAAGATTGATGCACTGTGCTCTTCCGTCGTAGTCTTCGGTTGCAATCGCAGTGTCGGAAGGCCACCAGTGCCAGCCAAGTTTGTTGAAACCTTCAGCTAGAGTCTGTCCCGATTTGCCCATCGGAACCGGAGGCATGATTTGCGGCTTAGGTGGGTAGGCCGGATCTCCGGCCAAGCCCGAAACCCCCATCATGCGATCGTTCTCGTCGTAGTAGGGCTCTAATGTCGTGTAATCAATGGGCCAGTCGTCTGCCACTCCGTCAAGACTTCGGACGCGAAAGTCGGATGGATGAAATCGCGGAAAATGGCCTGCATAAAGGATCGTACTCCCACCAACAGCATTGAAGTTGGCTACGGATATTGGGGAGTCGGTGTCATTGATGGCGTAGTCGGTATCTCGTCCTCGGTGATTGGGGTTTATGCCCATGGATCCAAAGTTTCGACTCTCCCAGTCCACTCTGGAAGTTGGATACTCGGACGGATTCATCCATTCCCCTTGCTCAAGACACACAATACGCATTCGAGTATCTGCGAGACTCCATGCAGCCGCTGCACCAGATGCTCCAGCGCCCACTATCAAAACGTCGACTTTTTCAGATTTCATATGGTTGTGTTGTCTCAACGAGCTCGTTCATTTGCAGCATCTTCTTTCGAGCTATATGGCATAGTCTAAGACTTTGTTAACAAACAGGAATGATAAATTCGCAATCCATTCAACTTGAACCTCGAATTTTGCACCACATATATAAAGCATGAACTATCCGCTGCAAGGTGACCTGAGCCTGCCACCAGGCCCTGCTGAAGCCATTCGAACTGCAATTCCAATTCTGGACCAGTGGTGGAAGAGAAACCTGCTTTTCTTGGGTGGAGGAACAGCACTTGCTGCGCGATGGAAGCATCGTTACAGCACTGATGTAGATCTTTTCATTGACCGAGCCTCCTATGAGAATGTCTATCAAAGCAAAGGAGATGAGTTGGACAATGCCCTTAGCTCTCTTGCAAACGAGGGCGTACTGTCTGCACCCACTGTAAACCCTGGTTATTTGATGTTCACGACTAAACACGGGGCAGTGTCGCTATTCACTACTGAAACTGTTGTAGCAAGTCCCAGGTCCAGAGAAATCGACCGAGAGCATCAGACTCACGTTCCACTGGAAGCATCCGAAGAAATACTCGCTAAGAAGCTAGTCAGAAGGATTTGGAACAACGGAGTGTTTGTGACTCGAGATGCATACGACATTGTCATCGCAGCGGCATACGATCCCGAAGCACTGAATATTGCCAAGCAGCAATTGTTAGCGAGTCAGGGATCTGCAATCTCTGATCGGTTGCTAGAGCTATCCAGGTCCAACTTGGACGCAGGGTCGGAACTGATCAATGCGAAATTTCCAAATATCGGCAATAGGGCGTTTTACTTTGCCCACCAAGCCCTGGAAGGGCAATACGAAGGGATTTCTCGAGAAATTTCCTCCAAATTTGCGAAAATCCGGAAGAGCGGAAGTGAACACGGAGAGTTCGAATAGCAAAGAAAATGGTTGAAACCTCGAAAATTTCTCCGTGGCCGGAGCCCAGATCACCAAAGTCTCTTGGCACCTTTGACTACCCGTTTGCCCACAAGAGAATGAAGTTTGATTCGGATGGATTGAGATCCGCCATCTTCTTCAATCTGGCGGGACATCCGCGTCGGCCTGAACCTGAGCAGCTGCGAAATTGGCTGCGAAATCCTGTCGCAGCTGATTCTGCTGTAGTGAAGAGTCTGTTTGAAGGTCTTCCCGGAAACCTTTTGAATGAAGTTCTTTGGAACTCAGGAGCTTCAATCTACGAAATGGCAAGGTTGTTCCATTCATGCAACGTGGACTACTGGAAGACTGTCGTTTGGGTCGACCAATTTTCTTTGGACTCGTCCAAACCCAAGGGTGTTCCTAGCTATTACGAGTGATCGATTTCTATCTCTTCGATCTACCGAAAACTACAAGGCTTCGCGACTAGCAGTAGAAAATTCGCGCTTTAATGCTTCGGCTAAAATGCGTCGTTCGTGTGTTTACGCAAGCTGGAGGCCGTGTTGGCTACCGACATTGAAGACCTGAGAGAACGATTTCTAAACATAGAATTCGATGAGGTTGAGTTTGAAATCGACGGTAAGAGATTTCGTGAGTACGCGGTAGCGGCTGGTGAAACTGACCCCAAATTTACAGATATTTCAAATCCCGACTTCCAAGCGCCTCCAACATTCGTTTCCACTCTCGTGGGACGAAGGACTTTTCCTTCCGATTTCCCAGCATTAAATGGAGTAAGCATGGACGCCGGCAAACAAGTTGAGTGGAAGGCACCAGTTCGAGATGGAATGAAACTTGTCGGACGATCTCACCTACACGACATCTATACCAAGACCGGAAGATCAGGTCGTATGGTGTTTCTTGTGACCCGCATGGAACTGTACGACAAAGAAGGAACTCACGTGGCCAATGCTGATACCCGTACTGTAATAAGGGAGCGATAGCGTGGCAGACGTGGTCCAATCAATTTCCGATATAGAGTTTGGGGAGACGCTTCCAGCATTTGACCCGGACACTAGCCTAGACAACATCAAGAGATTCGGCCAGCACGTGGGGTGGGGTACTGGACGATTTACGAGTCACGAAATAGCCAGAAAAGAAGGTTTTCCGGGTGCGATTGTTCCTGGAGTGCTAAGTCAAGGATTTCTAGGGGCGATGATCCATAGGTGGGCTCCTACAGCGCAGATTGTCGTGATTGATACTGTATTTCGAGCACCAGTTCTAGTCGACCAACCGCACCAGATTACTGGCGTAGTAACAAATATTGACGAAGATGAGAATACGGTTGAAATCGATATCACAATTGTTAATGAGGCCAACGAAACTCGAGTCTTTGGTACAGCTACCATCAAGTTGCCTTGATGTCTGAATAGTCCATATGGCAGGCAAACTCTCAGGCAAAGTTGCGCTTATCTCCGGAGGGACAAGCGGAATTGGCGAAGCCACGAGCGACTTGTTTGTTGCTGAGGGTGCCAAGGTCGTACTGACGGGGCGGTCAATAGAAAAGGGCAGTGCCATCGCCGACAGACTCGGCTCAGAAAACGCTTTGTACTTGCAATGCGATGTCACAGACGAGGGCGATATCAAGCAATCAATCGACTCTACGATTGAGCGATTCGGTGGCTTGGACATTCTCTTTAATAATGCAGGCGGACCTACTGGCGGCGGGGGTGTCGATGTGACTCCAGAACACCT
>JAPOXO010000095.1 GCA_026707045.1 Gammaproteobacteria bacterium | reverse complement strand
TGCCTGTGCCCCATTCTTTCGGCGGTCCTGAATGATTATTGCTTGAACCTAGTTTGAATGCCGTCGCGCCGCTCTCCTTTGTGAACGGAGAAATGCATAGATTTCGTTGCACTCCGAGAACCAGTTCCGGAGCTTTGTGAACAGGAATTCGACCCTGGGATTCGGTTCGAGCGATCCCCCACAAATAGGGAAAATCCGAGTGCCAGCCTTGTACATCACGTTCCCCGTCATCGGGAGGTAGAACCGCAAGACTGGGTGAGTGTGCAAAGCGAATCTGGTTGGTTTGCATGTATTCCCGTGTTACCCAGAGAGACACTGGTTCGGCGGCGGCGTGACCGACTGCAACATGTGTCGCAATTGGATTGCGCCAATTAGGTTTTGTATTCCCTTCGTACTTGCCGGTTCCCGATACCTTTTCGAGGCCGTCTACTACTTCCGGACGGAGGAGAGCGGGCATGCACACCCATCCATGCTCTTTGAGGTGTGTCAAATAAGTCGACGGTAAATCGCTTGGTCCTCTAATGACTGAAAATTCAATTGGACCACTTTCTGGCTGGTCATCCAGGGTCACTGGCGTATCACGATGCGCAACAACGACCTTCCCAGGCTTTGTTGGACTAGCAACAACTGTTTCACCACTGACCGCATGCCTGAATTTGTGTCCCCCTTCAAGTACTTCCCAGACGATCTGATCATTTCCCGCACACGCAACACACAGTTCGTTGGCGTCATCAACGCCTAGATAAGCACCATCTTCGAATTCGAGGTAGTAGTAGAACTGGGTCGGTTCATCGAATCTGGTTACAGTTTCTGTGTTGAGTTCTGATGCTTTCATTTGATGGTTCTTAGAGGGTATTCGAGTGGCTAATGCTTTGATTTTAAATGGTTTTGTTTACAGTCACAATTTCCTAGGAATGCAAGGAACACTTTGATTTTTACCTAGTTCTTATCGACAATCCATTGTACGAGCGTGTAGCTACCTTGATCTCCCGTGTGATGCTCGAACACCGCCTTGACACGAGCTCCAATCTCCACGTCTTGGCGTGGGTCGCCCAAAAGATTTCCAACCATTCGTGCGCCATTTCGACCGGGAAGTTCAACCAAAACAATGATGTACGGTCCTTGCTCAGCCAGGGCAGGATGTACAGGATGCCACACTCTTTCGTAGCTGAAGATTTCTCCGTATGGTGGAATTTCCTCGAACGTTAGGTTTTCGCTACAGCAGTTGTGGCATGTCCATTCAGGTCCCCACTGATAGGTACCACAATCTTTGCACCTTTGGAGTACTAGCTTTTCCTCCCGAGCAGCCTTCCAATAAGGTTCGTCAAGTCCGTCTCGAGCAGGTGCTGGCTGAGGCAGACCGGGGTTCAAGTAGCTCATAGTGTTGCCTCCGTTCCGTAAATCGACGAACTCACTGGAGTCACCATAGGTCCGGATGCTACGAGAGAAACATTTGGATCCGGTACTTGGCTGGTCGACTCGCCTCGAAGTTGGCGAACGGCTTCGATATTGAGCTCCAGACCATGCATGTAGCACTCAGCTAGATTTCCTCCGCTCGTGTTTATGGGTAACCGGCCGTTTGGAGCAATCAGGTTGTCCTTAGTAAAGAACTCGTTGCACTCGCCTGCTTCGCAGAATTTGTGCTCGACCACACTCATCAGCACTCCTCCTGTGAAATTTTCGTAGATCTGAGCGACATCCACGTCTTCAGGTCCTAGTTCTGCCATGTCGTAGAGCCGAGGAACTGTAGTTTTGAATGTGGACGTGGCATAGTCGGGAGTGTTGTGAACCGATGCCCCGGCTCGATAGTGAGAACCTGACACAGCACTCAGAATGTAGGTCGGTTTGTGCGGAAAATCCTTAGCTCGCTCGGCTGGAACTAGGACCATAGCCGCCGCACCATCGTTCTCTTGACAACAGTCGAACAGATGAAATGGCTCAACAATCCATCGCGAATCGTCGTATTTTTCTTCCGTTAGCGGTCTTCCATGCATTACAGCACGAGGATTGGCCTGCGCATGGTGGTATGAAGCCAGTGAAATAGCTCGAAGTGCCTCTTGATTCACCCCGTGATCGTGCATGAAACGGTTGACCTTCATGGCGAACGACTGCGCAGGAGACATAAGACCAAAAGGAACTGTGAAAGCACCCGTTCCCGAAATCACATTGCTTCGAGGCCCTTGGCCAAATCGCCCGAACTGACCTTGGGCTAGAGCTCGAAACACCACGACGCATTCAGCCATGCCAGTCGCTATCGCGGCTGCAGCGTTGGCTACGGCGCCGGAGCCACCTCCCCCTCCGCCTCCCCATTGCATGTTGGAAAAGCGCAGGTCATCGCACCCTAAGGCATTGGCTAGGCGTGACGGGTCGCTTCGATCATTAGAAAATGATGCGAATCCATCTACCGACTTTGGAGATATTTGGGCATCTTCGCAGGCGGCAATGATGGCTTTGAGAGCCAATTTGAACTCTGGGTCTGGAGCCTCGCCACGTTTGTAGTAGGCGGTCTCTCCTACTCCAACGACGGCTACTTTGCCCCGTATTGTTCGTTCCATGATTCTCAATCCTTCTTAAGTTCTCGTTAGTTGTACAGCTAATGCTTATTAGTGATTCAGTTTGCAACTGTACTAAAAGGTTAATTGCCATTTGCGTTTCGATTTTAAGGAATCGGCTGAAATTGACGTAGAAATTCAAAGGCTTCCGAGCCGCAAGAACAGGATTCAGCTGTCTTGAGACCTCTCAAGACAAGAGCTAGCTCAACACTAAGCTTGTATCATTACTAGCCTAAATTCGTTGCGTAAAGAGGAAATTACATGATGAACCGACTGATGCGCCTTGCTTTTTTCGGCGTAGTCTTGATTAGTGTGGCGTCGTTGCAGGCTCAGGACTCAGAAGAAGGTGAGTCTGAAATGGCTGACATCTGGACGGCAGCAGAGAGTGGAGACATCTCAGCATTGCAGGAGGCTGTGAAAGCCGGTGCCGATGTAAACACCGGTCGCGATGCGGAGGACCAATCCTTACCGCTCTCGCTTGCGACGAGACACCGCCATGTAGAAGCTGTAAAGTGGCTTCTTGAAAATGATGCAAACGTCAACGGCCAAGATGGAGACGGAAGCACAGCCGCTATGGCCGCGGCATTCTTTGGCTATCCCGATGTGTTTGAAATCCTAGTCGAAGCGGGAGCGGACTTGAGCATGACCAACTACCCTGGACTGGATTCCGGTACAGTGATGCAGCTGGATTGGGGCATTACAAGCGCAATTGCCAACGACCTGCTGGGACTTGGTCTTACGGAAGCGGAGGTCACTGAAGGCAGAACTGCGATCCTAGGATTAATGGCAGAAGTCGACATTGGAGCGGCCATGGTTACCGGTAATCTTGAAGCCATTTCATCGCACATAGAAGCCGGATTAGACGTAAACGAAGGCATTGGAGACATAAGTCTCTTGCTAATTGCAACGATTCAAAACCGTTCTGATATCGTAGATGTATTGCTCAAAGCGGGTGCAAAAGTGGATGCTCAAAACCAAATGAGCGGTGCGACGGCCCTCGTGGCGGCGGCATTCCTCGGATTCAACGATGTCGCAGAAATACTAATCAATGCAGGCGCTGACCCTAGTATCACTGACTATCAAGGCTCTAATGCAATGTCCATGCTTGATCTTGATTATGAATCCTCTCAGTACATTGCGTCCATGATCGAAATCGAACTTGCGTCTGAGGAAGAACTCACGAAAGGCCGTGAAGCGATTAGAGCTCTACTAGAAGAAGAAGCGGAAGAGGCGAGCGACACCGAATCCGACTAGAGTTCCAAACCGTTGGGCACTCCCGAGTTGTCAACGTTTTGAATCTCCTTGAGCAGGTGTTGAAACCGTTCTTCTTGTTCGGGGGTGTTGCGGGCCATCGAAAATGACGTTCTGCGGGAGTACTCTCTTCGCTCTCGCAGAAACTTTGGATATTCATCATAGGTACACACATCGGCCAGCTCAAGAATATGATCCGTTGTCACTGACTCGCGCATTTCGTTCCATTTTCCCTGTACCGACAAAGCGTGGAGCCTCTGTCCTAGTTCTTCGAGACCATGAAGTCTTAGGACGGTATGGTAGGTTCGGGTCGACCCGTAGAACGAAAGAGGTTGCCGCATGGCATTGAGTTTGCGATCAATCTCTTCATCTGAATCGGCCAAGACGAGATAGCCGCTCTCTGCGATCTCAATATCTGCCCAAGTTCGGCCAGTACGGATGAGCCCCTTTCTCATTGCCGGAAGTAAAACTTCGCGCATGTACTTGTCGGACATGATTCCGCCGTGAGGCAATGCAACATCCACCAATTCACCTGCAACCGCCGCCATTCCTGGCCCGACCATTGCCAAACCGATCTTGGGCCGCTCATAATCGATGGGACCCGCATCAAACGCGGGAGTCATTAGCGTAAATCGGTAGTGTTTGCCGAGAAATTCTGGTTTTGCTCCGTTTTGCCACGAATTCCAGATCGCATGCATCATCTGAATGTACTCGCGCATACGTGGGGCTGGCGGTGACCAATTTCCGCCGAATCTTCGTTCGTTGTGTCCCTTGACTTGACTGCCAAGACCCACTGTGAATCTCCCTTGGGAAAAACGTTGAAGATCCCATGCCTCCATTGCAAGAACCATAGGGCTTCGAGGAAAGGCAATGGTTACGGATGTTTGGAGATCGATTTTCTCGGTAGCGGTCGCAGCAATTGTCATGGTCACGATGGAGTCATGTGCAAGCTCACCGCAGGTTGCAACATCAAAGCCGCTAGCCTCGGCACTTCGCGCCTGACTTGCGATTGACTCCGGCACTCCGCCAACACCAGTTACAACCTTCATAGATCTCTCCCGTTCAAAATCCGAATCAAACGTTTGCCCGATCAGTCGATTCGGTCAATGCATGATAATTCAAGCAAACAGACTAACCCTGCATAGCATTGCGTGCAACAAGAACAGCTAGTTTATGCTTGCCCTGCAATGTAGTTCGTCAACGGTAGGAGGACTGATCATGAACATCGCGAACAAGGTTGCTTTCATTACAGGAGGAGGCAGTGGAATCGGACGCGGAATGGCACGAGCCTTTCTCGATGCGGGGCTCAAAGTTGCCATTGCTGACATACGAACTGACCGTTTGGAACGAGTTAAAGAGTCCCTTGAAGCCGATGAACGAGATTTCTTTGCTGTAGAGGCCGACGTTTCTCAAATGGACTCGCTCGAAAGGGCTGCTGATACGGCTGAGTCCCATTTCGGGAAAATCCACATTGTGTGCAACAATGCAGGAATTGGCGTTGGTGGACCTGTTCATTCCACGCCTATGGATCGATGGCGTAGAGTCGTCGACATAAATTTATGGGGAGTAGTGAATGGTTGCCAGGTATTTACTCCTCGAATCCAATCGCATGGCGAAGGCGGACACATTGTCAATACCGCTTCCATCATGGGACTCTTCACGTCGCAAGGTTCCGGGCCCTACTGTGCAACCAAATTTGCTGTAGTTGCGATCAGCGAGTGTCTGCGTAAAGAGTTGAAGGAATGCAATATTGGCGTTTCGGTGCTTTGTCCCTTCATAGTCGACACTCCGATTTTCTATCCAGATCTTGACGATTTGGACATTGAAGCGATAGACAAACGGAAAAAGCAGTTAGGTTTTCTGCAACACGCGGTAACTCCTGTTTTTGCTGGGGAAACCGTGCTGAGGGCCATAGAAAACAACGAACTGTACATCTTTACGGATGGTAATCAGTCTCGACAGATGATTCAGTCCCGTGTAGACCGACTGTTTGAGGGAATGGACCGACAATGGCCCCGCGAGAACTAATATCTCACACAGTGAATTCGAAAATCTTGCCGGGATTGAGGATTCCTTTGGGATCCAGCGACTTCTTTAGAGTTCGCATGAGATCAATTTCAATCTCGTTGCGAGAAATATCGAGGAACTCTTTCTTTTCTAGTCCAATTCCATGCTCTGCGGAGATTGAACCATTAATGGAACGAAGCGGTTCGTATACACATCTCTCGACAGGAAGTTGATCATCGGGGTCTGTGCCAGTATTGATTGCAAAGTGGAGATTTCCATCGCCCAGATGACCAAACGTGAATATGCGATATGTTCCAAATCGTTCCGTTAGTCGGCGATTGACTTCCACTACATAGGCTTCCATATCACCGATTCGCAAACTGACATCAAACACAAAGGTGGGTTTGATCGTCATGCACTTCTCTACATCGTCTCGAATCGCCCAAAAAGCATTGCGTTGAGTAGAGCTTTGAGCTATTGCAGCTTCACTGATCAGATGCTCTTGGTAGACTGATTCAACGGCCGCCTCCATCCTGGCGTGGTCCAATTTCGAGTCACCACCCCAAGCCTCGAGCAGTACGTAGTAGGGATGATTAATCGAGACAGGCGGAGTGTGTTCAGTTCCATCATCGCAGATGAGGGAATAGTAGTCGTTCCACATCACTTCAAAGGAAGTCAAAGTGCCGCCAAGCCTTTGATCCATACGCTTCAGGATTTTTGGGAGATTGTCGAATTCATCGACGCTCATGAACACAGCCTCATCGGTCAGAGGTAGCTCTCGCAGTCGTAGCACTGCTCGGGTGACCACGCCGAGGCTGCCTTCGGTTCCGACAAAAAGGTGCTTTAGGTCATAGCCGGCGTTGTTTTTGATCATGTCATTCATGGACGACATGATTGTTCCATCGGCGAGCACTGCTTCGAGTCCTAACACCATGTCCCGAGTCATGCCGTAGCGAATTACTCGGTTTCCGCCGGCATTTGTCGCAATGTTCCCGCCGATTGAGCATGACCCTCGCGCACCGAGATCCAAGGGAAACAACAGCCCTTCAGATTCTGCTGCTTCGTGTATTTGCTGTAACTTGACCCCTGCTTGAACTGTCATGGTTCGCGCAATGGGATCGATAAATTCGATCTCGTTCATGAGTTCCGTCGAAACGACGATATCTGTATTTGTCGTTCGAGCGCCATCTACAAGCCCAGTAAGTCCGCCGTGAATGACAACTGGTTGGTCTCTCTCGTAGCAGAGCCGAAGCACATCGCTTAGCTGTTGAGTACTTCTCGGTCGAATGATGGCGCGGGCCTGAACCGTCTCGTCGGTCCAAATTCGCTCTGAGCGGTTTGAGACATCGTCGCCCTGAAGGATGCCGCTGTTCCCGACGATGCCTTGGAATTCTGAAATTTGCGTGTCCAGTGATCTCAACTTTCTAGCTTCTTACTTCGTGCCTGAATGGGTCAAAACATTGTAAAAAGTTGTGTGAGAGCTTTCGTATCGATGTATTGACACTGTGCATAATACGCGCCGTATCTGCCTTTTCCCCACGTGCCTCAGGTCGGTCGCTAACTTTTTCGTGGATCCCCCTTAGAGAATTGATATGACTGCCAAAAGCATGGAAGAACTGACCAGTCTGTGCAAGCGACGTGGCTTTGTTTTTCAGTCCAGTGAAGCCTACGGAGGACTGCAAGGAGTTTACGACTTTGGTCCGCTAGGTGTCGAATTGAAGAACAATCTCAAAACTGCTTGGTGGCAGTCCATGGTCTACGAACGAGACGATGTGGAAGGACTCGATGCTGCAATCTTGACGCACCAAAAGGTTCTGCGATACTCAGGACACGAAGAGACCTTTTCCGACCCATTGGTCGACTGTCGCAGCTGCAAAAAACGAAGCCGTGCTGATCATTTGATCGATGGAAAGTGCCCGTTCTGCGGTTCTACTGAACTCACTGATCCTCGGCCTTTCAATCTCATGTTCAAGACCAACGTCGGACCTGTCGAGGACGAGGAGAACTTTGCCTACTTGCGTCCGGAGACCGCTCAGCACATATTCACAAACTTCAAGAATGTGGTGGACTCGACATCTAGAACAGTGCCTTTCGGAATAGCGCAGATCGGCAAGTCCTTTCGCAACGAGATAACCCCACGAAACTTCATCTTCAGGGTTCGAGAGTTCGAGATTATGGAGCTCGAGTACTTTGTGAAGCCGGGAACGGACGAAGAGTGGCACCAGACTTGGACGGAACTGCGTCTTGATTGGTGGGAACGACAAGGAGTTAGTCGCAATGCGATCCATCTTCACAATGTTCCCAAGGATGACCTCGCTCACTACTCGAAAGCCACTTTCGACCTGATGTATAGGTTCCCCCACGGAATGGACGAATTGGAAGGAATCGCGAATCGCACCGACTTCGACCTGGGTTCACATACCAAGCAACAAAGCAAACTTGGTCTCACAGCAGGTGTCAAAGCAAATCAAGACAGCACTGTTCGACTCGCAATCCAAGATCTAAGCACCAACCAATGGTTTGTACCGTTTGTCATCGAACCATCAGCTGGCGTGGAGAGAGCCGTCCTAGCCGTACTCAATGAAGCGTATGAGATTGAGCAGCTTGACAATGGAGGAGAGCGTACGCTACTGCGCCTACCTCCTCATCTTGCACCAATCAAGGTGGCTGTCATGCCACTCAAGCGAAATCATGACGAAATTGTTTCAGTGGCGAAGGGAATCGTGAAAGATCTTCAGTCGCTTGGTCTCGGGCGGATGACGTTGGAAAATACTGGAAACATTGGCAAGAGTTACCGAAAGCATGACGAAGCCGGGACTCCGATGTGCGCAACGGTCGATTTTCAATCTCTCGAAGACGACTCCATCACGGTTAGAGATCGAGATTCGATGGACCAGATTCGGCTTCCAAGAACCGAGTTGTCCGCCTATGTGAAGGATGCGATACGGATGTAGAGGTCAGCTGACCTCGGAGTCTTCGTGTAGGAAGTCCCGCAAATGTTTGGTTGGACTCTTGCGAAGTTTACGCAATGCCTTCGATTCGATTTGTCGGATGCGTTCCCTCGTCACGTGCAAGTTGTGGCCAACCTCTTCCAGCGTCTGGTCGCTGTTCGATCCAATGCCAAACCGCATGCGGAGGACCTGGGCTTC
>JAPOXO010000082.1 GCA_026707045.1 Gammaproteobacteria bacterium | reverse complement strand
GAGTCGATGAATCCCATCTCCAATAGTCCGTATTGATAACAATCACCACCATAACGACAAAGTCTTACCTTTCGCTCCACTCTTTGAAATGCTTCTGATTCGGAACCATTTTGAAACAGGCGTGGGTCCGTTGTCGAGAGTATTGCATGAGCAATGTCATCGCATTTGCCGGTTTGAAGACGCAAGGTCTGACCATCGCACATGAAATGGGACTCCCTTGAAGTTCCGAAATACAGTTCTCGCACGTATGGTTGATACATGGCTCCCAGCAAGACATTGCGTCCATCATAGAGTGAAAGCAGAACACCCCAATGGAGTAGCCCACTCACAAACGCGCGAGTACCGTCAATAGGATCCATTACCCAAGTAAGGCCATTTCCACTTTGATAACCGAACTCCTCCCCCAACACTCCGTGATCGGGCCAATGCTTGGATATCGCATTTCGCATCACCTTTTCCCCAGCACGGTCCGATGCCGTAACAGGATCGAAATCCAATCCTGGAGACTTGTCAGTGAATTCCCGACGATTCCTGAAGCCTTCCAGGACAACATTCCCCGCTTGTACTACCGTCTTCTTGGCAAAATCTAGAAGCGTTTCTAGTTCCTCTCTAGATACTTTGCCGTCAAATTTGGGCAGCTTCATGGTCTGTACTCAGCACAAGTCGATTACTCTTTACCTGATTGCACCAAGTCGAGATCTCTCGCAGTTCACAGTGTTCAAGGAAACAGCTTGATAGAGCGCTTAACGTCTCGCGACGAATGGAAATACATGATGCTGTTGCATCGATCTCATTTGTCGCTTGCCATCTCATGGTGGCTGCTTCTAGTCGGACGTGGTTTGCTCCCTGCACTGCTGGCAGTTGCGATGGGAACACTGATAGGAGCTGTCGAAAGACAATCCGATCTTCTTGCGCCGTTGATTCTACTTGGATCTTTTTTTGTTCTTGTTCAAGTCCTACCTCCTCTACATTTGGTAGTGAGTAAGAACTTAGGTGATCATGTTGCGTGTCTGCTGTATGACCGACTGAGCGAAACTTGCATTCGCCCCGAAGGGATGGGGCATCTCGAAAACTCAGAGGCGACAAACGACTTGGCCATGGCCCGCGATTTCGATCTTGGCATTTCAGGTCCGCCACTGTCGCTATCAATGGATTTCATAGCATCCGGGCTGGTGGAACTATGCGCTGGACTGGTCGCATGCGTAATCCTATCCGCCTATGCATGGTGGGCACCATTTGTGCTTGGGGGAGCATGGATTTCCACTCACTACCTACTCCGAGAGAGCGGAGTTTGGAAAGATCGCAATACAGAACAGGTTCGTAATGCTCAGCGACACGCCGATTACGCTTACAAGATAGCAGTCAACCCACCTGCTTCAAAAGAGATTCGTCTGTTCGGCTTGGGATCGTGGATTGTTGATCGTTTCCGCACTCACAGACGACAACTTCATGACTTACGGTGGGAAGCAACGCGATTGCGCGAACAACCAGTGCTCTGGAGTCTGATCGTAGTTCTCGCCGCTAACGCGATCGTATTCACCGTCATGGCTATTGATGTGGCATCCAATCAACTGGGACTGGACCAAATGGTCATTTTTGCCAGCCTGGCATTCACGACAAGCATGATCGCTTTTGGTGGTCTGTCATGGGCCCTAGATAACGTATCTGCACCTACTGGGGCAACCATGCGATTGCGTAACACAATGCACAAAGTCGGCTCGCTACAAAACGGTGTTCACACATCCGACTTCCAGCCTGCGCAGGACATTCGTTTCCAAGGAGTCAGCTTCACGTATCCCACGGGGAACCAACCCATACTTGAAGACTTCGAACTCACCATTCCCTCTGGATCTTCAATCGCAATCGTTGGACAGAATGGCGCGGGAAAGACCACATTGGCCAAACTGCTGTGCAGGCTCTACGATCCCTCGCAGGGCTCCATTCAGATTGATGGAATAGATCTAAAGGAGTGGGATTTAACTAGCTGGCGAAATCGAATAACTGCCATTTTTCAGGACTTTGTACGCTATGAATTAACGTTACGCGACAATGTCGATCCCGGAAGACAAGCCTCCGACGAAATCATTCTGCGCGCGCTGAGAAATGCCGGTGCAAGCGAGTTGGCAGATCTTGACACGGTCTTAAGCAAGGCGTATGCAAACGGAATCGACTTGTCGGGAGGCCAGTGGCAACGAATCGCCCTAGCACGAACGCTGTGCGCAACCTACTGTGGAGCTGGCATCGTACTCCTCGACGAACCTACGGCGCAGCTGGACGTTCGTGGCGAGCAGGAAATCTTTAAGCGAATCCTGCTGGAAACGCGCGACATAACAACCATACTGATTTCCCATCGGTTTTCCACGGTGCGACAAGTTGATCATATTTGCGTGCTCGAAAACGGACGAGTGATGGAGCAGGGTTCTCACGACGAGCTAATGGAGCAGAACGGTCGCTATCGAACAATGTTTGATCTCCAGGCTTCTAGATTCTTTACAGAGGACACCGGTACTACGTTAGATGTCCTCGATTGAACCGATGCCGGCGGCATTGCCGTCGATGTGGCGAGCTGTCAAACGCGGCTATACGGCAGAACCTTGGCTGTTACTCATTGCTTTTGCACTGACGATTGCGGCTGCCATGCCGGACGCATTGTTCGCATTGTGGCTGATGCTGCTTGCTAATGGTCTGCTACAGGACAACTCTCTTTACATATGGATTGGCGCATTGGGACTCGGCATTTCGGCCACTCTGACTTGGGCATTGCGCGTTATCAGCGATCGCACACAACGAAGATTTCGAGATCGCGTATCCATTGCTCTCGAGTCCCACGTCGCTCAACTGCAAGCCAATGTTGCGACCATCGCTCACCATGAACGTCCAGAGTACTTGGACCGTCTAACGGTGCTCCGCGATCAGGTGTTTACGTTGGATCACATGTACCACTCGATGTTTGCGACTGCCGGGTGGTTCATCCGACTGGGTATAACCGGTGCCCTGCTTTGTGCGGTACATCCCGCTCTCTTGCTTCTGGCAGTGGCCGCTCTGCCCACTGTGGTTTCTTCCACAACCCGCCCGGGTGTGGAACGACGAGTTGAAGAACAAAACGCACCGGCTTCTCGCCTGTTCAAGCATCTCTTTGACATTGCTACAACCGCTTCTCCAGGCAAAGAAGTTCGCTTGTCCAACATTGGCGATCGGATACTTCGAGACCGACACGAAGCTTGGCGTCGATGGTACAAACCGATCGCTCAAGCTCGGTGGCATACAGCGGGCATTTCCGTAGTTGCATGGGCGATTTTTGGTGCAGGCTATGTTGGTGCTGTCGTATTCACTGTCTATGTCATTGCCGCTCCTCCAGGTGCTGCGCTGTTGGTCCTCGCCGCAGGATCCCGTCTTGCTGCTTACATCAGCGCGACTGTTGGTGAACTTGGTTTTCTCCGCGGGATATGGATGGACGGTGCAAAGAGACTTGCATGGCTTGAAGACTATTCCGATGCCATGACAAAGCACCTCGAAGAACCAATTCCGTCAATGTTGAACCATGGCATAACGTTTGAAAACGTCACTTTTTACTATCCGGGAGCAGAAAAGCCTGCATTGGAAAACGTCAGCTTCCACATTGATTCAGGTTCTGTGGTAGCGCTGGTCGGCGAGAACGGAGCAGGGAAGACTACACTCGTAAAGCTGCTGGCTCGTATGTACGAACCCACTTCGGGACGAATCTTGATCGATGGAGGGGATCTGAGTCAAATGGATCCTATCGCCTGGCGAGAAAGACTCGCAGGCGCATTCCAAGACTTTTTTCGCTTCGAGTTGCTGGCCAATCAAACCATCGGTTTAGGAGACCAACCTCGCATCGACAGTCAGCCCGCGGTCGAGACCGCTGTTTCTAGAGCCGGTGCGGAAGACGTTCTCGACCAGCTTCCATCCGGTCTTAACACGCAGCTTGGGCCAACGTGGCAAAACGGAGTGGAAGTGAGTTTTGGGCAGTGGCAGAAGCTCTCGTTGGCCCGCGGTTTCATGCGAGACGAACCTTTACTTCTGATGCTGGACGAGCCGACAGCTGCACTCGATGCTGAAACTGAACACGCACTTTTTGAACGCTACGCAAGTGCGGCGCAGCAGAGAAACTATTCCAAGTCAGGATCGTCGAATCAACAAATCGTCCTACTCGTTTCGCACCGATTCAGTACTGTGAGAATGGCAAATCAAATTATCGTCATGGACGGTTCGCACATCGTTGAATGCGGATCCCACGAAGAGCTCATGGAATCTGGCGAACAATATGCAGAACTGTACGAAATTCAAGCTAGTTCCTACCGCTAGACCTTAAACACGGAAATTTCAGCATTTGGCATTACAAGAATCGTATTATTCCCATATAATTAGTAATTACTGTGCTTCTGGAGCGCAATTTGAGAAATTCGTAACCGTAAAATGTAAATATTGACTAATATACCGTCGTCGTCCATGTAATCTCCCGCTTCGCACATAGCTTCAAATTCTCATCTCAAGGGTATTGGCACGGTTTCTGCATATAAACAGAAACTATTCAAAAGACGAATCGAATTAAATCGCTATTCAACAGGTGAGACAGAAATGAGACGACATTCAGCGAGCCGTGCCGTTCCGGGAACTATCAGTCGAGTAATCAGAGACGACACCGGATGGATCCTAGGTGTGTGTGCTGGAATTGCATGGCGCATAAGAATCGATCCGGCTATCGTGAGGATTGCCACGATCGTTGCTCTGATTTTCCACCCCGCAATCACCGTGGCTTGCTACTTGATCCTCTGGGTAATCTTCTTCCGAGGGGACTAGGGATACTTGGACACAGCGTGTGTCCTTGCTAGTCCAGGGAGTGAAGGGTCGCTGCTTCGACTCGAGCAGCGACTTGACCCATAATTAGGAGAAACTACCTCGCATCAATGAAGTCAGACAGCGACTGACTCACTTCATTTGCATGGGTCTTTGTCGACAGGGAATTCATGGCCGGGCTAAATCGCTTTCCCAATTCATCCTCCCGAGACCTTAGCAAGTATTCAGCAAAATCTCGACAAAACTCAGGATGGGGTTGGATTGAAAGGAAGTGGTCGCCTACTTTCATCCCTGCATGAGGACAAAACTCGCTCTCTAAGACCGGTTCCCCAACGTTGGGCAACTCTACGACTTGGTCTTGGTGGCTACATTGCAGAAACATCGAAGACGAAGCTAGCTTGGGAAAGATCTCACGGCTGAGAATGTTGTATTCGTGCACACCTACTCCCCAACCTCTGCTGCTCTTTTCGACCCGTCCGCCAAGTGCCGTTGCGATGCACTGATGTCCAAAGCAAATTCCAACTGTCTTTTTTCGATTCCGATGCAAATCACGTATATAGTCAAGCAATCGTTCAATCCACGATTCGTTGTCGTAGCTACTGCGCCTACTCCCACTAATCACATAAGCGTCACATTCGTCCATATGCTCGGGGTAATGGTGCCGATAGACCTCATAGCTCTTGAACTCATGATGAAGCACACCCGCTCTAGCAAACATGCGTCGAATCATGTCCGCATAGCCTCCGAAACGAGTCTTGAATGGTTCGTCTACGGTATCGGCGACCAGTAATCCTATCAACGCCATCCTAAATCGTCTCAAAGTAGCGGCGCAGTTGCCAATCTGTGACATTTCTCGCGGCTTCGTGTGATTCCCACATTCGAGATGCGACAAAGTGCTCAACGAATTTCTGTCCAAACACTTCGTGTGCTGATTGCGACTTCATCATTCTTTGTGCTGCATCTCTCAACGAGGGCGAGAACTTCTGTTCCTTTTCAGTTTGGTGACCAGCGTAAGCGTTTCCGACCACCTGCTTGGGCGGTTCAATTCGTTCCCTGATTCCAAGCGAAGCAGCCAGTAATGTAGCTGCGCCAACCAGATAAGGGTTCGAATCGGCACCTGGAACTCTATTCTCGATATGGCATCCGCCGTTTCCATCTTCAATAACGCGAAACGCACTTGTTCGGTTCTCGATTCCCCAAGATGCATATGTAGGTGCCCACGCGCCTGGAACTAGGCGTGTAAAACTATTGACATTCGGTGCGAGCATGGGAAGCCATTCGGGCAAGTAACGGACCAAACCACCGATCGCAAACCTGCAGCTATCATTCAATTTTTTTTTGTGAGCAGAAAACACTCCGTCCCCGTTCGAATCCAAGAAGGAGAAATGAAAGTGTCCGCTCTGGCCTGGAAAGTTCATGGACCACTTTGCCATAAATGTAGCAACAAATCCTTTCGAACGAAAGAATGACTTGGCAAAGGTCTTGAACAAGGTTGCGCAATCCGCCGACTTCAAAGCGTCTCGCTTGTTCAAGGCTGCTTCCCAGACTCCAGGGTCTGATTCAAAGTGCAAGCCTTCGACCGACATATCAAACTCCCGGCAATAGTCTTGGAATTCTTGCAACCAAGAAGAATTGGTTGCTGCTTTGAGGACGGAATAACCAAGCTTTCCTCGTTGGACAGAACGCAACTTGGAATAGTCGTGTTCAATCATCCCCAGAACCGACTCATTCGCCACAAAAAACTCATACTCATACCCGGTAACAGCGGTGATGCCTTGGTCCGACAGTAACTGATTAGCCTTTCGAAGTAGTGAGCGTGGACAAAGCGGATGAAAGTCCGAGTCGTCTTCCAAAAACTCGCCCAAGAAAAAGGGCACTTTTGTAGCAGGAACTGTTCGGGATGAAGACGCAATTAGTCGATACTTCACGTCTGGAAATCCAGTATGCCAACCGGTGTAGGGAGCTTCCATGTCTAGACCAATTGCGTTGAAATCGTAGAGATGGTCGTCGACATCCCAACCGAGCACACAATCACAGAATCCGCCGCCGGCTGTCATGAGCTGTTCAAGCTTCTTGAGGTCTACATATTTGCCCCGAATAATGCCATCTAGATCGGTCAATCCGATAAGAACCGAGGCTTGTCCAGCTGTTCGGCACTGTTCGATAAAGCCCTGCAACTCGGATTTCACGATGCAACGGCACCATTGTGGAAAACTCGTTGGATAATTCCGTACTTATTCACTTGCAAACTGTGGAATAGTTCATTGATGATCAGCTCCACAATGTGCTATTTGTAGTCAAAAGTGTTGTTTTTCATATAGTTATGCTTTTCTATTGTCTAATGCACTCACTTTTGGCTTTGAAATGCATTGATTTAGTACTCATTTATCGCTTGTGCACAACTAAAACGACTTTATCCGATTATTAGTTAAATTACCCAAACAATCCATCGTTAGGCATTGAATTTTATACATCTTTTATTGTATGAAATGCTCAGTATGACATCTCAGTGCATGAAGTTAAACATTCTTCGACGATATTGTTTAGCAACAGGCGAATTCTTACCCATAAGATTCATGATTCGAACCATCGTTTCTCGCCCGATGTCATCTCGAAACGAACGGTCCGTCTTCAAAATGAACATGAGGTTGTCCAAAGCTGGTTCGTAGTCGCGTCTCACTGCCATCTGAACCGCAATTTCATAGCGAGCATTCAAGTCGTTAGGAGTTTCTTCGAGGATCCTTTCAATCTGATCGACTGGCTGCATGGCTGCCGATTCTTCGTGCAGCTCAAGCCGTGTGGCTGGACGAAGTCGTTCAGGTTCGTCTTCTGGTATCGTGGCCAATACTTTGCGAGCCTCCTCAGGTTGCCCCTTGTGCAAGAGCACATCGGCCCATTCAATCTTGAATTTGGGATTATGAGGTTCCTCGTTCAAAGCTTGTTGCAAAATCGCCATCGCCGTGTCCCAATCTTCTCGTTCAACAACTTCATCGAGAGATTCGCGTAGCCTGTCTCCACTAGACATCGTTAGGCGATCCAACATTGTCCGAATCGCAGATTCGCCTTGCGGACCGTCCATCTGCTCGGCGACACCGCCATTCACAATCACCCGTATGCTAGGCAGTGCTTGGATGCGTAGTTCGCGAGCAATCACTTGATCTTCAGTGACGTCCGAAAGTCCCAGTGCAAACTTTCCCTGATATTGATCAACGAGTTTTTCCAAAGTCTTTCGAGCGTCAACAGAAGGAGCGACCTGCTCCGTCCAGAATAGGAGCACAACTGGTTCTGAACGCGAACGCTCAACAACATCAGTTTGAAAAGACTGACGAGTTACCTCAAATACGCTCTGCTGGGCATCCATAGCTGTGGGGGTTCCGCAATCTTTGCGAATTGTAGCAACCGACCATATTTGGCTCGAGATCATCGGTTCGTTCGTCCATTGACGTCATTTGGACCGCGTTTAGCACTGTCTCGAACGTTGTCATCTCTTCACGGCATAAAATATTTCTGACTCGAAATTTGGCTGTTCACCGACGAACACAAGATGAGATATTTCGCAGCGTTTATAGCGTGCGCTCTGTCGCTCTTTTTCTTTGGATACATGGGATTGGCGGCTAGCATCTTTGCCGTATCTCTTTGGTTGGCATTTGCACCAAACAAATCGGCTTCAGAAAGTCGTTTCCGATCAGGGGATCGGTTTCAGCAGTCGGGTTGGAACCGGACAATGAATCCGTTCGGGGACGATCAACCTGAACAAGTCGAAATTACCGATCTTGCCTTCCGATCTTTCTTCCAAATCGCAGGGTGCATCGCCAAGAGCGACGGGCGCATTTCCTCACAAGAAATAGAGTTGGCTTCTCGGGTCATGGAAAAGCTTTCGCTCACGGAACGGTACCGAGAAATTGCTATTCAGTGTTTTAGCGAAGGGAAGAGCCCCAACTTCAATCTTGACAGAACACTCGATCAGATTCAATCATCCTTGGGGATGAACCGGGTCGCTGGCGCAGTGTTGTTTGAAACTATGGTGGAAATGTCCGAGGCAGACGGTTTGACGGAGGACAAGATCCGAATTCTGTTTCTTTATGCCCAAGCTGTGGGCATTCGACAGCGTGAGGCTGAGGCTTATATTGCCAATCGCAACTCGAGAACTTATAGTCGTTCCTCAGGCAACTCCGAAAGCGAATCGCCAAACCAATTTGAATCGTCAAACACCCTCAGCAACGCCTACCGAGTGCTAGGTGTGAACTCCTCGGAATCTGATAGCAAGGTAAAAATGGCATACCGTAGATTAATGCAAGAGAGCCATCCCGATAGGTTGCATGCCATGAAACTACCGGAGTTTCTGATGGATGCAGCCCACAAGAAGACCCAAGAGATTCAAGCAGCGTGGGAAACTGTCAAACAGGCTCGGGGAATTACCTAGGTAATTCAGAAATCGAGAACGTAATACCGCACTTCGAGTTCCGCCGCAGTCAACTACACCAGAATTCTGACAAATGGCGGAGAGGCAGGGATTCGAACCCTGGGTGCCCGAAGGCACACCTGATTTCGAGTCAGGCCCATTCGACCAGCTCTGGCACCTCTCCG
>JAPOXO010000100.1 GCA_026707045.1 Gammaproteobacteria bacterium | reverse complement strand
CCCAATCCAAGATCTTCAAGGGTCTCGCCATTTCCAATTCAAAGTTGCGTTTGTACAAGATCAACGCCAGTGATTTCCTCGGTGACGGTATGCTCGACTTGCAGTCTCGCGTTGGTCTCAATGAACCAGAAACTGTTTCCGTTTACAAGGAACTCGAAGGTGCCAAGATTCTGATAGTTGGTATGTTCTGCGAGCCTTACGGCAGCCTCGATGACGTTCTTGCGAACATCACTGTACAGATTTATAGCTGGAGCTACTTCGACGACTTTCTGGTGGCGGCGTTGGGCACTGCACTCCCGTTCGTACAAATGACAGATCTTGCCTTTTGAGTCACCTACGATCTGTACTTCTATGTGTCTTGCATTCGAGATGAGCTCCTCGGCATAGAGCAGCTCGTTTCCGAAAGCAGCCTTGGCTTCGGAAGTTGCTCGATTGAATGCATCTTCGAGCTCTTCCTCTGTTGAGACGATTCTGGATCCTCGCCCCCCGCCTCCCGCAATTGCTTTGAGAAGCATTGGCCGACCCTTTAGTTGGCCAAAAAACTGGTGTGCGTCTTCAAGGGCGATTGGTTCATCAACACCGCGTACGATGGGGATGTCGATCGAACTTGCGACCTCTCTTGCTTTAGCCTTATCACCAAACAGCTCGAGAGACCCTGGGGAAGGACCTACAAAAGTTAGTCCTGAATCGGCGACTTTGCGTGCAAAAGGTGCGCTTTCAGCTAGAAAACCATAGCCAGGGTGAATTGCATCGCACTCGGCTTCGCGTGCAATCGAAACGATATTTTCTAAATCCAGATAGGCCCGAACACCGGAAGCGGCAAGTGGGCGAACCGTGTCAGCGACATGGCAGTGCAAGCACGTTGAATCGTCATCAGAATGGATCGCGACCGTCTCAATACCCAAGTCTGAAGCAGCTCTTGCGATGCGAGCTGCGATTTCGCCACGATTGGCGATCAACAGTCGATTCACTGGATATGCGCACAAGCAAAATTACATTTTAATTTGAGCGTAGAATCGAACGTCTGTGGCTATCGGTTGATCGGTTCGGTTGGGGCAGGATCGACCTATTTCAAGCATCGTCGGCTCGCAAGGGAATCAACCTTGCTTAAACTTGCTCATAGTGTCAAGTCCTACTGAGTACTTAAGTGGCTACGAACACAAACTCTGGTGTAGCACCAGACACTCGAGGATCCAATTTCTTTCGGTTGGACCGGACTTTACAGGCGATGTTGCCCGTCTATGTTGGTCAAGAGTTAGCAGACTTTCTGCGACCTCACTTGGACCTCTTGGGTCAGCGTTCGGCCAACGACCTTGATGAGCACGCCATGCTTGCAAATGCACATCCACCTGTTCTACATCCCCGTGATCGTTTTGGTCGGGATCGCGAGTGGATCGAGTACCACCCCTCGTACAAAGTCTTGGAAAAAGCAGCATTTGACGAATTTCAAATACATGCGATGAGTCTTCGAGCTGGAATCTTGGGATTGGACCGTCCTTATCCACTAGTTGCAAAACACGCTTTCACGTATTTGTTTAATCAAGCGGAATTTGGGTTGGGATGCCCAATAAATGTCACCGATTCCTCTGCCCATCTGATTCAAAGGTTCGGATCGGAAAAGGTGAAGAAATTGTTCTTGCCACGAATGCTCTACAGTACGGGCGATGAACACTGGCAAGGTGCACAATTCATTACAGAAAAAGAAGGCGGATCCGATGTTGGATCGATAAGCATGCAAGCTCGCAAACGAGATGGGAACTGGTATTTATACGGGGAAAAGTGGTTCTGTTCCAATGCGGACGCGGAGGTAATTGTCTTGCTTGCGCGACCCGAGAGTGCAACAACTGGGACAAGAGGACTTGGCCTGTTTGTTGTGCCGCGGGAATTGGAATCAGGCGAAAGAAACGAATATCGAATCATTAGGCTCAAGGACAAGCTGGGCACCAGATCTATGGCGACAGGAGAGCTTGTCTTTGATGGTGCTCTTGCATATCAACTGGGTGAATTGGATCAGGGATTTCGACACATGGCGGAGATGATCAATGCATCGAGATTGTCCAATGGTGTTAAGTCTGCGGCGTTGATGAGACGCGCCGCACACGACGCGCAGATCGTTGCCAGAGAACGGATGGTGTTTGGACGCAAGCTGGTTGACCAACCACTGGCGAAACGGCAACTGATCAAGCTGTCGTTGCCCGCAGAGCAAGCTCTGACTATGTGGATGTTTGTGGCGTCGATTCTCGACAATGCCAATGATGAAACCAATCGGTCGCGCATTAAATATGAACTATGCGCTCGTTTGCTGACTCCACTTCTCAAGTTTCGAGCAACTAGAGATGCTCGAAGGGTTACTCAGGATGCGATGGAGTTTCGTGGAGGATGTGGCTACGTCGAGGATTTTGTCAATCCCCGACTTGTTAGAGATGCATTGCTGGGATCGATTTGGGAAGGCACCTCAAACATCATTGCCATAGATGTTGTACGCAGAGCAATACGACGTCAGGATTGCTTGAGTGAACTCACCGAATTGCTCGAAGGAAAGATCGACGAACTAAGTGCAGTCCAAGATAGCTATCGGAACACGCTCTCAAGTTGGTTGGACAAAGTTGGACGTTTTGCATGCGAAACCGCAGAGCGAGAAGATGAGTCGCTTTATCGCCAGGTTGCCTCGGCGTTGTACCACATCTGTACGGCGATTGTTATGGCTTGGGAAGCTCAAGTATCAGGACAAGGAGAACGACTAATTTGGTCGCGTATGGTGGTAGACCACAGATTGAGTACATACAGTCCCGCCTCGTCCCCGCATTCATCGTCGAGTCTTGTGAGCAACTTGTTTCGAGGACACCCATTATCCGTTGAGGAGGCGAATATAGCTTTGAGCAAAGCCTTCTAGCTCATCGCGAAAATCGCTCTTAAACCGGGGTGAACAACTGCAATTTTCGTGGATTCAAGGATTACGGTGATCTGAAGCTGACCTCGTAACGATTGCTTTAAGTAGGGAGTAAAGGGCTTTGTTTTCTAAGCGAGATTTCGCATCGAAGCAATACGCCTCTGTTGATTCGAAGTGACTGTCATACCCAGAACTTCGTTCGTTTGACACCCGCAAGAGCTTCTTGCCGAGACCGTACCCAGAAGTCCAAGAGAGAGTGCCCAAGTACCGTTACGCTAATCACAAGAGCACATGTGCCTAAGTGCAAGACATGATCCGAATCGTTCAATAAGTGAATCACTGCTGTTGAGAAAAGCGCGATGGAACACACAGCAACGATGAAGTGTGTTTGAGCATATCGTATGTTTCGAAACCGAGTGTAAGTTTTCTTACTGTCTCCACCAACCTTGGAGACCAGTTGACTAAATTTGAAAGCCAATACACATGTATTGATGAAGCCAACAACTAGGAAGGCAAAACTTAAGACCAATAGTGCTAATACGGAGCGACTGAACGTAGTGTTCGACTCGGGAGTGAAAAAAGCAGGAGAAAAAACGATTAGTAGCGTTGTGATCCAAATGACGAAGGTAGCACACCACACCGATCGAAAAACACGGGGAATTTTGGTCAATATGTTGAGGATATTCGAGCGCATTTGAACCCGTTTCCCAAACTCAAGAAATGCTATCACAGGGGGTTCACCTGTGAGATGCGCCGAATCGTCTTCGCCCTGTCAGCAATGATGGACAGTTGATGGGAAGATGTGCGAAATTTGAGTACTGAGAACACTGAAGAACCACTGATACGAGCTTTCAACAGCTTCTGATAAATGTTTGCTCGAGACATGGGTGTTGATGTGTGTTTTGGATAACGCGTTCTTTAGGATTTTCTGTAGGGGCTCGGCAGTGTGGAGGAAGGATGCGGCGTGTGGTGAAGCAAACGCTCGTTTTGCTTATTTCCAACAGACATTGGAAAATCTGTCAAGCTCTCACGTAAACACACTCCGTAGTGCTTCCACGTGCTACAGCACTATTTCATGAGGTGCTACGAGCACTTTGTGTAGCCGGTTATGTGGTGTAGTCTTTGTAACAATTGGTTTCAAGATTAGGTGCTATGCGAGTTTTGGTCATTGGAGCAAACGGCTTTATCGGCTCCGCTATCGTCGCAAAACTCCACCAAGCGAGTCACACTACACGATGTGTTGTGAGAAATTCAGCACATTTGCAACACCGATTTCCTGGAATTGATGCGATTTCCTTAGATCTTTCTAGTGAAGAAGCGCTCGACCAGCAACTTTGGTACGGTTTGCTCGACGGCATTGATGCAGTCGTCAACGTGGCAGGTGTACTTCAGCCGCTCAATCCGAGAGTGTCTTGGAATGTCCATTGCAACGCACCCGATGCACTCTATAGCGCATGCGAGAAACTCGGTGTGCGGCGAATTGTCCATGTCTCGGCCACAGGGGTTGCGGAAGCAAACAACAGTTGTTCACGTACAACACGTGCTAGAGAGGATGCTCTGAGAAAAAGGGACTTGGATTGGACAATTCTTCGACCCGTTCTCGTGGTCGGCGATGGGTCCAACGGTGGCACATCAATGATCCGAGCTCTAGCGGTGAACCCCATTTTTACTCCAGTGATTGGTGACGGATCTATTCCTTTGGGAATCATTCATAAGAATGAACTGGCATTGGGTATCGTAGAACTCCTGCGCACCAACAATGGCATCAAGGCCACTCTAGAGCCGTCATGTAAGAAAGAGATGTCTATGGGGGAAGTAGTTGGAAGTTACCGAAGCTGGTTTGGATTGCCAAAGAGACCAATTTTCAAAATTCCATTCTGGGTCATGGTCGCTATGGGGAAGGTGGGAGACTTGCTTCACTTAGATCCTATTAATTCCACGGCTGTCGCACAGTTTCGCGGAAAGATGACAGGCGATGGAGAGCAGTTTGAGCGGGTAACTGGAGTCGAAGTGTCAAATCTTCCAGAGATATTGGCTGCTCGACCGTCTGAGAGTCAGGATCTGTGGCACGCACGGATGTTCTTGCTCCGACCTGTCATCCGATTGGTACTTGCCATGTTTTGGTTGTGTTCAGGTTTGGTCGGATTGGTCCGTGCTTCGCACCTATACGATGCAGTCTTTGCTCAGCTGGTCTCATCAGATCTTGTTGGGCTTGTGGCAGTACTAGCGAGTTCTCTAAATGTCGCTCTTGGTCTGTTGATTCTTTTTGGATGGAACTTGAGACTGATGGCTTGGGTTCAGTTTACATTCGTTTTGGTTGGCTTGGCGCTTCAAGGGGTTCTGGTTCCACAGCTTTGGTTTGATCCTACAGCAGTCTTGATCAAGAACATTCCAATTCTCGTTTTAATCTTGATTCACCGAGTGGTTGAACAAGAAAGGTAGGTCTACGATAAGCAAAACTGCAAAAACTAGCCGCGCGAATTCTCATTTCAACTAGTAGAGCTTCAGCGACCTCGCATTTCTTTGCCTTATGGCAAAAATTACAGAGCACGATGTGAACCTTTTTACTCTTTTGTACGCCTTGTTTTCTAGGACAACCCATTTTCATACACGATGGACCGACCATCCGAAGAGGATTTACTTCAGAGAATCTTGGAACACAAAGAGCAAGATTCATTTGAGTCTTTGATCATACGGTACGAACAGCCTCTTCTATCACTCATTCGAATACGATTGGGTACTTCGGAGCGAGCTGACATTGAGGATGTATTTCAAGACACCCTGCTTCAAGCCTGGTTGAGTCTCATTCGTAGCTCACCGGCCAATTTCCAAGCATGGCTCTACCAGCTAGCAAGGAATCGGTGTTCTGATTGGCAACGTTCTAGAGCGAAGACACAAATCGTTCGAGAAGCCGCAACCGTACGCCACTTCATGGATCGCCGAGGTCCCAAAATATCGGACGACAGCGATCGCATTGACGAAATTGTTGATGTGCTCAGACACGTTCCTGTTCGAGAACGGAAGGCACTGACAGAGTTCTATTTCCAAGGATTCTCGATAGCCGAAATTGCAGCTCGACAGAGAACTGCTCAAGGAACCATCAAGCGAAGACTGTCGTATGGACGGGAAATCGTAAGAAGTGAGTTGGACCTTCCGACGCAAAAAAGGACACAAATCATGAAACCTAGAACAGAAACCCTCGAATCACTTCCTCCAATTCGGCCGAGTATTTCGATCTCGAAAAGCATGTCCGAACCGTTCGAAGTTGACCTGCAGGAAATGGCCTGGTGGTTCATCGTTCCCAAAATCGGAGATGCGGTTCGTTGGGCTACATATGAAGCAACAGAAAACGGACAAACTTTTTGCCTCAAGAGTGTTCATTCGATGCACGCGAAATGTGCTGCGGAAATTCATGGTCGTGCATGCGTGGAGGTTGAAGTAGATGAGCAAGAAGCTAATAGTGATCGAAGCTTTGTGTCATTTCCAAATGGCGACAAAAGCTTGAGAATTTGGGGTGGTTTGACAGACTCTGAGGTGCATTGGATAGCACATGAGAGCGGACGAACCGATGGCAAGAAAATGTTCTATACGTTCTTGGACAAAGGATGGGATCAAGACTTTGGTGTGTGCGAACGAACGATTGCTATTCACAATTTTCTTGAAGAGATGAAAGACCAGTCTTGTAATTTGCCTCCAGAACTTCCAAGACTTTTTGCCGATCGGGCATTCGACGTATCCGTGGGCGACACAGAATCTGTTGAATGTATGCGAGTCTTTGAGCTTGATAGTGATCCCTCCGAATCAGATGTCTTGATTGAGGCCTACGTCAATCGAGATGGTAGAACAGTATTGGCGCGTCGCTACAACGGCAATCGTTGGGCAAAAGTTAAGGATTCACCACACTTTCTAGGAACACAGGATACTTGGACAGAAGAATTTCCCAGTGCACCCACGAAGACAATCAACGGAGTCGTTTATGTTCATTATGAAGATTTCCTGAGAATTGAGAGTAGGAATCGTTCCTAACTTTCGGATTTTTCTAGCAAGTCTATAAAGTGAACTAAAAGATGGGCTGGTGCGATGACCTGAAAGAACTGCTAATCGCTGGAATCCACAAGGGAAATGGTTTTCTGACTCCTTGCCAATTCCGATTACAGAACCAGTTCGTCTCGGTTGCGATACTCGTCTAAGACTTCTGGATTCGCGAGAGCAGACGTGTTCGTCACATCCTTGCCATGTACGATGTCTCTCACCGCGATTTCGGCAATCTTTCCTGAGCGGGTTCGCGGCAAATCAGATACCTGAAGTACGATGGATGGCACGTGCTTGGGTGAAGCATTTTTTCTTACACGCAGTTTGATTCGTTTTACCAACTCTTCTGAGAAATATGAACTCTTGGACAACACAACGAATAGAACAATTCGAGTATCGCCTTTCCAGGATTGTCCGATACAGAGCGCTTCGTCAATTTCGTCCATCGACTCTACTTGCCGATAAATTTCAGCAGTTCCAATCCGTACTCCGCCTGGATTCAGAACTGAATCACTACGTCCGTGGATTGTGTATCCGCCTGTTTCTGGATTGATCTCAGCAAAATCTCGATGTGCCCATACATTGGGATACATCGAAAAGTACGAAGAGCGATATTTTTCGTCATTTGGATCTTCCCAGAATCCTATTGGCTTGCTAGGAAAAGACTTTTTGCAAACGAGTTCGCCTTTCTTCCCAAAAAGGTGGTTTCCGTGGTCGTCCCATACGTCAACATCCATTCCCAACCCGGGACCTTGGATTTCACCACGATAGACGGCGGACCAAGGATTGCCAAGTACAAAGCAAGAAATGAGGTCGGTTCCCCCGGAAATCGAAGCTAGATGAACATCCGATTTCAAGTGACTATAGATATAGTCGTAGGATTCAGGCAGTAATGGAGAACCTGTGGAGAGTATTGTTCTAAGTGAGTCAAATGCATGTGATGACCTAACGCTAACTCCGGAATTCTGCAATGTGGAGTAGTACTTGGCTCCAGCTCCAAAGTCCCAAACTGCTTCTTTTTCCGCCATATTAAGCAGACGATTTGGTTCAGGTTGAAACGGAGAGCCGTCATAGAGCACAATCGTTGATCCGCTAGCTAACGCACTCACGAGCCAATTCCACATCATCCAACCACATGTTGAGTAGAAGAAGATCTTGGACTCTGAACCCAGATCGACATGCAATTGATGCTCTTTGAGATGTTGGATCAGAGTTCCACCTGCACCATGAACGATGCATTTCGGTTTGCCTGTGGTTCCGGACGAATACATGATGAAGAGCGGATGATCGAACGGGAATCTCCCAAAACGTGGGACAGATTCGGGTCTATCCCAGACCGCGTCAAAATCATCACCTGAATTGTGGAGAAGCTTTAACCACAAGACATCCTGAATGCTGTCAATCTGTTGCGACAGTTGAGCAGCCGTTTCTTGCACGCTGAAAACCTTACCGTTGTACCAGTAGCCATCAGTGGCGAGCAGTAGTTTTGGCCCGATTTGACCGAATCTGTCCAAAGATCCATGAAGTCCAAAGTCAGGCGAACAAGATGACCAGATGGCTCCAATGCTAGATGTGCCCAGCATCGCGATAACGGTCTCAACGACATTTGGTAGAAACGCCGCAATCCTGTCTCCTTTTCCAATTCCTCTATCTTCTAACTCAGCCGCAAATTGGGCAACTTTTTTTCGAAGTTCGCTAAAGGAAACTCTTTGGATTGCGCCGGTCTCAAGAATTCCAACAATTGCTGTAGCATCGTCTTTTCTCTTGGTTAGATTTTCAGCATAGTTGAGCGAGGAACTCGAGAACCACCGACTTTCTAGGAAATCATCCTTGTTCTGAACCGTTGTGCTACCTCGATCTCCAACGACATCCAGAAAATCCCATGCACGTTCCCAAAATTCCGCTCGGTTGTCGATGGACCATTTGTGAAAATTCGCGTAGTTTGGGGGTTCAAATCCAACAGTGCGAGCAAATCGAGTCAAGTTGCATGAATCTATCAAGGACTCGGATGGTTTCCACATTGGTTGATCAGACATAACTGCGGGTCTTGCACAACAGCTAATGTGCAAGAATACGACAAGCGAAATGTTCGACATTCAGTTCGTCTGCGAATGAATCGAAATATCTACGGGTTCATTGACCGAGTAATGAGAAGGCAAGATGATTCTCCTTGTCTTCACACCGACTCAAAGAGCTGGACATACAGCGAACTCAGGGCTCTGACGCAACGCACCTCCAGTGCACTAAATCAGCTTAGGATTAGACGCGGAGATCGAATCCTTGTCCAAGGCGGGAAATGTCCGCAAACATTAGCCTTATATCTTGCCAGTCTTCAGCTCGGTACGGTGTATGTACCGCTAAATACGGCGTATACATCAAGAGAGATTGAGTTTTTTGTTAACGACACGCAACCTGCATTGTTTGTCGCAAACGAGCCTGCCGATCCAGCTAATGCTTTTCCGTTTCCTGTCCTGACGATCGACGATCGTGGACAAGGGACCTTGGCTGACCTCGTCGAGCAAGCAACCACTTCTGAATCCATTGAAGAGATAGATGAGGACTGTCTAGCTGCAATTCTGTACACATCCGGAACAACGGGCAGGCCAAAGGGTGCAATGCTGTCGCACGGCAATCTACTG
>JAPOXO010000135.1:5033-9618 GCA_026707045.1 Gammaproteobacteria bacterium | reverse complement strand
TTCGAAAGGATGTCCAGCATTTAGGACGATAACGTCCGCATTTTCGCAAAGTTGGTGCAAATGTCTCTCACACTCCAGCGAGCGTGACATACGGAAGAATCGTCTGCTCGATGCATGAAACGCATACCACAAAGACTTTCCAGTAGATTCGTCAATAGGACCTCGACTAGCCAATGGATCTCCGTCTTCGGGCACAGGACGCACCGTATCAGCTCCAAGATCTGCTAAGAGTTTGACCCCGTAGATTGCTCTCGCATCGGTCAGATCGACAAGGCGAACATTTGACAGGGCTCTATTCTCTCTAGTCACCGAACCCGCGCTTCCTGCTGTTTACTGAATGCCTCGAAACGTAAATGTGATCCTCCCTCTCTACGATCACTATTACAACCACCTAGCGTCCAGGACAAGTTTGATAAGGACGAGGCCTTTGCGTATTTTCCACATCGTCTCACTAGCACCCCGAATCCGTAAAGATGAGTGTGTGAAACCATGAAATCACTTTCTCGCATCACGTGTGTTTGTGGGCGAACTCAACGAGTCAATACTTGGTCGGTTCGCAAGTCCTTTCGGTTCAGTTGAAACGGAGCTTGATTGGATTTTGAATTGTTAAAGGCAGGCAAGACTTGCATCGTAGCCTGCCAGATTGTTAGTACAGAATGACTTCGCTAATATTTGACCAACTAATGGTGCGGAATTGATTTGTATGCTCCCAGCTGTTCCTCTTGGAAAGAAATGTGGCATGAGAGTATCGAATCTATGCCTCGGAACAATGAACTTTGGGGAACCCGGTCGTGGTTACCAAGGTGACTGGACATTGCCCGAGGATCAAGCTAGACCAATTTTTAAAACAGCACTTGAGAACGGTCTGTTCTTTTTTGATTGTGCAAACGTGTACGGTCTTGGCTCTTGCGAACGAGTTGTTGGAAAGATACTTGGTTCAATGTTCCAGCGAGACGAATACGTTCTCGCCACTAAAGTTGCCATTCCAATGGGGCAAGGTGCTAATCAAGGAGGCCTTTCACGTAAACATATATTCGAATCAGTGGATGCGAGCCTGGCTCGACTCGGACACGACTATATAGATCACCTTGTAATACATCGACATCCGCATGGCGTTCGCGGCCAGATATCTGTACCGATTGAGGAGACTTTGGAAGCGCTCCATGACCTGGTCAAAGCTGGAAAAGTTCTATACCTCGGGGCATCCTCGATGTTTGCGTGGCAGTTTGCCGAATTGCAATTGACCGCCAAATCCAATGGTTGGACTGAGTTTGTCTCCATGCAGAACCACTACAACTTGATCTATCGCGAAGAGGAGCGTGAAATGAATCCGTACTGCGCATCCACAGGAGTTGCATTGACTCCATGGTCTCCGTTGGCTCGCGGAATTCTCGCCGGTTCATACCGTGGTGGATTTTCTGGAGGATCGACTAACAGATCTTCTGGCAGAGATCGTGTTAGGACGGAAAGCCTATATCGCGGAGAAGCCGACTTCAAAATCGCTGATCGAGTTGCGAAAACGGCTGAAAAGTACGGACTGAAACCGGCACAAATCGCAGTAGCCTGGCTGCTCAACAAGCCAGAAATAACTTCTCCAATCGTGGGGGTATCAAGAGTTTCACAGCTGGAGGAACTCGTCAAAGCCAGCAACATCGATCTCTCAGACGAGGATATCGCCTACTTGGAAGAACTATATCGACCTGTTGAGAACTTGCTGTCGATTGGAACTTCTTGACGCAAGATTCCTCGGAGTCTAGATAGCTCGGACTAAAAGTTGAACTAACTAACGACTGAATTCGTCGTAATCTTCATCGCTCGAGTCTTCGAGAGTATCGTAACCTTCGTCTATGGGGTTCTCTTCTTCCTTAGATTCATCCAAGTCTTGAACCCGTTCTTCAACAAACATTCGGAAACTATTGCGCATAACTTGACGTTCGCTTTCCGACAAGTTGCGGTCTAAGGAATTTCGGCACTCAAACAACAATGACTTGTCGTACGTATTGGGAACTCCCCTACCCGTCTTCCAGTATTCCATACAGGACTCCAGCTCGTCGTCATAGAGTTCGTCAATATAGTCTCTGACAACCGAGTGAATCGTCTCCCGTGTTTGATCGGGAATAGTGGCCTCGGATAATCGAGGAGTCAGCGGCGGCGTTGGAGTTGCGGGTGTATTTAGAGCATGTCCGTAAAATTGGTTTTGCGTTTCTGGAGCAACCTCCTGCTCAAACAAAAACCTTCTAAGAACGTCCAACCGCCATGCTGTTGAAGTGTCCGTGTCTGCTCGAAGCCATGAAAATCGAGCATTCTCGTTTGCAAATACTTCCAGCATGTGGACTCGAATACCGTAAGACTGACAAATCTCGATTCCAGTTCGCAGCGTATCGTTACGGGCAAGAATTAGAGCATCTGAAATCGACCCT
The DNA here is from genome assembly GCA_026707045.1 of Gammaproteobacteria bacterium. Lineage (GTDB taxonomy): Bacteria > Pseudomonadota > Gammaproteobacteria > Pseudomonadales > Azotimanducaceae > Bin55. The sequence continues at coordinate 7,198 of JAPOXO010000135.1, read as the reverse complement.
TTTCGGCTCAATTCCATAAGATCTCTTGAAATAACAGTTGCGGTCCCCGTTCGGACATTTTGTGGGTGGAGCGAGACAAGCCTCAGTTTGAATTCATCGTTTTCACAGATTCGCAGTTGCTCATTGGACATCGTACGATTCTGCGACCCCGTTTCATACCAATAGATCCGTAGTATTGGCCGAGCCCCTACCAAGTCTCTGACGACCTGTTTCAACTCTTGCGATAGCACATCAGGGTTAATACCAACGCGAGCTCGCGGCATCGCCTCGCCTGTCAGAGCCATTGAGCCCAATGCACACAAGTAGCCTGCATCTACAAAAATTGCTATTTGGGTACGCATGATGTTGTTATTCCTTAGTTATTAGAAAATCGAACTGCAAATGTGCGGTGGGTCCGGTATTACCGCTGATCTCTACACATGAGGGCTGAATACAAAATCTGATATGCATCTATCGAATCTAACTAAAACACAAACAGAACTAAAAGTACTCGCCCGCAAGAGGCGACATCGCAATAATCAAGACTAGCGACAAATAGCATACAGAATTTAGTAAAGCGAATCAATCAGGAGACTAGCCAACAAGTCTCAACCAACAGCGTAAATTCACGACTTTGCGGCTTGTTTGTCTAGCCAAGACAGCGCAAGTCTATAGCGGCAGTAAATGACTTTTTGGACAGCGAGGAAAGCCACTCGCCCAAAATTCGCCACGAAGGCACGGCATGGGACAAGTGCTACAGGGAAAGACGGCGTCCCAACGCCACGTGGGACGCCGTTAGTAATTGTGGATTAGCAGAGTTCGAACCGATCTAGATTCATCACTTTATCCCATGCAGCTATGAAATCAGTCACGAATTGCTTTTCAGAATCCGAACAACCGTGATATTCAGAAATCGCCCGGAGTTGAGAATTGGAGCCAAAAATAAGGTCAGCTCGTGTTCCTGTCCATTTGACTTCGCCAGTTGCACGATCACGTCCTTCGAACAGTTCGCAAGCCTCTGAAGTCGGAACCCAATCCGTACTCATGTCGAGAAGGTTTACGAAGAAGTCATTCGAAAGAACCCCAGGTCGCTCTGTGAAAACACCGTGTTTCGAACCGCCCGTATTTGCACCTAACACACGCAATCCGCCAACCAGCACCGTTAGCTCAGGAGCTGAGAGAGTTAGCAACTGAGCACGGTCAATCAACAACTGTTCTTGTGAAGCCTTGTGACCTTCTTGAATGAAGTTTCGAAATCCATCCGCAGACGGTTCAAGATAAATGAATGAATCCGAATCCGTTTGTTCGGCCGATGCATCAGTTCGTCCCGGCGTGAAGGGAACAGAAACGTCGTAACCCGCACGTTGTGCTGCTCTTTCGACCGCCGCACAGCCCGCTAATACGATGAGATCTGCGAGAGATACTGACTTGCCACCGGATGCCGAGCCATTAAAGTCGCTCTGAATTCCTTCAAGCTTTTGAATCACTGTGGCAAGGTCATTTGGGTCGTTGACTTCCCAATTAATTTGAGGTGCAAAACGGACACGTGCCCCGTTTGCGCCTCCCCGTTTGTCGGAACCTCTAAAAGTTGAGGCGGAAGCCCAGGCCGCAGAAACGAACTGTGACACAGACAATCCTGAAGCCAAAATCTTGGTTTTGAGATCGGAAATGTCTTGTTCATCAATCAATTCATGATCGACTGGAGGAATCGGATCTTGCCAAATGAGTTCCTCTTCGGGCACTTCGGGGCCAAGATATCTCGCTCGCGGACCCATGTCACGATGGGTGAGCTTGAACCATGCACGTGCGAAGGCATCAGCAAACTCGTCAGGATTCTCGTGAAAACGTCGCGCTATAGGTTCGTACGCCGAATCCATCCTCATCGCCATGTCCGCGGTCGTCATGATTGGAGCATGGCGTTTCGTTGGGTCGTGTGCATCCGGAACCGCATCCGCTGCTGCCCCATCTCTTGGAATCCACTGGTGAGCTCCAGCTGGACTCTTCGTCAGTTCCCATTCGTACCCAAATAGATTGTCGAAATAACCGTTATCCCAAGTAGTGGGACTATTAGTCCATGCGCCTTCAAGACCACTGGTAATCGCGTCACCCGCAAGTCCCGTACCATTGGCACTCTTCCAACCTAGTCCTTGTTGTTCGATTGGGGCTCCTTCCGGTTCTGAGGCGAC
>JAPOXO010000135.1:0-5023 GCA_026707045.1 Gammaproteobacteria bacterium | reverse complement strand
GCGACTAGAGCTTCAGCCCCTGCACCATGGCACTTGCCGAATGTATGACCGCCAGCCGTGAGTGCTACGGTTTCTTCGTCGTTCATTGCCATGCGCGCGAATGTCTCGCGGATATCGACACCTGATTTGACCGGGTCTGGATTTCCGTTTGGACCCTGCGGATTGACGTAAATCAACCCCATTTGGACGGCACCAAGTGGCTTTTCCAAATCTCGCACACCTGTGTAGCGATTGTCACCTAGCCATTCGGTCTCGGAACCCCAGTAAATGTCGTCCTCGGATTGCCAAACGTCCTCGCGTCCGCCGCCGAATCCAAAGGTTTTGAATCCCATCGATTCGAGAGCGCAGTTTCCGGCTAGGATCAGGAGGTCACCCCAAGAAATTGTCTTACCGTATTTCTGCTTAATGGGCCATAGCAGTCTCACTGCCTTATCCAAATTCCCGTTATCCGGCCAACTGTTGACCGGAGGAAATCGCAGATTTCCAGTGCCAGCGCCACCGCGGCCGTCACCGACTCGGTACGTTCCCGCGGCGTGCCATGCCATTCGAATGAACAGTGGACCGTAGTGTCCGTAGTCTGCCGGCCACCAGTCCTGGGAGGTCGTCATGAGTTCGTACAGATCATTTTTCAACGCAGTGAAGTCCAATTTTGCGAACTCGGTTGCGTAATCTGAGCCGTTGGATGGGCTGGATTCTGGAGTATGTTGATGCAGAACATTAACGTTCAGCTGATTAGGCCACCAGTCTCGATTTGTGGTGCCGTCGCTGGACGCTTTCTTTCCCAAGCCGTGAGCCACCGGGCATTGGCTGGAGTCAGCCATAGGATATTCCCCCTATTCTTATTTCAAAGTTCAATGAGATAGTCACACGCTATTGAACAGATGAAATTTGAGCAAATTTCCTATCGGTAGCCACTACGCTTGTGGTTGTCCTTGGTCAATAGGTGTAGCGGCAATTTTATCGCATCGCAAGTTATGCCTCTAACCCTGTGACTTTCGTCACCTCACCCGTTGGAGGATGATGTCAATCCGAACTTCAATCCCTCGTTCCGATTCGAACTGCGAACAGCAAGCTGTCCTGAAAATACTGACATTTTCTGGACTGTAGACTTTCCGCTAAGTCTCAGTCTAGAGACGGTTGCTACTCCTGTGAGAGCTTGAGCTTGCTCGAAAAATTGTGGAGAGCCTCTCAGTTCACTGTAAATGTAGCTACGTGACAGTACATTCAATGTAAGCCCGTGCATAAGAACTTTCTTTTGCTGGCAAATGGGAATCAGAAGTCTGACGGCAGCCTCAATCGAAAGTCATTCTCGCCGGACACGTCAACACCTCTCATCAGAAAGAGGGTTCTGGCTCGATCAACTCGTGCACTTGGTCCCGAGGACAGGTTCCGACAATATACGGAGGTAGTCGGCATGAATCGTAATGTCATCCCGCGGCGGGGTTTGTACGACCGATTTGGCTCGGAGGAATGCATGAGGTACACGTCATGCAGCGAAATCTGCCCTGCTTCTAGTTCAATATCCACAGCAGCCGATTCGTCAAACTGATCAGCATCCAATTCCAAAGGAAGAGACAATCCCTTTGCATCGTTCTTGTGATGCGGCGAAAGTCGTTTGGACCTATGAGAACCAGGTATAAACCTCAGACAACCGTTCTCTCTTGTGGAATCGTCAACAGCAATCCAGACAGAGCATGTTGCCAGTGGTCTTATGGGCCAATATTCCCCGTCTTGATGCCATGGTGTCTTACTTCCGACTTTAGGAGGTTTGGCAAATAGGCTACTGTTCCACAAGGCAAGATTGGGTCCTAACAATTGCTCCACCATGTTCAAAATGCATTCGTCTCGGGCATAGTTCAGAAACGCCAGATCGTATACCAACAATGCACCACAATAGTCGAAGAACTGCGGAAATTTTTGTACAAATCGAGTGTGGTCGTCTCTTATGGATTGAACAGTATTTTCGTCCAATCGAAAGTCTGGTATGACATAACCTTTTTCCGTGTAATGCCTGACTTGCGTGCTTGTTAGCATCACTCTAACTCCATACTCTTCAGGACGACATGTACATTCATGAGAACGAAAATCTACAAGCCCGCAATCCAATGGTGTTGAATGGGATCACAATTGCTCTTTCTCGCCTAGCAAACGCACTTCCACCTTGTGCAATAGATGCAGATCTTGTTCGTCAATTGCTTGTTTCCATTCCGCTATATAGATTGCTATCTTGCTGTTTGATTTAGGCAAGTGCCACAGAGTATTCCAGAGACCCGGGTGCCGTGCAAAGAGTGGATGGAGTCGGTAGGCTATCACTGCATTCGATTTCCGGTCGAGGCGACCATCGACCTGTGCCCGGAGCTCATCCTCGTTGCTCAACAACCAGGACCCGAAGTCGTGAATGTCGGAGAGAATTTCACGAGATTCTTCGAGGTAGTCGTCGATATAGCTCTTTAGTTCAGGTTCGTCAGTTGAATGCAACACGAAAATCGATGCTAGTTCACACAATGCTTCATGAAACCACTCGTTTTTGGATTCTGTAGATCGAATACGGTTAAAGTCCGATATGACATGGCAAAACTCGTGCGAGAATTGGTACATGATCTGCGGACGATATTCCAACGGAGTGTTGCTGAGCAGAACTCGATCAAAATCTTCATCGTTACTTCGATACCGAGAAATTGGGCCTAGATTATTGTCATGCCCGACAACTATTTGAAATTCTGGACCGTTCCTCAAATGGCTGTAGATGTAATTCGCAGTTTCGTAGAGAGTGTCCGAAACCTTTCTCACATCGTCCAATTCCCACGATTCGTCGATGGTAATTTGCAGTTTAGTGCCTGAACCAGCTAACGGATCGTCTAGTCGAGGAGAAGGTTGCGCAACGTCATCCAAAATGGAATGAGCTATTTGTTGATTGTTTTCGCACAAAGTTGGACTCGAGATCGCAAGAGCCAAGAAAATAGTCCAAATTTGTTCCGTCTTCATTTGACGTAAAAGGGCTTGTGTTCATTTGTGCCGATAGCTCACAGATTCTAGCCTTCTACGTACTGCCAATTCGGTTGTCCTTACTACAAAAGGCATACTGCACCCCGATTGGAAACTCGGTAAAATCAGTGACACCCATTCTGTGTCCATACGAAGTCCTCATGAAATCCAAAGCTTGTGAATTGCTCGGAATCGAATTCCCTCTGTTTGCCTTCAGCCATTGTCGTGACGTAGTCGCTGAAGTCAGCGCCGCTGGAGGACTCGGAGTTCTCGGCGCTGTGGGGCATACACCAGTATCACTAGACATCGAGCTCAGCTGGATAGACGAGCATTGTGATGGAAAACCCTACGGAGTGGACTTGCTTGTTCCAACAAGTATGGACAGTAAGGAATCCGCGCTGACAAAGGCTGAATTGGAATCTCGCATTCCAGAAGAACATAAACGCTATATAGAACACCTGCTAGCTACACACGACATCGATACGAGCGACCTATGGACTGACTCCATTCGAGGAGGAGTCGGTGACAACATGCGGAAAGCTGGTGCGGACAGGGTGCTGGAAACTGCCTTTTCTCATCCTGTAAAAATGGTGGTCAATGCTTTGGGAGTACCGCCTGATTTCATGGTTGAACGCGCTAGAGCCAACGACATCGTAGTTGGGGCTCTTGCAGGTGCGAAAGAACATGCAATCAAACACCGGGATGCTGGAGTGGATGTATGCATCGTAGCAGGCACCGAAGCCGGGGGGCATTGTGGAGAGGTTTCGACCCTCGTGCTCGTTCCTGAAGTACTCGAAGAATTAAAAGGATCAGACATGGTCGTGCTGGCAGCTGGCGGAATCGTAACGGGCCGTCAAATGGCCGCTTGTATGGCGATGGGAGCAGACGGCGTTTGGACCGGATCAGTTTGGTTGACCACTGCAGAGGCAGAGACTCTTCCGGTTGTCAAAGAGAAGATGCTGCAGGCAAACTCTCGACAAACAGTACGATCAAGAAGTCGTACTGGAAAGTACACTCGGCAGCTTAAGTCCGCTTGGACCGATGCTTGGCAGGCCGAAGAGAGCCCAGACCCCTTGCCAATGCCCCTGCAGGGCGTGGTTGCAGAAGCAGCATTTAGAAAAATCAATCGACTAGCGCAAAGCGATCACGAAGGTGCGAAGAAACTGGTCAACTACTTTGTTGGTCAAGGAGTCGGATTGATGAACGAAGCACTCTCCGTGCGTTCGGTTGTCTACAACTTCATGGAGGACTTCGCCGAAGCCAGCGACAGACTTTCTTCAATGACTTTGGACTAAAGGCGTTTTTCGAACGAGGAGCTCATTCGACTCCCCTGTTAGATCAACGTATCAGTGAGCTTCGCTGACTTTCCTCCAATAGAGTTTCAGAATTTCACCAGAGACACCTCGGCTTCTTTGACTCGTTGTCGCTCGAAAACTAGAAGCATGAGTAATCCGAAGAGCTGCACAAAGGTCTGTAGCGCAGTGTCCCGTTAATTGCCGCACATGCCTATTGATTCATTTGATTCGATTCTCGAACTCGTAGAAAACGAAGACGACAATTTCACAGCTCCTGCCAGTCCTGATAAAGGTCTACGAATGTTCGGTGGTCAGTTTCTAGCACAGGCAATGGAAGCAGGTGCCCGGACGGTAAATTCAGACCGATCAATTCATTCACTGCATTCGTATTTCCTTCGACCTGGCGATACCAACTTGGGTGTCAGCTACAACGTCGAACGGATGCGTGACGGAAGGTCGTTTAGTCATCGACGAGTCATTGCAATTCAGGAAGGCAAGGAAATGTTCTCCATGTTCGCTTCTTGGGCCATCCCTCAGCAATGTCCTGATTACTCTGGCCGATCGATGCCACATGTTCCGACAGCGGACAAGACTGAATACTCCTACCTACAGTTTTGCCGTGATCAAATGCCTGACCGGGAGTACGAAAATACGATTCAGAAGCGTCCCATGGACATTCTTTACATCAACCCTCCTCGCGACAGATCAAAACAAGACAGAATCGACGATCAGCTCATGTGGAT
>JAPOXO010000141.1 GCA_026707045.1 Gammaproteobacteria bacterium | reverse complement strand
GGTCTGGGGGGATGCCCCTATGGGGGTAACCGACGCGCAGCTGGCCATGTCCCTACGGAAGACTTTGTACACCTGTGCCATGAAATGGGAGTTGAAACCGGATACGACTTGAACAAAGTCATCGAAGCAGCATGCATCGCCGAGGAGGTAGTTGGCCACCCACTCTGGGGCCATGTCTCCAAAGCAGGTCCACTTCCCAGCAACGGGGGTACGTATCCGGCAGACATGCCATTTGTAGAGACGCTACAAGAAGCGGCGCACTTCCGAAAAGGACCGGGAGTCTACGAAGGACAGATTTCGCCGTGGCGCGAAGGCGATGCACTGACACGACCCAGTGCCGCATAATCTGCCAAGAAGTTACTGAGATTTCACTCAGGGAGCTTGGGGCAATTTCTGCGTCGATCGCTGGTCAGATTGCGATCGCTGATGATTGACGCCAAAATCACTTAAGGAGGTCTTGCATTGGCCGTACTTGCATCGTCACTCGACACAAGATCTGAATCCTATTTGAACAATCGCCAGCATTCGCTGGACAAGCTCGCGGAAATGGAAGAGCTGTTCGCCGAGGCGGCGCGGGGCGGCGGAAAGGAAGCCGTAGACCGACTTGCTTCACGGGGCAAAATGGTAATTCGCGAGCGAATCGCTTGGGTACTCGATCGAGATTCTCCGTTTTTAGAAATAAGTCCACTGGCCGCATGGCGGTCAAACTATGTCGTAGGTTCAGGATTCGTTGTCGGCATCGGTGTGATCGAAGGAGTCGAATGTGTGATCTTGGGACACGACCCTTCTGTCAGAGCTGGTGCATTCAATGCCTTCAACTCCAAGAAACTCATGCGAGGATTGGAGATTGCAAGGGAAAACCGAATGCCCTACATTCAGTTCGTGGAATCTGCGGGCGCAGACCTAGGTGGCGGCGGCGGTGGAGGTAGCAGCGACCCAGAACAGGGACTTCGGCGTGAGACAGGACACTTCGCCGAATCAGGTCGCCTCTTTTATGAGATTACTGAACTCTCCAAGATGCGTATTCCTACGGTTTCGATTGCATTTGGAGCGTCTACTGCCGGAGGAGCCTATCAGCCAGGAATGAGCGACTACAACATATTCGTGAAAAACCAAGCAATGGTCGCCCTTGGAAGTCCGCCGTTGGTGAAAATGGCCACAGGCGAGGATGCGGAGAATGAAGAACTCGGTGGCGCCGACATGCATACGTCGGTTTCCGGTTTAGGAGATTACTTTGCTGAGGACGAAATGGATGGCATCCGACTATGTAGAGAGGTAGTTCGACATCTAAATTGGCGAAAACTCGGTCCAGAGCCGTCGATGCCTTCGGATCCACCGGTCTATGACCCAGACGAACTATTGGGTATCGTTGGAGAGGATCTCGCGATTCCCTTTGATATTCGAGAAGTAATCGCCCGCGTAACGGACGGTTCACGATTCGAAGAATTCAAGCCTCGCTATGGACAAACGCTTGTAACAGGCTGGGCATCCATTCACGGATATCCCGTTGGAATTCTAGGAAACAACGGTCCTTTAATGTCCGAATCCGCAGAAAAAGCTTCGCAATTCATACAGTTATGTAATCAAATTGATGTATCACTTGTATTCTTGCACAACATCACAGGATACGTTGTGGGTGCTTCGTTTGAACAAGCAGGAATCACCAAGAACGGATCGAAAATGATCAATGCTGTTACCAATTCGACCGTTCCCCACTTCAGCGTGATTGCAGGTGCTTCTTATGGCGCAGGCAACTATGGAATGAGTGGTCGTGCCTACGGCACTCGGTTTACCTATACCTGGCCAACTGCCAAGATTGCGGTGATGGGACCCAAGCAGCAGGCAGGAGTTATGACGATTGTTCAACGACGTGCGGCACAGCGTCGTGGACTACCTTTTGACGAAGATGCCAACGCTAAACGCGTTGCAGGAACTGAATTCTGGCTCGAGGAACGATCCAAGGGGCTATTTGCCACTTCTCGCATAACGGACGATGCCATGATCGATCCAAGACAAACACGAAACGTGCTTGGTATTTCGCTTTCCGCCAGTCATAGTGGAGAGGTCCAAGGTACAAAGGAGTTCGGCACGTGGAGAATGTAACCATTAAACCCATCCGCCGAATCCTTGTTGCGAACCGTGGAGAAATCGCAAGTCGCGTTTTTCGCACAGCCCGAGATATGGGCATTGCCACTGCCGCGGTCTATGCTGACGGAGATATCAATCTTCCCTTCGTGAAGGAAGCAGAAATTGCAATTGCACTGAATGGCAAGTCATCTACTGAGACATATCTTAATATCGACAAACTGATAAACGCATGCAAAGTGTCAGAAGCTGATGCCGTTCATCCAGGCTACGGTTTTCTCTCGGAAAATGCAGCCTTTGCTAAAGCCGTACAAGATGCTGGCATCACTTGGATAGGCCCTCCTCCAGAAGCCATCGGCCAAATGGGCGATAAGCTCGCCGCCAAAGCAATGATGTCGGAGGCCGATGTCCCAACGCTCATGGCACAGCCGATTTCTAAAGAAACAGATGTCGCCGAAGCAGCTAAAGAAGTTGGATACCCCGTGCTCGTCAAGGCATCCGCTGGTGGAGGAGGACGCGGAATGCGAATTGTTGAAACGGAAGAACAGCTTTCGGATGCTATTGAGAGCGCTCGAAGGGAAGCAGATGCATCATTTGGTGACGACACCGTCTTTCTTGAGAGATGGGTTACTTCGTCTCGCCACGTAGAAATCCAGATCATGGGCGATCTCTACGGCGATGTCGTCTACTTTTTCGAAAGAGAATGCTCCATTCAACGTAGGCATCAGAAAATTATCGAGGAAGCACCCTCACCTGCTGTTGGTCCTGACCTACGCGCAAGGATGGGTGAAGCCGCGATTTCTGCAGCGAAGAGACTAGGTTATTCGTCCGCTGGTACAGTGGAGTTTCTTGTTTCAAGCGACGAATTCTGGTTTCTCGAAGTCAATACTCGGCTTCAAGTGGAGCACCCCGTAACCGAGGAAGTTACGGGATTCGATTTGGTTCGAGAACAAATTCGAATAGCTGAGGGTGAACCGCTTGGCTACGAGCAAAGCGATTTGGCAATTGATGGTCACTCAATTGAAGCAAGACTATACGCTGAAGATCCGTCGCGCGGATTTCTTCCATCTCCCGGAGTACTCAAGGTATGGAGACCTAGCAATTCAGCGCGGTTTGACTCGGGAGTTTCTTCGGGAAGCGAAGTCAACGTCGAGTTTGATCCCATGATCGCAAAGGTCATCTCGCACGGTGCCACTCGTCGCGAGGCTATAGCAAAACTCGCGCGTGCGCTGGAAACTACCAGCATCCAGGGAATTCGCAACAACCGTGATTTTTTAGTTGCGACATTGCGAACACCCGAATTCATAGCTGGCGATACAACCACCGACTTCATTGAACGAGTGCAACCTTCGCCGATCCATAATCCCACGGCGCAGGAATTAGCCGACGCAGCTATGGCTATAGCAATCTGCTGCCAATTCTCGCGTCGTGAGAGCGCAAAGGTGTTGTCTCACATACCCACCGGTTGGCGCAATTCCCACATGCCTCCCGAACGATCTTCATTTGAACACGACGGATCCAGCTTGCAGTTGGAGTACAGAGCTCATTCGAATAGTTCATTTGAAATGAGAGTGGACGACCAAGAGTTTGAGGTAGAGGTTCTTGCTGTGGATTCCAACTCAACAGAGCTTGCAATCAATGATCGGCGAATGGAATTTGAACTAACGCGCGACAACGATATTTGGTATACACACGGTCCCTCTGGAGATATTGCGCTCCGAGAACTTCCTCGTTTCGTACTACCTGGAAGCGACGATGCCGAAGGTGGTTTGTCAGCCCCAATGCCGGGGAAAATCCTCTCGACCGAAGTGAACAAGGGTGACAAAGTACGTGCAGGCCAATTACTCGTAGTATTGGAAGCCATGAAAATGGAACACCGAATCACCGCTCCGATGGATGGAGTAATCACTGGTGTTCGTGTAGAAGCAGGCGATCAAGTTGACAAGGATGTAGTTCTTGTCGAAATGGACACGCCAGAAGGAGACTCCTGATGTCATCAACGGAAGCTACTCTCTACGAAATAGAGAAAGGCGCAGCGTGGATCACGCTGAATCGACCAGACAATCGAAATGCGTTGTCGTCCGTTCTTGTGAGTGAACTTTACGAACATCTTGGCGAAGCTAATGAAGATCCCAATGTACGTTGCATTGTTATCACCGGGGCACCGCCTGCTTTCTGTTCAGGCGCAGATTTGAAAAGTCCCCCGGGAGCTTCGATTGAAGGAAGAAAGTCGGTCCCCTATCCCGATGTGCTCACTCGAATCATGGACAGCGACAAACCTGTAATCGCGGCAGTAAACGGAGCCGCGTTTGCCGGCGGATTGGGTCTGGTGGGAGCAGCCGACATCGTCGTTGCAGTGGAAGACGCCAGATTTAGTTTTAGCGAAGTCCGTATCGGAGTGATCCCCGCTGTGATTTCGGTCGTATGCATCCCAAAACTAGGTACGCACCACGCAATGAAGCTCTTTCTCACAGGGGAGAGGTTCACGGGTTCTCAAGCAGTGGATATGGGATTTGTGCATCGAGCAGTTCCTGCTGATCAACTAAAGTCTGCAGTGCAGGAAGAAGTGGATATGATCAACTTGGGTGGCCCGAATGCAGTTGTTGAGTGCAAGAAGCTGGTGCGTCGAGTTCCTGGATGGGATCGAACGGAAGGCTTTGCACAAACGTCAGTTTGGAGCGGTCAAATGTTTCGGTCTGAAGAAGCAGCCGAAGGCATGGCTGCTTTTCGTGAAAAGCGAAATGCCGAATGGGTTAACGAGTGATGTCTCGCTACACATCAAGGTATCTCGTCTAGACAGCGGGTCTAGCCTCCTCCTTTTCCACCCTATACTCTGCTAGTTTTCATCGCACTACGGTATTTAGTGGTAGCTTCCCAAAACTACATGAAGCTGCCACAACAGGTATCAACTGTCAAATCTTTTCTTTCTGGTTCGGGGAATGCTTGAAAGTTGCCAGGGTTGAACCGCACCAGAGCAGGAGTTTTCCGTAGAGTTCGGTGAAAGCTCAAACCTACTGAGTAGTTTAAACAAACGACTCATAGAAGGACTTGCGGGAAATTCCGGCGTACCGAGAAATGAAAGTCTACGTCAAGAAGGAGACTTCGGCACGCCGGATTACGAGTTACATTTTTTCTAGTCTTATCCGCCCATTTCGTCTGTTCCCGTATCAGCATCGACCGATTCGGGTTCTGCGTCCGACTCGCTAGGTTCAGCTACTTCACCATATCGCGCAACCAAGACTTCCTCAAGTCTGGCGGGACGTATGTTTTTCTCAAGGATACAACCGTTTGTATCTAGCAAGTAGCCCTTTGGAATTGCCAGAACGCCGTAAGTGGTCGCAATAGCACCTTCCCATCCATCCATTTGTCCCAGATCAATCCAAGGAAGTTCGTTGTCGATGGATCCTTGTTCCCAATCTTCAAGAGCGCTGTCGATAGACACTCCAACAATCTCAAAACCGTGGTCGTCGTAAGCTGCGTAGAGTCGCTTTAACTCGGGAAAATCTGCAATGCAGGGACCACACCATGATGCCCAGAAATCGATGAGCACAACTTCTTTCTCTGCGAGCACGTCATAGAGAGCAACATCAGTTCCTTCAAGACTTGCGAGCGTAAACTCCGGCGCTTTCTGTCCAGGACTCAAGCTAGCATCATTTTCCTGAGACTCCAGCTGCCGTGCGAGTCTATCGCGAGCAGGAGATACTCGTCGTGCGACTAGATCGTCGTCGAGCAACTCTGCGAGCTTGTCGTAAACAGGAAACGCATCGCTGGGATTTTCAGATCGAGTACTAAATGCTCCCAACTCCATCGCGAGAAGAGACTCTAAAGGATCCTTCATTTCCTTTGCAATCTTCTGCAGTGCGTTTGATTGAATTGATTGCTTTTGTAGGTAAATCTGGTAATACTCGGGATATTCATAATCGCTAGTGGCAGCAATACCTACGGATTGTTCCGACTCTTGAGCGACGTGCTCGCACCCTTCGGCTGGCTGTAAAGTTGAATCCTCCGATGCCAAAGATTCATCCACATCGGCCTCAGCATCTTCGGTTGCAGCTGTTTCCGAGGACTCCTCAGGGTCTTGTTCGTCAGTTCCTTCGGCGATCAGTGTCTCATCTGAATCCGAAGTACCAATGTCTTGGTCACCCTCTTCCTCACTTTCAGCAGCTTCTTGTTTGGCTTCCCATTCGGCTTGATACTGCTTAAACGCTTCATCATAGTCGTCCAACTTTGCCAAGTATTCATCAGATTGTTGCCAACTCTCTATCAGGTTCTTGTGCATACCAGTGTCGGAAGTCACCAAAAGTTCATCCACAGAACCATCTTCATGGGGAAACACATCGATTTGGACATTGGGCTCAGCAACTGCGGTAAACATTCCATAGTAGTCAGCGCCCGTGGATACGTACCCACTGATGACAGTTGGTTCATCCACGTCGGCTTCAATTACAAATTTCTTATCGACAAGCAGGATTTTGCCAAGATCTAGACGCTGGCGTTCTCCTTCCTCATCGAACTCCATTCCCCAAGCAGTTGCGATAGCACTCGATAAATCTGCGTCCACCGCACTGAGGTCAGCAGAAACGGTGAAACTCTTGGTGGAATCCTGAGATAAGTGTGCGCTCTCTACCAAGACGAGCTGATCGTAGGGGAATTCACCCCAGAAATCCATTAGCGCGAACTTGACCTCATGTTCAGCTGTTAGCAACGTCTCGACTGAGAACTGGTTCTCATCGCTCACATCTGCTGAAATCTTTATAGTCGTCGGTTCATTGATTTCTCCGGTAAACGTAATCTTGCCGTCGACGAAGCTTCCTGATGCCAATTCGACCGTTTCAGTTTCTCCGTCCTCGGTTGTGGTCTCGTAAGTGACTGAAATCGTTACGGAACTAGCGTCCAAGGGTGCAGTAGATTCTGTCTCAGAATCAGACGATGTGTCGTTGGTTGCCTCGTCAGAATCGTCAAGATCTTGGGGCTCAGGGTTTTCTACAACAATGAAGTCACCCGAAATTGTGTAGGTGATTGGAGGACTAGAACTGCAGGAAGCAAGTAGCAATACCAGAAGTGCAAGTCCAAATGAAGAAAGTAGCTGTTTCATGTAAGTGCTGTGCGCAGAGTTGAATTTGAAGCGTACATTCTATAGCGTGTCCGTGGTCCCATTCATCGAGTCCAGAAGAACTTGTAAGATTTGGATATACGTGTGAGATTGGGGCATCTAAATCCGCCAAAGATATGTACTTCACCACTCAGTTGAACACTTACTTCCCAATAGCAGCTTGACGGAAGAGGCACACACAGTCCCGGGCCTTCCTTAATCTTTTGCTGCCAACTCTAGATGCCACCCACTAAGATCCCAAATAGCATCAAGTGTTTCAGCAGTTGACTTTGCTAGAGGCGAAATTAGCCGGGTAAGCCGTTCGGTTCCTGCAAATGAATCACTCGCCACTTATATCCATCTCGATTGCACGCTTGATGGGACAATCTAAATTCGGGATAGAGTGATTTCTCACTCGCACGTTGCTTGCTCGAAAAATGCAAATTACATGCAAATCTGTGTAATCTAGTATGCAGTTCGCTCCGACTATACTTTCCATTGCTGCGTTATTCGGGAAGTACACGATGAGACTGTCGACCTGTTCGGTCGTCACGGCAATCCTACTCTCCGGGGTCACGCATGCTTCGGAGCGGGCTTCCCTTGAGATGTTTTACGATGCATTGAACGGCGAGCAATGGAAGCAATCGGAAGGGTGGTTGACCGACGCTCCTCTGGAGGACTGGCATGGTATAACCACACGAGATGGAAAAATTGTTAGCATCGAGTTAGCCGATAACGGTCTCAGTGGGCAATTGTAGTTTGAACTCCTGCCCGATCTAATCTGGCTAGAGGTGCTCGACCTGCGATGGAACGAGATTGAAGGATTCTTACCCGACTCGCTGGCCCATCTTGAGAGGTTGGAGAGTCTTCTTCTTACCGATAACGAATTCGTAGGATACATCCCGCAGACGATTGGACAGCTCACCTCGCTCAAGCGATTGGATTTGTCCCATAATCAACTAACCGGCGAAATCCCAAGCGTTCTAGGGGAGTTGAAATCACTAGAGGCACTAGGGCTACACCACAATCAACTGACTGGATCCGTCCCTTTGGAGTTGAGCCGGATTCCGGCATTGAAACGTCTCATTGCACACGCGAACCATCTCGAAATTGATGACGTCTCCGTGTTCGATCAAATGCAAACTCTCTCGCACCTAAAGTTGACGAACACCCGGCTAGACGAAGAAAGCCTCACTGATGTGGAAGGAATCAGCGGTCTAGACGTGCTGGAGGAAACCACAGAAGTACTCGATGATCAGCATGCATACGAATACATTGCCAAGGTCATGGCCGCAGTTCAGGTACGCGACAATTATGTGCGTTTAACGGCTCCCACCTCTATGAGCGCAGAGGAAGTCGAAACTATAAGCAAACTGATTGATGGAATCAACGAGCACATTCACAATTCTGGAGACAATTTTGACTCCGCTAGCGACCTGGAACGAATACTAGCACTCCATAGCAACGTAACTCTATCAGTTCCTGACAATGCGCAACCGCACACAGAATCCAGTTTTGATTTCGATTTGAGTGTGCAAAGTGACGATTTGGGGCAACGGTGGACTGATGATGGTTGGGGATGGGGAGTAACTCGTGCCAGAGTAGAATGCATCGAAAAGAAAACGAGGGCACATTATCCGCACGAGTCAACAACGACAACCGGAGCCGTAGTAGGAAAGGCAAGTGCAACGTGTGATTATGTCTTTGGTCCCCTTGATGTGATAACGTTTGTAGGGCTTGTGTCCCTACAGCAAAGCGAAAAGGTTTTGTGGATCTTCAAACGCTGGGAGGACGTCGGAATTCCTGGTCGCAGAGAGGAGTCTACTTTTTGGGGGATATCCTGGAGCCAATGGGAATTGGTGGCGGCGAGGTTTCCTTGCGTCATAGGCGAGTATCGTACTAGTTTTTTTCTACGTCTCAGGTAGTACATTGGGACAGTTCAGTCCCTGGCCAGGTAAATTCTATTCTCGACCAAGGGATATACCATGCGAAAAATCTCCCGAGTAAACGACCTTCGCGCGACGCATTGGGCTACAAGTCGGCTGGATTCCTTTCACAGCTACCGGGTGACGTCCCTCGTCCCGAGAGGGTTCGAGCGGTATGCGCGGATTCTTCATCCAGCTTGGAAGCCTGGAGGGCGGGACCGATTTCCGTTGACGTGGGCTGATGTCGCAGCTCGCAACGGACGTCGCTGTCACGCGTTGATGCAGTGGCCAAAGATCGCCGGTACGATGATTTCTGGAATTGATATCGAGCCTCCCGACGAAGGCACATTGCCAACGACGGTATCGGGTCCTCTGCGCGAGATATTGTCTGCTTACACAGACTGGAAACTCTGCTGGTTTGGGATGTGGGCTGGATACGGCCGGGACTACCCGGAGTACGTGCCCAAGAAGACCAAATCGATCGAGTTCCACACCGGGGTAGGACGTGAATGGGATCTATACCGTGCTCCATT
>JAPOXO010000012.1 GCA_026707045.1 Gammaproteobacteria bacterium | reverse complement strand
ATCACCTCTCCTCTTCGATCCTTGCAAAAGTCAATGTCGAAATCCGGTAGCGATACACGTTCAGGATTGAGCAGTCTCTCAAACATCAGATCGTGTTCGATGGGGTCGATTTCTGTGATGCCAAGTACATAGGCTACGAGCGAAGCCGATCCGGACCCGCGACCAGGACCTACAGGAATGCCTTGTTGTTTCGCCCATTGCACAAAGTCCATGACGATCAAAAAGTAACCGGCAAAATCCATGCTCTTGATAATGCTCAGTTCTTTCTCTAAACGATTCTCGTAAATCTCCCGATTTGCATATTCCTTTTGAGACTTGTCGTGACGATCAAGCACACTCTTCAATCCGTCAACTGAATAACGATCCAACAATTCATCGGGAGACTCCGATCGCTCTGTCTTGTACATGGGCAAATAGCGATCTGGCTTCACCTCAACCGTGCATCTTCGTGCGATTTCGCAGGCGTTTTCTACCGCATCCGGCAAGTCGGCGAACAATTCGACCATCTCTTGGGCAGAGCGAAGAAACTGGTTTTCGCTATATGTAGCCGCATGACTTCCATCTCCAACTCGTTGCTTATTTGCTATGCAATAGCGAGTCTCATGAACTGCGTAGTCGTCGCGATCCAGAAAGCGAACGTCGTTTGTTGCAACTATTGGAATGTGAAATGCGTCGGCAAACGAAATTGCCTTTGTCAAATAGGCCTCTTCCAGACTTCGTCCAGTCCGAGAAATTTCCATATAGAACCGATCGTTGAAAGCGCTCTTCAACTTTTGAGCCATTTCCTCGGCGGCAGATGGGTCCCCTTCAATCAAGGGACGGCAAAGCGGTCCTTGAGCTCCGCCTGACAAGACAATCAGTCCATCATGGTGAGAAATTAGACAATCCAGTGTTATGGAGCCGTGATCGGAGGAGTTTGTATAGGCGAAGGTCATGAGTTCTCGTAGACTTGCCCATCCTGAACTGTCTTTGGCAAGCAGTACGAGTCGATCTAGATCATTTCCGCCATTTTTGACGAGCATGTCCGCGCCAAATATCGGTTTGACACCTTGCGAACGCATTCGCTTTTGAAATTTCCAAAGCGCGAACATGTTGCTCCTATCAGTAAGGGCAATACAGTCCATCCCTCGCTTGAGTGTTTCTTCTGCAAGATCATCGATTCGAATGATGCTGTCTTCGATAGAGTATTCGGTGTGAAGAGAAAGGTGTGCGAACTGCGTCATTGCGCCAAAACGTTCAATGTCCTATTCATCGAGCCATCTTCGGATAATGATTCCGCCACGGGTCGAAAGGTTTTTCGATGGATCGAACACGGTCCGTGTAGTTTCAGTGCGGCCAAGTGCTGGGGCGTTGGATAACCCTTATTGTGTTGAAACCCGTAATTGGGAAACTTTGCTCCGGCGACTTTCATCTCTTCGTCCCGAGCCACCTTGGCCAGAATAGATGCCGCTCCGATTGATACGACCCTTCGATCTCCACCCACAACTGTCACAACAGAGCAATTTAGCCTGGGTGCGACGTTTCCGTCTACCAACGCAACATCGAGAGAAATGTCAATTTGCTCGACTGCTCTTTCCATCGCTAGTAGGGAAGCACGCAGGATGTTGAGCTCATCAATTTCTCGTGGTTCACATCGCCCCAACGACCAAGCTAGAGCTCTCTCACGTATACAGTGTGCCAATTCCACTCGCCGCTTGTGCGTGAGTTGCTTGGAATCCCTTATTCCGAGTATGGGCTTGCTCGTGTCTAGAACTACGGCAGCGGCGATGACTGGTCCAGCCAAAGGACCTCGACCGGCTTCGTCGACTCCACACTCCACTTCAAAGTCGTTCGATTTATCAAGGTCAAAGAGACTGGGCACTTCGTTACTCACTTCTTCAACGACAACCAACCAATTCTAGAATCGCTTCCGCAGCCTTCGCAGACGCACTGCAACGCAATTCAATGTGCAACCGGTCGAATTCGTCAAAATACCCACTGCTCTCCTCGGAAGATCGAAGCTCTTGGCAAAGTGCGAATGACAGAGATTCGGGCGTGGCAGCATGCTGCAAGAATTCAGGTACAAGCTCTCGATCGGTCAGTATGTTGGGAAGTGCCACCCATCGTGTCTGCAAGACTGATCGAACAATCGCGTAGGTTAGGGGACCCGTTTGATAGGCAACCACCATAGGGACGCGCATAAGCATTGCTTCTAGAGTGCTTGTGCCCGACTTCACCAATGCTGCGTCGCATGCTCTGAACACTTCAAGCGAATTGCTTGTGACTACTCGCACATCCAAGTGTGAATATACGCTTGAGCGATCTTTTACCAAATTCGCTGTGTTGTCGTTGACGCACGGAACAACGAACACGAACTGTCTCTCTTCTTTCAGCATAGCCTGCACTCGTTCGGCAGCACGCAGAAACAAGTCCAAATGAGATCGAATCTCCGACTTTCGACTACCGGGAAGCACGGCCACAGCCGTGGCCGAATGGCCGATGGAGAGTTGGTCGCGAGCCAGTTTTCGTTCTAAGTTTCGATTGCGGCTTGGCGAAATGCGGTCCGCAAGCGGGTGGCCCACGAATAAAGCTTTTGTTCCACTATTTTCGTAGTACGCGGGCTCAAAAGGAAATAGGGTGAACAGCAAGTCTGCAGATTTCTCAATTTTGCGAACGCGATTTCGACGCCACGCGTATACGGATGGACTGACGTAGTGAACCGTAGGAATGCCCCGGGATTTCAAACGTCTTTCGAGCAACAGATTGAATACATTGAAGTCCACACCCACCATTACATCCACGCTCGCAAGCTGAGTCGCCAACGACTTAAGCAACTTCAAAAGTTCCGGAAATCGGGTAAGTGGCTCGACGAACCCGTTCATGGAAAATCGGTCGATTGACTCAAGAGCAAACAACCCTTGCGATCGCATGCGTTCACCGCCGACGCCTACGAACTGCACGTCGCCTACCTTCTGGGAAAGCGCGGCCATGAGTTCTGAGCCTAGCAAGTCTCCGGAAGCTTCGCCGGAAACTATTCCAACTTTCAAATCCAATCAACCCCAGCCGTTGTTGCAAAGCTAGCCGGACGCCGATGAGTCACAATGTCGGACAGAGCACTACGATAAGCCTGTTTAGCCACAGCCACTCGCTGGTCTTGTCCACATTCTGAGTCCAAAGCCCCAACCCGACATCCGAATTCAGTTACGGTCCGACTGTGCGGCGCGCGATGACGGTGCTTTTTCTCAGACTTTGCGGCCAGCCGTGATCAGTTCCGTTGTGCAGACCAAGTCGTCGGATACATGCGCATTGCAAATAAACTTCATAACTTCTCTACGTTCATGAAGAATCTCGCATCGCATATTCAAAACGTCACCCGGTACAACCGGTCGTTTGAAGCGCGTCTTGTCCGTGCCTGCCAAGTAATACAGATAGCCCTCTGCCGCTGGCCGGATGGACTTTGTGATTGAAGCCAGTATCCCAGCCAATTGAGCAAGTGCTTCGACGATTAGTACTCCGGGCATTATGGGGTGCTCAGGAAAATGACCCCGAAAGAACGGTTCATTGATTGTCACGTTCTTAACTCCAACTATGTACTTTCCGCTTTCGTATTCGATCACCCGGTCCACCATCATGAACGGAAAACGATGCGGCAAGTATTCGTGTATTTCGATGCTTTCCATTAGAGAACAGAATCAACTGTCGTTATGACTCTGTGATTTTTCGTCAAGTTGTTTCTCTAGCTTATTCAACCGTTTGGCCAAATTGTCTAATTCTGTGAGACGCATCATATTACGTCGCCACTTTGAAATGGGCGTATGAAGCGGCGATCCTTGATATTGCCCTGGTTCTTTTATCGAGCGACTCACGTAGGTCATAGCTCCTATTTGAACGCCATCCGAGATTTCTAGCGGGCCGGAACCGGCAACTCCTACACCTCCCGCAAGAACACAATGTCGACCAATACTTACACTGCCACCGAGACCTGTACAACCGCACAGCATAGAGTGAGAGCCCACAACGCAGTTGTGACCAATATGAACCTGGTCGTCCAACTTTACGCCGTCTTCAATTACTGTGTCTTTAATCGCCCCACGATCAATTGTGTTTGAAGCTCCAATCTCCACATCGTCTCCAATTCGCACACCACCCACCTGCGCGACCCGATTCAACTTTCCTTCTTCATCTGGAGTGATTCCGAAGCCATCCGCGCCAATAACGGAATTAGCGTGAATGCGGCAACGCTTTCCAATTCGAACGTTGTGATACAGAATCACCGAACCGAAAAGAACCGAGCCTTCGCCAATTCGACAAGCTGCACCAATATGGCAGTTTGCGCCAATCTCTACATCGTTGTCCACAACTGCATCGGCTTCTACCACAACAAATGGTCCGATACGAACATCTTCTCCAATTGTCGCCCGCGGATGGATTTCCGATTTGTCGTTAATTCCAATGGGAACGCGGGGACGATCGTCGAACATCTGCGATGCTTTGGCGTATGCCAGCATCGGATTGGATACGACCAATGCGTCGACTTGACAATCTTCGACATCTTTTTGAGTCAGAATGACGGCCGAAGCCTGAGTGTCTTTGAGAAACTCCCGATAGTGGGAACTGGACAGATGGGTTAGGTCACCAGGACGGGCATCCATGATTGAACCAAGTCGTTCTATTGCCGTCGACGGATCTCCTACTATTGAGGCTCCTATTCTGTTGGCGATCTCTTCCAGCGAATACACGAACACCTAACCAATCGTTATTCCTCGTCGTCGGCAGGCGCTTCTGCATTTGGATCGGGTACTGGCTCGTCCTGACGATCGTTGAGCATCTCCGTAACCTTTCTCGTTATGTCGTGCTTCGGATTGACATATATGGTTATCTGTGGATTCCAATTGAATACCAGATCGTAGCCTTCGATTTCAATTAGGTCGTTCAGTACTGCATTGAATTTTGGACCGAGCTTTTGCATGATCTTGTTTCGTTCGTCGGTAACGCGTCTTTGAAATCGTTCGACATTGAAATTGAGGTCGAGCTGCTTGTCGTCGATTTCGTTTTGCAGTTCAGTCTTTTCCAAGTCTGACATGATTTCCGCATCAGTTTGCAACCGAGCCTGTAATTCTTTTAAATCTCCATCCAACCCTTGAAGTCGCTCTTGCTCTGGTGTTAGTTCAGCTTCGACAACTGACATCTCTTCCTTCGCCTCTTCGGACTCGAATACCGCGGCGGTCGCGTTCACGACTGCAATCTTGAGCTGACCCCACGAGCTCACTGCGACAAAGGCGAAGACAAAAGTGCAAAGAATTTTGAGAAGACGAGAATTCATTTAAGTTCCTTTTTTGATCTTTGCGCACACGGTAAATCACGCTTTTGCTTTTAAAGCAGGGCAAATTATATGTGTGCTATGGCTTTAACGAGACGCTGCAAACCCTTCTCGAACTAGAACGACTGTCCAACTTCGAACGAAAATGTCTCAGGTTCGTCGAACTCTTCGTGATTGAATGGTTGCGAAAGCGAAAATGACATCGGACCCATACGAGTAAGCCACGACACCCCTATTCCCACCGCACCTCGAAGCTTGTTGAAGGCTGGTCGATAACAACCAATGCTATCTTCTGGACAGTTGGTACTAAATACGTTCCCCATGTCCACGAAGAACACCGACCTCACCTGACCCACCTGTTCGAGGAAAGGAAGCGGGAAAATGACTTCGGCCGTGGTTTCAACCTTTACGTTTCCGCCGAACGGTCTCCCGTTTGGATAGTAGAGTGAGACGGACCCCGTAGGAGTGCTCCTGGGTCCGAGAGTGTGGCGTTCATAGCCGCGCACCGACCCAAATCCGCCCGCATGGAAGTGTTCATAGAACGGAAATACGTTAGTATCGCCGTAGGCTTCTCCCGCACCGAAATTGCCTCGAAAGTGCAAAGACCACTTTCTGCTCAGCGGAATAAACCAGTCCGCCTTATAGGTAGCTCGGTAGAATTGCAAATCGCTACCTGGCCACGCAAATTCCAGTGCAGCAATATGTCGACTGCCTCGCATCGAAAACATCGGTCTGTCCAGCGTTGTGTGCACCCACAGAGCTTCAGTTTTGTAATTCAAAAACTTCGCGCCTACTTCGTTGACGAAATCTGTAATCTCAAGCGCTTCGTTGTAGCCTTGTGTGATGTCGGTCCACTCTACCCGGGTTGAAAACTGCAGTCGTCGATCTTCGCTGATGGGGAATCCAAAGTTCATTCCAGCACCAAATGAACTGGTTGAATACCTTGTGAATCTAAATGCTGAGCTGTAGTTAGTGTCGTTGAAATAGACGCTTATGCCACGACTAATTCCATCTTCTGTAAAGTAAGGATTGAAATAGGAAAGATTCGCGGATTTAGAGTAGTCGCTCCAATTGACACCTACACTCAAACTATTTCCGGTTCCGGCTATGTTGCTTTGTTCAAAGCTTGCTCCGACCAATAGCCCACTATATTTCTGGTAACCCAAAGTTCCAGAGATTGATCCTGTAGGTTGCTCCTCTACGGAAACCGTGACGTCGATCTGATCATCCGTACCTTCCACTGCTGGTGTCTCGACGTTTACAGTGCTGAAGAAGCCAAGGCGCTCTAGATTGACTTTTGAACGATCTATTGAATTCGTCGAGGCCCAAGCACTTTCCAGCTGACGCATTTCGCGTCGTAGCACACCATCTTGTGTGACCGTGTTTCCGAGAAAATTGATTCTTCGGACGTAGGTGCGTTTGCCTGTGTTCACTACAAACTTGATGTCCACCGTGCCGTCATCCTTGATCTCAGGAACACCTGACACAGTACCGAACGTGTATCCATTGCCACTCAGGATGGATATCAAAAGATCTTCGGTGGCCGTTACCCTCGCACTGGAGAAAGTCTCACCCTTCTGAATAACAATAAATCGCTTTAGCAACTCAGGGTCTAGATCGGCGATGTCACCAATGATGTCCACGTTGTCCACAGTGAACTTGTCGCCCTCAGAAAGACCTACCGTTACATACACCTGTTTGCGGTCGGGCGTCATGCTGACTTGAGTGGAAAGAATTTGAAACTCCACATATCCTCGATCACGATAAAACGCCTGAAGCGACTCGAGGTCGCCCTGCAACTTTTGACGTGAATACTGATTGCTTCCGCCAATGAAGCCCAAGAAAGTCGGTTCCTGCAGCTCGATGGCGTCCAGGAGTTCCTTCTTGCTGAATGTGTTGTTGCCTACAAACTCGATTTGACGAATTCCAGACTTCTTACCTTCATCAATATTGATTTTGATAGCCACACGATTGCGAGCTAAATCTTGGATATTGGAATTAATATTTGCGGTGTACTGGCCTTGCGCTACGTACTGTCTTCGAAGTTCGATACCTACTCGGTCCAGGGTTGCCTGCTTGAAAATCTCTCCTTCTCTCAACCCTTGTCCGGCAAGTCCTTCCAACAAATCCTCGGTCTTTATGGCCTTGTTTCCCTCTATAGTGATTGAATCGATTGCTGGCCGTTCGACGAGATTGACCACCACAACGTTATCGTCCCGAGTTACCTCTATGTCATCGAAGTAACCAGTCTCAAACAGCTCTCGAACCAAGTCTCGTATGGCCAAAGAATCGGCAACATCTCCTACTTCAAGTGAAATTTCGTTAAACACCGTTCCTGCAGAAACGCGCATCAAGCCCGTCAGCCGAACGTCTTCAACCTCAAAGCTGAAATTGGCCGAAACTGAAGCGGCAATGAACAAGCTTCCAGCGCACAATATTGGTGCGAATCGTTTCATAAGAAAAATCATGAACATTGCTTCCTGATTTCGATCTTCTCGGTCATTAGTATTAGCCTCCTACCAACCTTACCAAATCGTTGTAAAACACCAATATGATCAAGCATCCAAGTATGGCTAATCCGGCTGTTGTTGCAATACGTTGGATGCGCAACGAGACCTGACGGCGTGTAACCATTTCGATGAGCCCGTAGACGATGTGTCCTCCATCTAGTACCGGAATAGGCAGTAGATTTATAAGAAACAAACTGATCGACAACATTGCGATCAGACGAGCATAGTATTCCCATCCCCTCTGTGCGACTGTTCCTGCAAGGTGTGCGATAGTCAATGGACCAGCAAGATTTGACGTGTCCATTTGACCTGTAATCATTTTGGCTATGGAAGTAACGGTCAATGCAGTGAAACTCCAAGTTTCGGAGCCTGCATAGACCATGCTCCCGATGACGCCCTGACCAATTTCGCGAGTTTCCACCAGAGGCACGACACCTAGTCTTCCAAACAGCGAACCATCTGCGGCAATCTGGCTTTCTGGAATTGCACGCAAGGTGTAATTGAGCCTGTCTCTCTCTATGAGAAGCGTGATTTCAGTGTTGGGAGATGCGTGAACAATGTCGACCAAATCCTGCCAAACTCGCAATGGAACGTCATTGATCTCCAAAACCCGATCCCCAGCGAGCAATCCAGCCTTATCTGCAGCAGATCCAGGTTGAACCAACCTTACCAGGGGAAGAATCCCTTGTTGAATTCCAAGTTCACCAAGAACGTCAGGGTCTCTTGTAGCACTCAACCAATTTTGTATCGGTATCAGATGCGTTTTCACTCCGTCATTGGAAGTGGCAACATCGATTGACAGTGTGCCCGTGTCGCCTACACGGCTTAGTACGCCCCGATACAAGTCCATCCATTGAGCCACCTGCATCCCGTCGACTCCAACCACTTCTTCCCCTCCTCGCAATCCTGCGTCGTAGGCGGGGGACTGATCGCGCACTTGACCAACATAGGGAAGGGCAACTTGGATGCCGTTGAACATCACAACCCAAAACAGGACAAACGCCAAGGCGAGATTGGCTAAGGGTCCGGCGGCGGCAATCGCAATTTGACGCCAAGGTGCGACGCAGTTGAAAGCTTTGTGCTGTAGATGGGCGGGGACTTCTTCTGTACGAATGTCCAACATCGATATGTATCCACCAATCGGAATGGCAGATATCGCGAACTCGACGTCGTCCTTGGTAGTGTGACTCCATACGACCGGTCCCAATCCAATCGAAAATCTCTGGACTTGTACGCCAAGTTTGCGTGCAACGACAAAATGTCCCAATTCGTGGACGGTCACAAGGATTAAGAACGCTCCAATCAAAGCGCCCACGTAAATCAGGAATTGCACCAATGATCCTTGAAGGATGTTTCCAGAATTAGTAGACCATATTCGAGATATCTAGTTCGCACGAACTTTCCAAATGTCTTCATTAGCATCGGTTTCACGCCAAGAGCAAATAGACGCACGGAGCAGCCAATAAAGCCGAGTCCAAGCGGTCCAGCAAACCACCATGACCGGGCAGCAAGTCACCTGAGTCCTTCATGTCAGCCACACGTTTCAGTGCGCTCTCGAAGAGATCCCCTATCACTGCCAGAAACGCAACGATCAACCACCCCCATATGTCCGGGAGCGGCAACCACCCAATGAACATGTCCAACACCAGGCATGCTGCGAGTCCGAGAGCAATTCCTCCCAGCGCGCCTTCCCAAGTCTTGTTGGGACTAAGTGCACGATTTAGCTTGTGTGCACCAAAGTACGTTCCAGCAAAGTATGCTCCGGTATCCACTAGCCACACAACGCTCAAGAGGGAAAGGAGTGCCAATCCGCCACCTGGGAGAAATCCGCAAGATACCATCGCACCCACGCAGACAATCCAACCTAGAACTGCTACTGCTACAGAATTTGTGAGAAGTCTCTGCATCTTCGAAAACAGCACCACAGACAGAAATGCTGGAACTGTTGCACAGACTGCAAATATTGAAGCAGCAAGTATTGCAACGTCTCCAAGCAACGGAACGACGATAGCCATCAAAGTTCCGATTGACGCATAACAGAGTTTTACGACGTTGGACCGTACCTGGGCTACAGCTGACCATTCGTACAACAAGCCAAAACAAACTACGCATAGCAGACCATAGATGATTGACTGGTCAACTAGCCAAATAACGGCACCAACAACAGGCACTAGAACTGCGGCCGTTATCAGCCGTGGAACCAAAGTTCTTGGAATCTTAATTTGTGGCTTGCGCAAGTGTCTTTGTTCGACGTGTGCCGAATCGACGTTTTCGCTTTGTGTAATCGTAGAGTGCCTCAATCAGTTCTGTTTTGCTGAAATCTGGCCAATAGGTGTCCGTGAAGAAGAACTCGGTATAAGCCATGTCCCATAGCATGAAATTGCTCAGCCGCTGGTCTCCTCCCGTTCGTATACAAAAATCCGGACTAGAGATTCCCGCGGTTGACAGATACTGCTCAAATCGGTCTTCGTTCAAGTCCCCCGGCTTCAACTCGCCTTTGGCCACGCGAATCGCAATCTTCTTTGCTGCATTCACCAAGTCCCAACGACCTCCATAGCTCAATGCGATTACAAGCTTGAGAGTAGAGTTGTTCGCAGTCTTTTGTTCGCTGTCACGCATCAATTCCTGCAAGTCAGGAGGAAATCGATATCTATCGCCGATAAAAATCAATTGCGCATCACGTTCGTTCAGCGCTTCAAGATCTCGATTGAGAGTTTCTCGCACAAGTGTTAGCAAAAGCTCAATTTCACGTGGCGGCCGGGACCAATTCTCCGTGCTAAATGCAAAGAGAGTTACGGTTTTAATACCCGCATCCGCGCAAGCTTCGACGACGGGTCGTACGTTTCGAGCACCGGTTCTGTGCCCCAAAGTGCTCGGTACGCGGTTCTCTCGAGCCCAGCGGTGATTCCCGTCCATGATGATGGCAACATGCCGAGGCACGGCGTCGGCATGTTCCATGCGGTCTTGGTTGGCTCGCGTATCTAGCACGATGTGCGCTTCACTAATCGTACTTGTGACAAACCGAAAGGGCAGTCAAAAATCAAGTAAGTCCTTTTCCTTGATCGCTAGTTCGTCATCGATCGATTTGACCTTGTTATCTGTAATGTCCTGCAATTCTCGTTCCGCCTGATGAGCTTCATCTTCGGTTGCGAGCTTTTCGTTCATGAGTTCCCTTACATCGTGTATGGCGTCTCGACGAATGTTGCGTACGGCAATGCGGGCATGTTCTGCTTCAGATCTCGCATGCCGAATCAAATCCCTTCGATTCTCTTCGGTTAAAGGCGGCAGAGGCAGACGAATTACTTCGCCATTGCTTGTCGGAGTGAGTCCCAAATCACTTCCTTGAATTGCCCGCTCGATCTCAATAAGCGTGGACTTTTCCCATGGTGAGACTACAAGGGTTCGACCCTCCTCAACAGTGATGGACGCGACTTGCTTGACTGGAACCCGAGTACCGAAGTATTCGACCGAAACAGAATCTAACAGTGCGGGATTGGCGCGTCCCGTTCGAATGCGAGCAAACGCGGCGTTCAACGCATTGAGCGATTTGTCCATTCGTGTATTAGCATCTTCTTTGATTTCTTCAATCATGTCTGTTAACTCCAATCGGAGTTGCAAATGAGAGTTCCTACATTCGCACCTTTGACGATCTTAGTCAATGCATTCGGCGAATTGAGGTTATAAACAATTATCGGCATTTGATTCTCACGACACAATGCAAATGCGGCAAGATCCATAACTTTCAGATCCCGCTGGATCACGTCTTCAAATGTCAATTTATCGAAAAGGCGCGCATTGACGTTAGTTTTCGGATCGTCTTCGTAGACACCATCTACGTGAGTAGCTTTCAATACGACATCTGAAGAGAGTTCAATAGCGCGCAATGCCGCAGCAGTATCAGTGGTGAACAACGGGTTCCCAGTTCCGCCTGCACAAACCAAAACATTTCCTTGCTCAAGCCCATCCATTGCTCGGTGGCGCGAAAATCCTAGAGTTACACCATTAATTGCGTGCGGAGTAAAGAGGAGAGACTGAACATTCATGCTCGCCAGCGCATCGCGTAAGACAAGCGCATTCATGACCGTGGCAAGCATTCCGATCTGATCCGCAGAAAGCGGATTGATACCAATGTCTTGGGCTTCGACGGTTAAGTCGCGACCGCGAAAGACATTTCCACCACCTGGAACAATCGAAATGCCAATTCCCAGCTCGAATAGTTCCGCAATTTGCGTCGCTAGGTGACGGACAATGCCCGCGTCGATTAGACCGCTCTCGGGAGTACTAAATGCTTCTCCCGAAAGTTTCAACGTAATCCGTCGATATTTCATCCATCAGACTCGCATGAACATTCAATGGAGTCCTGTAGACGAGAGTGTATTTCTATGCAATCCCTTCGCCGACTTGATAGCGAACAAATTTCCTGCATTCCGTACCACTAGCAGCCAGAAGTGCTCCGACCCTTTGGTCTCGATCCCAAATGTACTGCTGTTCGTTCAAGCAGGATTCCGCTTTGAATTTTGCCAGTTTTCCACGGACAATGTTTTCGACAATCCGGTCAGGCTTTCCCGTTTCTTTGGCTTGAGACGTGAATATTTCGGTTTCGCGATCGATAACATCCTGAGGAATTTCGTTGGAATTCACAACCAACGGGTTTTCCGAGGTAATGTGCATGGCGACATTCTTATTCAATTCGCCAGCATCGGTGCTCAGTTCGACGAGTGCACCGACAGTCCCCGTAGCGTGAAGATATCCAACTACCACGCCATCAGGGGAAACTATTCGGTCCGCTCTACGAATAGAAATGTTCTCGCCTATGGCAGAAATCAATGTGTTCCTGTCTTTCTCTAGTGAATCGATAGCATTTGAACCTTCGGCAATTACCACATCTACGGCACGTTCGCAAAACTCAACAAATCGTTCGTTGCGAGCGGCGAAATCAGTCTCAGAATTCACTTCGACTATTGCTCCAACTGAACCGTCATCCGAAATCTTCAGTGCCAAACGTCCTTCAGAAGCATCGCGATCGGCTCGTTTGGCTGCTTTGACGGCACTTTGCTTTCGAAGCACATCAAGTGCGGCTTCGATATCCCAATCGGCCTCTTCCAATGCCTTCTTGCAGTCGCCGAATCCCACACCTGTTCGCTCTCGAATTTCCTTAATCTTGGCTACATCAACCATGACATGCAATCCTCTCGTTCAAATTTCGCTCAGTCGGACTCCGTGCTATCGTCCTTGGGTTCCTCTTCAGTGGTGCTTTCTTCTGAAACTGGATCTGCATCAGTATCCGTGGCGTCCGACTGGGTGTCAGTTTCTGATGCAGGATCAGCATTTGCTTGGGTAGCTTCGGATTCATCCTCAGCGACGGGCTGTTCCTTGAGTTTCTTTTCCTCGAACTCTTCAATGCTAATCCCGCCCTGGGCGATTGTCTTCCCAACGAGCACTTCGTCAGCAATGGCGGTGACATAGAGGCGGACCGCTCGAATCGCGTCGTCGTTTCCTGGAATGATCCAATCCACCCCGTGCGGGTCGCTGTTGGTGTCGACGACGCCAATTACTGGAATCCCGAGTTTGTTCGCTTCGACAACCGCTATTCGTTCGTGCATGACATCCACAACAAACAACGCGTCTGGCAGACTACCCATGTCCTTGATGCCGCCGAGTCCTCTCTCCAGGCGATCCATCATTCGTCGTTTCTGCAAAGCCTCTTTTTTGGTAAGCAAGTCGAACGTGCCTTTTTCTTCCTGTTCTTCCAGCTCTTTCAGTTTTCGGATGGACTGACGGATCGTCTTGTAGTTGGTGAGCATCCCACCCAACCATCTTTGGTCGACAAAGGGCATACCAACTCTTTCGGCTTGCTCCCTAATAACTCGTTGGGCGGCCCGTTTGGTACCGACAAAGAGTATTTTTTGGTTTTGAGCCGCAATACGTCGAACGGCGGTGAGTGCTCCCTCCATCGCCTCGGCGGTGCGTTCCAAGTGAATGATGTGAACATGGTTGCGGACACCGAAAATGTAGGGAGCCATCTTCGGATTCCAGTAGCGAGCCTGGTGACCGAAGTGGACTCCGGCTGCAAGCATGTCGCGCACGCCAATTTCGCTCATAGGACTAATCTCCGGGTTACAGTGCACATATGCGCTTTGATGTGTGAACAGGCGTTGAACTCGTTCCGTCCGATGGCTATCGAACCCGGAACCACCCGCGTAACGCCCTGGAGCCCACACCTCCAGTTTTCCCACCAGGTTCAAATCGAACCAAACCGGGATTTTGAGCGCAGATTATATCGGTACAGACAGAGAGCTAGAGAGATCTGTAGTCGACAGTGTCGCTGTGATGAAGCATAAATTCAAGACAATGGAGCGAATAGACACGAGATTCCTTGCTTAGGAGTCGCTCGCGGCGGCGATAAATGTTCTGACTCTAAGTGGTTCTCTCTTGTGTTCCGGGCTTGCGGATTAGCTGAGTGTTTGCTCGCAGACTATTGTCACTCACTCCTAACCCTATATTCCTCGATCTTGCGTTGGTGTTCCGCGGCCAGCACTCTCGCCCCGCGAGTTGAACATGGATTCATCGTCTGCAAAAGGGAGAATCCATCCCATTAATTCTTAGAAATTTGCCTAGGTTCCTTTCGCGTTGGTACAAGTGGCAATCCAGCATCACGCTTCGACTGAATTTCCTCCACAGTGGCTTTCAAGTTGATGAATCTCTCTGAAGATGTCGGATGAGTTCCACCGTACACGGCAAAAGTACTACCTCGATTCGCAGCAATGCGTCTCCAAAAATCTGGTGCTTTGGTTGAATCAATTCCAGCTCTTTCCAAATAGTAAATGGAAATGTAATCAGCTTCTCTTTCGAAGTCTTTCGAGTGGGCTCTTTGACCGGCATGTGCTCCGAGGTGTGTAGCAGCATTAGAGCTTATGCCATGTGTTGCCAGTGCCAAGTCACCCAGCAAACCCAATAAACCACCCATGGCTGTATTGAGCGCTTGCTGGTCTGAATGACCTTCGGCAACGTGAGCCAGTTCATGGGCCACGACCAACTGCAGTTCAAAATCATTTGCAAAACGTAGCATACCCGCCGTAATGTAAATATTCTTACTGTCGGCGAAGGCATTTAAGCTTTCGTCTCTATCCACAAAAATGACTGGACAATCACACATCAACTCCGATTCAATTCTGAGTTCGAGGGTCTGCCAGCCTTGATCCGTCAATCGCTGAACGCTCATTGTCCATGTGCTCAATTCTTGGTTTTCAACTAATTCTCGGAATCGTTTTTGTGCTTTTCGAAACTGTCGTTTTGATGCGACAAGTGGAACTTGCTCACCCTCTACGGAAACAATGCGATCACCTCTAAGCAAACCTGAATTACCAGCTGGCGAACCAGCCGCAACAGAAAACACTATGAATCTGTCGTCCTCGTCGGCATCCCGTTCGTGCACTCTCAAATTTAGCTGTTCTTCCAATGCTTCCGCATACACCTTTGGTCTTCTTGGTATTTCAAATCGCGACAGAACAGTAAAACCGGGATGGTAAGTTTGTTCTTGGCAAAGGTCGGCATTGGCAGCTAAGATGGGCCGGGAAACACTGGTGAGTCGATCATACCTATCAAAGTACGATTCAACCGCTTTCCGCGCTTGAAGAGCTTGTTCAGACTCAATCTCTTTCTCGGTTCCCGTAGCGGTTACCGTGCTGATCGTCGCGCACCCGCTCAACATGAGCATGCTCAACGCAATGATGACCACTGATTTCATTGAATATCTCCCTCGAACAACTGCGCAGCAGAGGACCCTGTTTTTGGACAAATCGATATGAGCTAGGTTCCCGTGGCTCGGTCGTAGACTAGGCGGGACGGTAGATGGGCTATTCAGCACAGCTAGTGTGGTCTTCAATGCGATCAAAGCAACGTAGTCGAACCCTTCGAATCAGTCATCGTACCGGCGTGGCAAATGTCCAAATGCTTGGACTCAAAGGCATGTTCATCTCGCATAGAATTGAACGAAAGGAGAATTTCTAGCTAGCTGACGAACACCTACAAGAATTGAGATGCGTTTTTGGTTGCTTTTCGTAGACTTTAGTTTGAGACTCGACTTACCGAAAATACCCTTTGAAAGTTGGAGAATCTGGTTGTGAGCGAAGCGATTGTGTCTTCCAAGAAACGCATGTTGCGCAGCGATATTGAATCCACTAATCGCCACATGATGCTTTGGGCGTGTGCCCTCATCGCTTTAGCCTCCATTCATGCTGAAACGCCACTATTTGAGAACCATGTAGTAGTCGGAAATGTGATGATCGCACTGGGCTATCCTTTCGGGTTCCTCCTCATTATGAAGTTGGTTCAGTCATTGGGGTTCATCACGAAGAAACGGAGCAAAAGGTTTGATTTTGTGGATGACATAAAGAATCCTTCGTTGCGACAAGAGCACTTAGATGCAGTGACGCTGTATAACTTTGAAAATGAAGGAAACTGGAAGCTTTCGAGTGGTATTGCCGAGTTGATACTCGGCTTGTTGTTCTATGCTTTCGTAATCCTTCTAAGTTTTATTTATCAGAGTTCCATCTACTTCTACGGTGCTTTAGCCCTCTCGGTGTGCCTTGTTGCATCTGTAACACTCCATCTTATTAAGTCAAGCGCTTCAAAAAAGAACAAATCGATTGACTCTCAGCCACAATCCCTTCACGACAATGACGAACAAGCTAAGGACACCAAGCTCACAGACGCCTATGTCACTTGGAAAGTTAATAGTAAGACCAATACGGAATTGCGGATTTCTCGATTCTGGATAACCAGACAGCTGTTACATGGAACGATGTGGATTGCTTTGATCTTGGCCGTACCATTGATTGGCCTGCTGATTTCTAAAATGTTTTGGATAGGTGTTGGTGTAGGTATTGGCTACATTTTCGTTATTGAAATGAGTGCTGGGGTTGTGTTCTCCGAGGCCGGTGCTCGTCTGTTTGGACACAAGTAGACTAGCCGACAACACCCTCATAGTGCGGGAACACAAACAGAGAAACTCTACGGTTTTGGACTGTAGCGTTGTACTTTGAGAGCGGTCCAATCGCTCTTTTCAAAATTCGACGACCAAATGAATACCTAAAGCTGACACCTCCATCGTTCCCAAACGGTTCCATGGAGCCTATAGAGTTGTTCTCTGAAGTATTAAGAAAACTCTAAGGGAGCAATTGAATATGACCACTCACAGACCAACCAATGCGCAACGACGGTTTTCAACTTTCGGTTTGTCGTGTGATAATTGAATAGTTGGCTCTAGGCTCTATGCTTCCCGGGCACCAGCCAACGTGGACACCACTAAGTACTCGAAGGAGTGAACAGTGAACGAAACAGTTGTGCAGCCTAAGAAACGTGTGGTGCGCAGCAAGTTGGAATTGGACCAACTTTGCAATGTCTTCTGGTTGTCATCTCTTGGCTGTGTAATGGTCATCCACTCGGAAACACTTGCGATTGAAGGGCATTTGGTAGCTGTTAACGTGCTAATCGCTCTGGCGGTGCTTGCTATCAGCTATGGCGTTATGAAAATGTGTCAGTCGCTAGGCCATGCAATGATGAAGCGTAGCAAGAGAGTGGAATTCATCGATGACATAAAAAATTCTTCGCTATATCAAGAACGTCTTCCTGCAATTGGCATATATGGGTTTCCAAACTTACAAGATTGGAAGCTCACATGGGGGATCGGCAACCTGCTACTTATGTTGACTTTATACGTGGTCGTGGTTCTCTTGAGCTTTGGATATAGGAACTCGCTCTTCTTTTATGTTGCTCTGGCTATCTCTGTGTGCATAGTTGCGTCCGCCATATTCCTCTTCGCCAAGGAAATGGGTTCAGGAAAGAGTAGAGCAAAAGAAAACGGATCATCGAGTCTCCAAGACACTGACGAATCGTCGACGCTCCCAGAGTCACTAGACTCTCAAATTTCATGGATCGTCAAAGGTGAGGAAAACGCTCAATTCCGATTTTCTCGAAACTGGATTGGAGAACACCTATTGAGAATCGGAATATGGGTTCCCTTGCTCTTGGCAATTCCCCTGATCGGTCCGTTTTTCGGTGAGTCTTTTTGGCTTGCCATGGGTATTGGTGTCGTATTTCTGATTTTGCTTGAAATGTGCTCAGTCTTCATATTCTCGAAAGCGTGCTCCCGGATACTGCGTCATCAATAAGCTAATCTGCATCCGTGTAGTCCTAGTGGGCATTTTGAACTAACAAAGCGTGCTAGTTACCAAACCGAGGTGGGACCGACAAAGACTCCGCGCGGCGTTACATGGCTAGATCTGTTGCAAATCCCCATTTCAAGTTTGCGTTTTTGCGACGGTTGAGTTCGACCCCTTGAGAAAGAATGCTGTTAAGATTTGGGATGAGCGCTGTAGTCGCTTGGTTTGTATGAAACCAACACAATTCCCATCTAGCAAAATCTTTTTTTTGAAGAGCATTGGAACAACCCCCAACACTTAATGAGCAAGACATAGCGGGTATGCGCGAAGTCGGCAAACTCGCTGCGATGGTTCTTGAAATGATCGGTGAGTACATTAAACCTGGAGTATCTACCGACGAAGTAGACCAACATTGCCATTCTTTCATGACCGAAGAGCTTGAATGTACTCCCGCTCCGCTCAACTACACAAACTCTGAATCCCAGCCTCCCTTCCCAAAATCCATATGTACGTCAGTGAACAATGTTGTGTGTCATGGCATTCCCTCCTCTTCAAAGATACTTCGAAAGGGTGACATCCTCAACATCGACGTTACCCTCATCAAAGATGGCTTTCACGGGGATACCAGCAAGATGTTTTTTGTTGGAGAACCGTCAGTGTTGGCACGCCGGTTGGTTGAGACAACACAGGAATGCATGTACAGGGGAATTGATTCGGTGAAGCCAGGTAGCACTCTCGGTGACATCGGGCACGCAATCCAGCAGTTTGCAGAATCCAATCGTTTTTCTGTTGTACGCGAATTCTGCGGCCATGGAATTGGCAGAGTGTTTCACGACGTACCTCAAGTGCTGCATTACGGGGATCCCGGAACCGGTATGGTTCTGAAGGAAGGTATGGCTTTTACGATCGAACCCATGATTAACGCAGGAAAGCGGTTCGTTCGAATCTTGCCGGATCGCTGGACCGTTGTTACACGGGATCGCAAGCTGTCCGCCCAATGGGAACACACGATTCTTGTAACTGAGTCTGGTAGAGAAATTTTGACACTGCGCGATGAAGAATCCCATCCAAGAGTCGCATCTTGAGGAATTCAAGCGGAGAATAGCTCAAGCCGACCAATCCCTAGCGCGACGGTTTTGGAACGGAGACGACGTTAGTCGGCTCGTTCGACTTCGATCTGATTTCATTGATGGATTCCTTACTGAAATCTGGCAACTTTGGTTCGACCATAACGAGAGTGCCTCCCTTTTTGCCGTAGGAGGCTATGGGCGTGGAGAGTTGCATCCACAGTCAGATATCGATTTGCTTCTGCTGGTCGAAGGGCGAATTCGACAAGATAGACGTATCGAGGAATTCGTGAGGCTACTCTGGGATCTCAATCTTGACATTGGACAGAGCGTTCGAACAGTTAGAGACTGCAAAGAGGAATCCAAAAAGGATGTCTCGGTCATGACTTCGCTCATGGAGAGAAGATTGCTCGTGGGATCAAGCGATTTGTCCCACAAGTTGAACCGAGCTCTGAACAACCGATGGCACTGGCCAAGCAAAGACTACTTTGCCGCCAAACTATACGAACAGGAAATACGCCACATGCATTGGAGTGACGTGGAGTATGGACTTGAACCAGATGTGAAGCAGTCTCCAGGAGGACTTCGAGATGTCCAAACAGTTGGGTGGATAACCAAGAGACACTTCGGAACAAACTCGGTGGAAGATCTATGCGCTTTGGGATTGCTAACACAACAGGAACGAGACGCATATGTTGCAGGGCGATCCTTTCTTTGGAAGGTTCGATTCGCACTTCACCTACTAGCAGGCCGCGGCCACGATCACCTTGTGTTCGATTTTCAACGTCAGATCGCTAAGCGCTTCGGATATTTGGACTCTGAAGGACTTCTCGCCGTGGAGAGGTTTATGCGTGACTATTACAGGCACGTTCTGGAATTGCGCGAAGTTAACGACATTCTCATTCAGCACTTCAATGAAACTATTCTCAAGGGACGCAACACCAGAGTACGATCGATCAACGAGCGGTTTCAATTGCGTCACAGTTACATCGAAGTCACACACGAGAAAGTGTTCGAGGAGCATCCCCCGGCACTAATGGAGATCTTTGTGGTCATGGCGAACCACAAAGAAATCACCGGTGTGAGGGCTTCAACAATTCGACTAATCCGCAAGAGTCTGCATTTGGTGAACGAAGATTTCCGAAAGAACCCGGAAATTGGTCAGCTATTCTTGAACTTGCTGCGATCCCCCTACACAGTTGCTAGTCACCTGACTCGAATGCGCCGTTACGGCATCCTCGGTCGCTACATTCCCGCTTTTGGTCGAGTAATTGGCCAAATGCAACATGACTTGTTTCACATCTATACAGTAGATGCGCATACAGTCATGATTATTCGCCATCTGAGGCGTTTCTTCATGTCTCAGTACCGTGACGACTTTCCCTTCGTGGTTGAAGCGCTCGGTCACATCCACAAGGTTGAGCTCCTGTTTTTGGCAGGACTGTTTCACGACATTGCAAAGGGACGTGGCGGAGACCATTCAGAACTTGGAGCGGTGGAAGCGATCCGGTTCTGCCAGAGTCTTGGCTTGACTGAAGAAGATGCAGAATTGGTTTCTTGGCTCGTAGAGAATCATTTGGCGTTGTCCATCACCGCACAGAAAAAGGACATTGACAATCCAATCGTCTTGGAACAGTTCGCATCCCTAGTGGGGACCGAACGTCGACTCAGTTACCTAGTTGCACTCACAGTTGCGGACATCAACGCAACCAATCCAAGTCTTTGGAACGGTTGGCGGGCTACTTTGATTAGCAAGCTCTACCGATCGGCCCGCTCACTTATTCGAGCTTCTCAAGAAGGAGATGAGTCTGCAGCCAACCAGCTGAACGACACTCGAATCAAATCGCTGCATCTTCTCGAAAGCGATGGCATTAGCGCTCAATCTGCAACCGCCATCTGGGATGATGCCCATAATTCGATTCTCGTATATCACGATATCGAGCTTGCAGCGAAAATAACCAAAGCCATCCACCAGAATCAAGAGCAAAGGGTGCCATGCGTTCTCGTGAACAACATTTCCGGTGGGACTGAAGGCGAGGTGGCAACGCAAGTTTTTGTGTATGCTCAAAATCGCCCGATGCTATTCGCTCACTGCGTTTATTTGCTTGATCAATTGCAACTGCAAGTCGTCAATGCAAGAATTGAAACGGGGCAATCGCAAATGTGCTACAACTCATTTGTAATTCTGAATGAACACGGAAGCCCAATCGAGAATGAATCCGAGCAGAAGAAGATTGCAGATAAGCTGCTAGGCACAGTCCGCGATCCGCCTCGCAACCAGAAGAGGCGAAACCGGCGAATCGCGCGGCAACTCACTCAATTCGAAAGACCCGCAAACGTCACTCTTTCGCGACCTAACGAAGAAGGGAAATCGACTTTGGAATTAGTCGTACCCGATCGACCTGGTTTACTTGCAATCATCGGCGAATTATTTGTAGAACTACAGGTCGAGCTTCACGAAGCGCGAATTGCGACGTTGGGCGAACGTGTTGAGGACATTTTCGTCGTCTCAGGAAGCGATGAACTACCGTTGAACGATCCTCAGCGCATGCGGTCGATTGTCAACACCTTGACCACCCGTCTAGACGATGCTCTGCGAAGCTCAGCTTGAGTGTTCAGATGTTTCCCGGAAGTATTCCCGACCCAGCCGAATCTGAAGTTGAAGGAGCTCCGGTCGAATCTGATCCAAAACCACCAAGCAGTTTGTTCAACGTGCACTCTGCGCAAGTCTGTTTGATAGCAATCGGACTCGGCTTGCCATAATGGTGCTCAAGGGGAGAGACTTGCATGCGGAACACAGACGAAGTTACATAATGAGTGACAATGCTCTTTTCGATTACATCTGGCATTTGGAGTCCTCGCAACAATTTCAGTGGCAGCGCCACCAAAATACCCATTGCAAAATTTGTCTCTAATTGGATACAGTGCTCGTAGAGTCTACTCAACGGCGCTAGGCATCGACCATCTTTTTGTGGTGATTGGGAAACAACATTTGTGGCTTTAGTACCGGTCAGTGGAACAGCACTGTCGTGGGCAGTGTCCGAATCTGGAATATCCAAAAGAAATCTAGAGAGTCGTCTGAGCGTCCCTAAAGGGACCATTGACAGTTGGATCAAAGGGGCTGGACTACCAAATCAGACACAGTTCCGGCGACTTAAACTGCTACTTAGGCGACCTGCTGCTGTTTTCTTCATGGACTCGCCGCCTTCGACAGCGGAATCAACAGTCTCTATGAGGTTCGCGTTGGGAGCGACGAGTAGAGCTAGATCACCGAAAGAGAGACATGCAATTCGAGACTCACTTCGGGTACGAGATTTCGTCGGCGATCTTTTAGACGAGTTGGGGCTCAATGAAAGCGATATCCCCGCCGCATCGACAAATGAGAATCCTGAAGATGTCGCGAAAAGTGTGAGGTCGAAATACTTTGGAGTTTCAATAGATGAGCAGATGTCTTGGGCTTCCCCAGCCATGGCTTTCGGGCAATGGCGTGCTTTGATTGAACGTTTAAACATCCTGGTTTTCCTCTACTCACTCGGAGAGAACTCAGCACGTGGTTTTTCACATGCAACCAAATCGCCCCCGGTAATCGGCATCAGCACGACATGGCATGCATCGGTTCGTATCTACACGCTCTTTCACGAACTTGGACACATACTCACACGCACCAGTTCATCTTGTGTCGAGGAGACGGCAAAAAGCCCAACGAATGATCCAATTGAGAGGTGGTGCGAAAGTTTTGCTGCGTCATTCCTCATGCCCCGACAAGACTTCGAAGTATTAGCTGCGAATCTCCAAAGACTCGATCCCGTCTCCATCGCTACTCGTCTCTCGAACAGACTATTTGTCAGTCGAAAATCAGCTTTGCTACGTATGGTGGAAATCGGTCAGGCAAAGTGGGACGACTTTCGATATCTCAAATCCAAGTTCGAAAGAAATCAACGTGGTGGGACACACGACCCAGATCAATCCCGTACTCGGGATATCGCAAGAAAGCACAAATATGGTAGGTGTCTCTCAACTGTGTACGATGCATATCGAGCCGGTCTCGTCAGCGAGGCGGACATCAGAACATATCTCCGGCTGTATCCCGATGAGCTGAGGTGAGGTGATTGATCCAAATAGCACAATCTGGGTAATCGACACGTCATCTCTAATTAACGTAAAGGAATTGGTAACGCCCGAACATCGACAGAGCGTCTTCAATGAACTTACAAATATTTGCAATGAAGGACGAATATTGTTTCCACCTGAGGTATTGGCCGAACTAAAGAACGGCGCTAAGGCGGGGAGACCTGATCTCCCCCTAGATTGGGCAAAGCAAAATAGAAAATTGGCTTGTCGCTTTGGACGGTGCAACGATGAACTGTCCCATGTAATGAATGATCCGGTTGCCCAATTGACGCCCGACCCTAATCAAACTGACGGCGAAGACGATGCCGACCCACATGTCCTTGCAACAGCGCTCAAAGCAGTCTCACTTGTCGACAAAGTCGTTGTTGTGACTCAAGAGTCTAGAAAGCATCCTCCACAGGTTGCGCTTAATGTTGCGGCAGGTTCCCTTGGTTTTCCGTCTATCAATCTATACGTGCTATTGATTGAACTGGGAATTTGGAAAGACGAATTGACTAACCGGTAGTACATTATCAGCGGTTAGTATGTTCCTAGTAGTCCAGATGGAAAGTCAAAATCGTTTCAACAGAAATTCTCCAACAAAATCAGGGACGATCGCTTAAGCAACGATTGCAGCAAGTCATGTGTCTATTGTTGAAACTAGATTTCAACTAACGATATTCAACGTTGGTTCCTTGGCAAGGGCTGAATGTGCCGTAATCGAACCTGCACAAATTTAGAACCGCAAGTCATTCGCGATTTGGTGGAAACAGGTATCCGTACTTCAGTCGGCCGCTCCGAGAGACGGGAATGCGCTTGTTTAAATCAAAAGGAGCAAAATGTATAGCGAGACTGTCGACCTGGCAATGAATCTCATTTCTCGCAACTCAGTTACACCGGCAGATGGTGGCTGCCAGGACTTGATCGCTCATCGTCTGGGCACACTGGATTTCGAATTGGAACACATGCCTGCCAACTCGGTTTCCAACCTGTGGTGTCGTCGTGGTTTCCAGAGTCCCGTGCTGACCTTTGCAGGTCATACCGACGTTGTTCCCGTCGGAAACCTTGACCGATGGAACACTCCTCCATTCGTACCGACCGTCTCAAACGGTTGGCTGTTCGGACGTGGAGCTGCAGACATGAAATCAAGTGTTGCGGCGATGGTTGTGGCAACTGAAAGATTCATTGCAAATCACCCAAAACACAAAGGATCAATCGCTTTTCTCATCACAAGCGATGAAGAGGGGGAGGCCATTCACGGCACTCGTCATGTGATGACAAAGTTACAACGGCGTAACGAACATCTTGATTGGTGCATCATAGGAGAACCATCTTCACAATCTACGGTAGGGGACACAATCCGAATCGGAAGACGAGGTTCATTGAATGGAGAGTTGGTCATCGAAGGAAACATCGGACATGTCGCATACCCGGAAAAGACTCCGAACGTAGTGCACAGAGCAATGCCGGTACTCAGTGAGTTGGCCAACCGCGTTTGGGATGAAGGTAACGAGGCATTTCCTCCCACAACTTTTCAGATTTCAAACGTTCAAGCTGGTACTGGCGCTCACAATGTAATCCCCGGTGAAGTCTCCGTGAGCTTTAATTTCAGATTCAATACGGAACAGACTCCCGACGCCCTGAAAAACGAAGTGGAAGACAAGCTAAAACCGTTGAGCAATGAATTCAACTACCGAATCGAGTGGCAGCAATCTGGTCTGCCATTCTTGTCGACACGTGGCGAGTTCATGCGAACAGTGTTCGATGTAGTTCAAGAGACTACAGGTGCAAACCCTGTACCGTCTACATCTGGTGGAACTTCTGATGGTAGATTTATTGCTCCTTGCGGAGTCGAAACCGTCGAACTCGGGCCAGTGAACACAACGATTCACAAGTACAACGAATGTGTCAATCTCAAGGAACTTGAGACGCTCACGATTATCTACGAACGTATATTGGAGCGTTTGTTGATATGAAGCGAATTCTGATCGTCGGTGGAGCAGTCGTTGTTCTGGTGTTGGTGATAATTGCCATTCCCGCACAAACCTTCGCACTGTTGCTGGACGACTACGACATTCATTTGCTAGATGCGCGGGGTACTGTGTGGAGAGGCTCAGCACAGCTTGTGGTTCCTGGTACCAACCTCGGGACGCTCCAGTGGAATATCGTTCCCCAGCGATTGTTGCGCGCTAACCTTACGTACGATGTCTCCGTGACTGGCTCTTCCGTCCAAGCACGCGGTACCTTCGCAAAGGGATTCTCCAAAACTTCTTTGTTTGCGAACGCAGAAATTCAACCGTCTATCGTAAATTCCATCCTTTTACACTACGAAATGAAAATTAGCGGTAGTATTCAGCTTCACGATGTAGACCTCCTAATGAACGGAAGAAACGAGATTAGTTCGCTTTCTGGCTCGGTCGAGTGGGAAGGTGGAAAGAGCCGCTACCGCGCTGGGGATGAAGTTCGAGAAATTGACTTACCTGCAATGAATGGGTCCTTAATTGCGTCGGAGGGGGATGTGATCCTGACAGCCATGAATGGACAGGATGACACCGAACTCTTGAATGCACGACTGGAAGCGGCTTCAGGTTGGCTACACATTGGATTATCAAGGCAAATGATTGAACTTGCGAAGATGCGATGGGACGCCCAAGGATCACCGGGTTCCGAGGTCTTCAAAGTGTCGCGCCAGATCTTTCGGTAATTGGCATGTGATGGCAGTACACGGACTCAGCTGACAGCATGAATTTGAACTCAATTCTCAATCGAGTCGCCCTGCCTGTAAGCATTTTGGTAGTGGTAGCGGTACTAGTGGGTATCGTGTACAGCATCTACGACCTCATGTCCCCTATCGAAGTTTCGCCAACAACATCGATCGAAAGCGGGAATCAACCAACCATTAGGGTTGACGACATTGTCAGAGTGAATTTGTTTGGTTCACCAGAGAAGCCCGAGGATTCAAACTATGAGGTTGTGAAAGAGACCACGCTCAACTTGACACTGGTTTCCGTGGTCTTTGATGAGTCCCATCCGGATCAATCGTGGGCTCGAATAGCCCAAGGGACACAGAAAGCAAAGAAGTACTCGAATGGAGATCGAATCGGGGGCGTCGCGAATCTCTCCGAAGTCTTGAGAGACCGCGTAATCCTGGAGCGTCTCGGTCAACGCGAACTTCTCGCATTTGACGATGAGTACGACTACTTTGAGACTAAAGAGAGATCGCTTTCTTTCGACACAACGCAACGTGCCACAGAAATCTCTGGTAGCTCCGGCTATATTCATCAGCAAATGCTCGAGGACAACCAACAAGAAGCGTCGAATTCCTCCGAGAGTACACAAGAAGGAAATGGGTCCTCTGAGCCACAGCTTCAAGGAACACGCGAACTTATCGAGTCCTTCAAGCAACGACTCGAAGAAGATCCAAAGCAGTTCTTGGAGGAAGTGGGCTTAACTCCAGTCTCCCCAGACAAGGGTTCAGGCTACAAAGTCAGTGAGAACCTAGCAAAGCAGCTAGGACTACGTGAAGGCGATGTTCTAACTTCGGTCAACGGAGAGACTCTGGGGGACATTGAAAGCGATATGCCGCGAGTACTGGAGCAACTAAACGGCTCTACAGCAAATCTTGAAGTGAGACGCGGCGACGAACTAATCAGCATAGAGATCCAATTAGACCAATGAACACATACAGTAACCGAATTTTCAAGGCTATTTTGGCCGCAGGACTAATAGTCCTGACCGCTTCAGTTCTTGCCCAAGAAACGAGTTTCTACACCATAAACAATCAAGACATCGAACTTCCTGACCTCATCGAAGAAGTCGCGACCATCACCAACCGTTCGTTTGTCGTAGATTCTCGAGTACGAGGAACCGTGTCGGTCATCTCCACGCAAGAACTGGATGCAGACGGAGTGTTCATGCTTTTGGAAGCGATATTGCGCGTTCATGGCTTTCAGGTGATAGACGACGGCGAAATCTCTCGAGTCGTGCCGCACGCAAGCGCAAAAGCTTGGAACTACGAAGATGACAAGGAAACTATAAGCGGCGATACCTTTGTTGCTCAAGTGATTGGACTAAAGCACATTACATCTGCGGAAGCGTCCCGTGTCCTGCGCCAAATCGTGTCCGCGTATGGTCACTTGGCACCAGTGACCGATCCCAATGCATTGATTGTTGCCGACCATGCGGGCAATGTAACAAGGATCCTGGACCTAATTCAGGACCTTGACCGAATCAATGCAGTCTCCAGTCTTATCGTGCCCATGAAACACGCATGGGTGCGGGACGTTGCATCAATGTTGGAAGAAATACACCCGGAGATGATGCGTTCGTCAGCTTCTCCGATCGGGCTTATTGCGTTTGCTAACGAAAACAACAACACGATATTCTTGAGGGGCACACCAGAGGAACTCGCAATTGCATCCGAAACGATCTCGCATTTGGACCAACCGTACCAGATCACGTCGACAACTCGTGTTTTCTACCTACAGCATGCCGATGCAGAATCCATTTCCGAAGTGCTGGGAAATCTCTTAGATATCGAAGGAAGCGCCACAAGTCCAACCAACCAAAACCAACAGTCTTCCTCCATAAACATGAACTTTTCTGTGCAATTCGACGCATCCAACAACGCCGTCCTGGCAAGAGGAACGCCTTCGTTCCTCTCCGATATCAGTGGAATCATCGCGCAATTGGACAGACCTAAATTGCAGGTCCTTATTGAGTCTGCCATCGTGGAAGTAACAGTTTCAGACGACGACGTTGTTGGAGTTGAACTTGGGGCAGCCGATGACAGTGACGACAGAATCCCCCTTGTAACGACCTCCGTCAGCGGCATTCTGTCAAGTTTGTTGAATAGTTTGGGGCAAACTCAGGAATCGGGCTCAGACGGAATCGTTAGTCCGGGTGCAGCTACTCTCAGTCAGATTTCGTCTCCATCGCTCGCAGTAGCCAAACTGGACCCCACAGGCGTTTCCTTTGGTGCGATTATCAACGCTCTTGTAACTAGCTCGAGGGCAGACTTGCTCTC
The DNA here is from genome assembly GCA_026707045.1 of Gammaproteobacteria bacterium. Lineage (GTDB taxonomy): Bacteria > Pseudomonadota > Gammaproteobacteria > Pseudomonadales > Azotimanducaceae > Bin55. The sequence goes on along the minus strand of JAPOXO010000012.1, from coordinate 44,203 downwards.
CACTCCCTATGTATATGCCCTCGACAACAACGAGTCAATGATCTTTGTAGGTCAAGAACTTCCGTTCCGAACTGGAACATTTGGGGTGCAACGCGAACAGGGACAACAACCGCTAACTCAAGTACAAAGGGAGGATGTAGGCGTGAAACTGACGGTGACACCAAACATCCGCGAAGACCTTAGCGTTCGAATGGAAGTCGCCAATGAAGTTGGCGCTTTGGTCTCGCCCAACCTGGGAATTGGCGAGAGCGGACTTAGCGATATTGTCACAAGCAAACGCGAAGTTACAACAACCGTTGTGGCAGAAAATGGACAAACCATCGTCCTAGGAGGATTGATGAGAGATGATCTCAATCAGTCTTCGCAGCGGGTTCCCGTCCTTGGCCAAATCCCTCTCTTGGGGAGGCTGTTCCGCAGCAACAGAACGATCAAATCCAAGAGCCACTTGCTAATTTTTCTTCGTCCAACGGTGATTTCGTCAGCGGACGAGATAGCGGAAGTCTCATCCTCAAAACTTAGAGGAATCTGGCAGCTGAGATTGGACAGTCAAAACCAACGGAAAGATTTAGAATCGCCTACTCCGGAAGAAATATTTGAAGGTGGATTCTAGGGTTGAAGATCAGGGATTTTTTCGCGACTTTCGAATAGGGCTTCTCCGAACACTAGTCCGCTGGGTCGTTCGACCAACACTGATCGGCGAGTCGAATGCGAATGGGGACTCGCTCATTTTTGCGTTGTATCGAAGGTCTGATTTCGATCTAGCCTTGCTTCATACTGTCCTACGGCACTCAAGAGACCATTCAATTGAGTCGTTTTACCTGCTGCGGCCGGTTGGTTGGCGCCGACGCTATACATTGCGTCGATTTTCTCCGGAAATTGTTGAATGGCAAAAAGAGGTTTTGGCGCTACCCAACTCTGACGCCAAAGTAGTTCCAGTATCGATCTTTTGGGGGAGAACGGCTCAACGCCAAAAGTTCGTATGGCGAAACTTGATCTCAGAACGATACGGTCCAAGTTTCGCTCTACGGCGTATTCTGACCCTCCTGTTCAGTCGCAAAGACGTACTGATCGATTTTGGTGTTCCCCTTGACTGGAATGCCATCTCAAGACGTGATAAGTCCCTCAACTGGAATTTGCGCCATATAAGCGTTCGACTAAGAAGACAATTCAAGCAGACGCGACATGCAACCATTGGACCTGATCTATATCGTTTAGACCACACGGTGGAGCGTATCGTCGACGATGTTGCGGGTGACCTAACCGACCAGCAAGAAACCGTTTCCGCCAGAACGCGCCGAAAGCTCGGTCGCGAAGTTAGAAAAATGGCGACACGGATGTCCTATCCGGCAATGATGTTGGTGCGGCGAGTGCTGAGCTGGTATTTCCGCCGCGTCTACGACGGACTTCAACTGACCGGGCGAGATCGACTTCAATCGATAGCCAAAACTCACACTCTAATCTACGCCCCAAACCATCGGTCTCAAACCGACTATCTCGTACTCTCCTATCTCCTGTTTCAACATGGCTTTGCGATCCCTCAAATTGCATCCGGAGACAACTTGGACATTCCAGTGGTAGGTCCATTGCTCCGAAGGTGCGGAGCTTTCTTCATGCGGCGATCATTTCGAGAGGATCCTGTATACGAAAGTGTCCTCAAATCCTATCTTCACCTGTGTTTTGAACAGGGAACAAGCGTTGAATTCTTTGTGGAAGGCGGAAGAAGCAGAACCGGATCACTCCTTCCACCTCGATTTGGTTTGCTGAGTATGGTCTTGGCAAGCAGAGAAAAGGGGTTGCCAAGACCCATTGCAGTTGTACCTATCTACATTGCGTACGAATCCGTGCCTGATACATCTGCTTATCTAAATGAACTTGCTGGAAGACCCAAGAATCCGGAGTCGCTTCAGGACGTTGTAATGTCTCTTCGTCTCCTTAGATCGCGATTGGGGCGGGTTGACGTACATATTGCGGAACCCATCAAACTTGATACGTTCGTTGAGAACTCGAACCTAAAACTAGAAACTGAACGCTTGGGTTTCGCCATTACACATGCAATCAATAACGCCGCGATATTGACTCCCATAAACCTTGTCGCCCTTGTAGTTCTCACGTCGCCGTCTCACAGTATTGACGAGATGACGCTAATTGAACATCTGGCTTGGTTGACGAGAGTCCTAAATGTCGATTCTCATCGCCACGATCTTGTCTTGCCTTCAGAGTCCCCACAGGAGATGGTTGATCGGTGCGTTTTGCTGAATCAAATTCGTCGCGAATTGGACGGCTCGATTCAAGTGATCACATGCGAGCCCGAAATGGCCCACTCTCTCACTTGGTTTCGCAACAACTCGTTGCATGTTGTGGCAATTCAAGGTCTCATCGCAGCAATTCATATGAACCGCGAATTGCCGCTCACGGTGCGAGAAACAGTTGAAGCTGTCAACTTTCTTGTGCCATTCGTCACAGAGCAACTGAGCTTCGGATCTAGCCCGCGTTCAATACGAAGATGGATTGGATGCTTGGAAAAATTGAACCTCGTCCAATATACGCAAGGCGACATGCTCCAAGCTAGCCAATCCCCTGAAGAACGACAAATACTAAGGCTTTTCGCCAAATTCGTTCAACCTATGCTGAATCGTTTCTATACCGTTTTGCTCACTCTCCTTCACTACGAGAATGATCGTGTAAATATTCAGTCGCTTGTAGACCGAGCGCATCAATCTGGACGCCTACTAGCTCGCGTTTATGGAGATGAGTCACCTTACTTTATCGACAGAAAATTCTTTGAAACCGTCGCGAAATCGATGCTAGAGTTTGGAGTAATGCAAGAAAATCAAGACAAAACCGTCGAGTCAACTGAAACAGCGCTGTTGGTCATGGAACAAGCACGCTCAGTGGTTCCCTACGACTTCCGAATTCTTGCTGAAAAGTACGTCAGACGCTAGTTCGATATATGTCGAATCGGACAGCATTCCCCAAAATCTGCCAATCTGGACTTTCAAATAGACTTGATTGATTACGTCGTAGCTTGACAACCACACGATTGAACGAGTGCTCTCTCGCGATCTTGAACAACTCCATTAGATCTGTGTCCGTTTTCGCCAAAATTTGGAGAATTTGCATTCTGCGGGACGGAAGAGCCCCTTTGGGATGCTGCGGAAATATTGGATCCAAGTAGACCACATCGAAAAATTCGCGATTTTCGGACGAGTACTCCTCAACACTTCCACAAACGAAAGTTGTCCTTACGTCGGCTTCTCTTGCAAGGTTTTTTGCCATGGCGCAGACTATTGGATTAGCTTCTGTGACAGTTACGTAGCACCCTGCCCTAGCAAGCGTGATAGCGTCCAATGCCCATCCACCCAGGGCATCGAGAACGTTCGGCCGACGATCTGCACCACAAGCTTTAGCTACGGACGAAGTACGTGCGCTTTCTATTCTGCGTTGGACATCGTCATACGAAAGAGCAAAAGGTCGATCTGAAGGATGACACAGAGTCAGCCTGCCATCTCGGCATGCGAGGTGCCAATCGTCGGGTGCTTCGTGAGTGTTTTCTACTCTAAGACCCAAGAGTCTGGCGAATTCCTGTCCACGAGAATCCTCGGGTTCGAGATAAATTGTTGCAGTTTGGATGTCAATCGTGCTTTGAGAGGTATTCAGAATTGATCCGATTTAGATTGGCCCGCACCGGGTGTGTACGGAGAATCACCATCGACCAGCTTGGGCAGGGCTAGGTGAGGTGGAACTCTACGATCCAATCGTTTGTACGCGACATCGATGACATCCTCCGCGGTGAAAAATACATCGTGACATCCAATAGCGTTTTCGGGAATGCGGCATTCCTCTACCAATCGATCAGATTCCACACACGTACACGATCCAGCGGCTAATGCATAGCGTGCCACATACGCCCAACCTTTGTGGGACCTGCGATGCAAGAAAAATTCTGACCGTTGAGTAAAACACTTTGCGACTCGATTTGCCATGACATCCGAAGTCGGCACGGGAATCACCTGAATATCCAACCCCATCGCTATTCCTTGAGCAACGGCGGCGCCCAATCGAACTCCCGTAAAAGAACCCGGACCGCAGGAGAATGCTAGTACGTCAATCGATTTTCGGTGAATTTCCAACGCAACCAGCAACTTATCGACCATTTTCAAGACCAACTCGTTGTGACGTCTAGGAGCAATTCGGCTTTCCGCTAAGATATTGCGCCCAAAATTCAGTGCCACAGAACATATTTCTGAGGTTGTCTCTAATGCAAGAACTGTAGCCATGAAGCGTATGTTATCCGTCGAGGACGCGCAGAAGCGGCTTGTTTCGTTGATCAGCACGGTCGGAGAAACTGAGTTTGTTCCTGTTTCGGAAGCATTAGGCCGTTCTCCAGCAAACCCCATAACTGCGCCGATCGATTTGCCACCCTTCGACTGTTCGGCTATGGATGGCTACGCAATCAGCGGGGCCAATCCCTTCGAAGCGGGAAATACTTTCGAAGTCATCGGGGAATCACTGGCGGGTCATCCTTTCAAGAAAAAACTGACTTCCGAACAAGCCTGTCGCATTTTCACGGGCGCCGCAATTCCCAACGGTACGGCTGCAATTGCGATTCAGGAGGAGACTTTGCGGGACGGTGCCTCCATCATGCTGAGCGACACTGTGCAAATTGGAGACAACATTCGTCGTCGTGGGATGGATGTCGCAGCTGGAGATCGTATCGCAAACACGGGAGAATATCTTTCACCCTTCGCCGTGGGTTGGTTTGCGGCCTGCGGCATAACGGAAGTTGAAGTATTTCGAAAGATTCGGGTCGCCATTTTCTCAACAGGCGATGAACTGCAAGATCCGGGAAGAGATCTGAAGCACGGACAGATTTATGAGTCCAATCGAATGTCTCTCTCGATGCTGCTCAGAACGAAACCGGTTGTGCTAACGGATTTAGGACACATCGAGGACGACAAGACGGCAATACGAAGAGCAATAGACACCACAGCCGGAGAAGTTGATCTCGTTGTTGCGAGCGGAGGTGTGTCGGTAGGAGACACAGACTTGGTTCGTCCCGCAATTGAAGAAGCCGGAAGTCTCAATTTCTGGAGAATTGCACTAAAACCTGGCAAGCCGCTTGCAGTAGGCAATGTAAACGGGAGCCTTTTCTTCGGTCTGCCAGGCAATCCGGTTTCTACGATTATCACGTATTTGCTTTTCGTGGCTCCAACTATCGATGCTCTGTCTGGACTACCATGGCGCAAGCCAACACAGTTTCAAGCAACTCTGTCCTCCGCCATCCGGCACAGACCCGGTCGTCGCGAGTATCAACGCGGAGTCCTACTTTCTAGAGGAGGATCGCTTCAAGTAGGTCCTACAGGCGACCAAAGCTCCAATCGTCTCGCCTCGTTCTACCAATGCAACTGCTTGATAGAAGTTCCTTCGCATCGAGCTTTACTACGCCAAGGCGAAACAGTCAATGTTTGGATTCTGCCGGGACACAACACTTTCGTCTAGCCCGTCGAGTTTGGCACACTGAAATAGAAGGCTAAATAGACTAGATTACGAAAGCGAATCCAAAGACTTTTTGATCCTCGAACGGATCTCTTCCACTGGTCCTGAACCATCAACGACGAAATATTCCAATTCCAATTCACGGTAGTAATCAACTAAGGGTTCAGTCAGGGCTCGATACACGCTTAGTCGATTCCGCACGGTTTCTTCCTTGTCGTCGTCTCGATGAACTAAAGGTTCTCCCGTAACATCGTCAATTCCTTCGACTTTTGGAGGCCGGGTCACGATGTTGTAGGTTCTACCGCTGGCTTCATGAACTCGTCGAGAGGTGACCCGGCCTACTATCGCCTCGTCGGATATCTGAATTTCAAGAACTGCGTCTACCGAAATTCCGATTTTGAAAAGGCCATTGGCTTGCTCTAGGGTCCGAGGAAAGCCATCAAATAAACTGCCGTTTTCACAGTCAGGTTGTTGCAGTCGCTCCTCTACAAGCCCAAGAATGATGTCATCCGAAACCAGATCACCCCGATCCATAACTGCCTTGGCTTGTAATCCTAGTTCCGAACCCACCGCAATGGCGTTGCGCAACATGTCGCCAGTAGAAATCTGTGGTATTCCCCGGTCGCGGCAGACAAATTCGGCCTGAGTGCCTTTACCCGAACCTGGTGGGCCAAGAAATATCAATCGCATCGGAGCGTCACAATCCGCATTCGATGCGATTGCTTCCTAGCGGACACCGACTATTGCTTTTGCTCGTCGTGTTCGACACGACGCACATTGGATACGTCCGGAACTGCCCGGAGCTTGTTGATTACGCGTCGTGCTTTTTCAAAGCTGTCCACTTCAACCCTCAAATTGAGGGTTGCCGCCTCTCCGGGCTGAGGAGAATGCAGAGTCGCGCCGACCACATTGACAGATAGAGTTGCGAGCGCCATTGTGATGTCAAGCAAGAGTCGAGGACGGTCTATAGCACTCACCTCGAGCTGTTGAACCACGATTTTTTGTTCTCTATCGCGTTGGCTAGGTGGTTTGTCGGTCGCTTCACCGTTAATGAGTTCCGTGGGCAGCAATTCCTCAATAGGTTGATCGCCAACAGCCACTGCAACGTACATATCCTTAACGCTCTTGTAGCCGTTGTTACCTGCCAATGTCTCGACGTCGACTTCAATTTTCATGCGTTGACACTCTTCAATGAGTCGCGTGCGTCCTGCATTGACATTCTCGTGCTCCAATTCAGATCGAAACCATTCTTGGATGCTACGACGAGCACGAGAAGTTCTCACATAACCAAGTTCGGTTTCCAACCATTTCCTTTCTGGACTGGATTCTTCAGATGTCATAATTTCAACCATCTGTCCAGTCTTCAGCGGCACGTTGAGTGATTGCTCGCTTCCATTGATCTTTACTCCATAGCAATGGTTGCCGATCTCTGTATGTATGTAGTAGGCAAAATCCACCGCAGTCGATCCTGATGGTAAGTCGATCACGTGTCCTTTGGGAGTAGCTATGTAGATGCGTTGAGGAGCATCGTTGCGACGAGTGAAGTCTATGAACTCTTCAATCTGCATCTCTTCCTGCCAATTCAGCACCTCGCGCATCCAATCGACTTTACCCATGTTCAAGTCGGCATCATCGTCCTTGTAAGCCCAATGTGCACAAACTCCTAGTTCTGCGGCTTTGTGCATTTTTAGTGATCGAACCTGAACTTCCAAGTTTCTCCCTCTCGGGCCAACTACAGCGGTATGGATAGACTGATACCCATTCGCCTTGGGATTGGCAATGTAGTCGTCGAAGGTGTTAGGTATGGGTGGCCAGGAGGTGTGCACAACCCCCAGCACGGCATAGCATTCGGGAGGAGAATCCACTATTACGCGAACTGCTTCCACATCATAGACGGCGTCAAAGGAGATCTCCTTTTCTTGCATTTTGCGCCAGATCCCGTAGAGATTCTTTGCACGACCCGTCACGGTTGTCTTGATGCCAGCCCGGTCCAACCTCCATCTCAGATCCTCGCATACGGCCGCCACCTGATTCTCACGACTTCCTCGTCGCTCACTTAGCTGACCAGCGATTTCCCGATAGCTGTCCTCATGCAAATATGCAAACGACAAGTCTTCCAGCATCCATTTGAGCTGCCAAATTCCAAGCCGGTTTGCTAATGGGCAATAGAATTCCAATACTTCATTGGCAATCTTCATCCTTTGCTCGTGTGGAAAACCCTGAGCAGTTCGCAACATGACCAGTCTCTCAGCCAACTTGAGAACAGCTACTCTGGGATCATCTATCAATGCAATTAGCATGCGACGAACGTTTCTTGATTGATCGCGAGACTGCCTCTCCAAGAAAGGTGCGCCAGTGTTTGAGACCACATCCGCTTGAGCCATGCGGAGAAGCGAAGTAACCAATTTGGAGATTCCGCTGTTCTCGATGAGATTCGAGTCCACTTCCTTGTTCCGCACCGCGTAGAACAGTGCACCCGCCAAAACAACAGGAGTGTCAACTCCAAGTTCTATGAGAATATTTGCGATTCGAGCCGCTTGTTCCTTTGACTCGGATCCCTGAATCAATCGTTCGACGTGGAGAATGACCTTTCTTTGCTCGTCGTCGTTTCTGACCAATGTTGCGACCCAATCGACTGATGGATCGTCGAACAACCGTTCAAACTGGAACGACTCAGAGGCTACGGGCGTTTTCATGACAATGCGGGAGCAGCTGTGTTTTGCGAGTGTTGGGCTCCGAAGAGTGATCTCGAGATAATTGGCTGATTGCCTACCCGATGTTGCAACGCGGTTCGCAAGACACTTTTTGCTACCTGTCTAGTACGCGGCAAATCATAGTCATTGCTTGCAATCGCAAGAAGCGATGCACCCTGGATTCTGCCATCGACATAAGACTCAACTCGTTGAAATCCACCATCAGGAACAAACTGATAGTGCAATTCTGGTTCGACCCTTCGTCCTTCGGCCAATTCGTAATCAAACACTATTTCGTAGCCTAGTCCTCTAAGCAGGGCACGTTCGAAGTCTCGCAATATCGGTTCAACATCCGAATCCTCGCTGCCAATGGATTCGATTGACTGAACATACGCTTCATACAATCCTTCGACTTCCTCTTCCGGCCTGGTAGTTCGAACAATCAACTCGTTCATGTAGAGGCCCAAGTAAAGCTTGCGGCCGCCCACGCGGAAAGAACGTTCAAGGTCGCAACGCGTGATAGTCACCAACTGGCTCTTGCCTCGCCATGAAATGTGGTACTCAGTGAACAGTTCCAGTCCGTGTCGATGGCTTGCTACCTGTCTCTGAATACCCGACACGCGACCATGATGGACGGTCAGATAGTCAACCAACCACCTCGAATCCGAGTATGGTCGCCTGTGGAGAAGAACACAGTGGTCACTCTTTCCTGTGGCAATCATTGATAACCTAGGGATGCCAGTGCGAGCCGTTCGTTTGTCCAACCCCGATGTACGCGCACGACGACATTGAGAAAAACCTGTTTGTGGAGAAAACTCTCAATGGACTGGCGAGACGCTGTTCCGATGGACTTCAGGCGACTTCCCGCTTTGCCAATGACAATTCCTTTTTGGCTTTCTTTCTCCACATATATTACTGCATCGATTGAAGTTACTTTCGCTTGTTCAGAGAATGATTCGACGACCACAGTCGTACGATATGGCAACTCATCGCCCAGCTGGCGAACTACTTTTTCTCGAATCATTTCTGCCACTAGAAATCTTACGGGTCGGTCAGTAATTTCCTTCTCAGAATACAAGTGAGGACCTTGCGGCAAACGCTTTCCGACCTGATTTATCAATACCTCTAGTCCATCGTTTTTGAGGGCAGAAATGGGAATGATTTCATCGTAAGGATGTTTCTCACTCGCGAGTTTCATCACTGGAAGCAACTTTGGTTTTGGATTGACGCGATCCACCTTGTTCATCGCACAGATTGAGCGGACATTCGCCGAAACCAAGTGGCGAACAACGTTGTCGTCTTCTTCACGCCATCCGCGAGCATCCATAACATGTAGACATATGTCAACATCAGACAACACGCCAACAGCTTGATGATTCATAAATCGATCCATTTCGCTGGATTGCTTTTCAAACTTTGCATTCAGACCCGGAGTGTCGACAAAGACCATCTGAAGGTCGTCTTGTGTAAATATTCCCAAAAGTCGGTGGCGTGTGGTCTGTGGTTTTCTTGATGTGATGCTCAATTTGAATCCCAGAATGTGATTGAGCAACGTTGACTTGCCTACGTTGGGACGGCCGACGATGGCGACGAAGCCAGATTTGGTCTGTTCCTTCACTTCTGAATCAGAGCCAACATTTTTTGAGCCGCGATCGTCTCGGCTGCCTGAATGTTTGCCGCCTCACCTTCAGTTTCCAGCTTTGAATTAGGAATTTCGCATCTGGCTCCCCAAATGAGTTCATTCTCAGTAGATTGCGATTTGTGGTTTGAGTAGATTGGATACACACCAAATTTCTTGATGGTCAATTCCTGCAATTCCGTTTTGGGGTGAAGTAACGCTCGTCCCACATGGGGCATGCGACTACCTCTTGAATCGGAGGAATTCCAATTCAAGTCGAGATGTCTGTGAATTAGATTCACAACGTCATCTAGACTTCCATCCAAATAGATGGCTGCGATAATTGCTTCCACAACACCGGCAAGCAGTCCTTCATTCGTCGAAATTCCATCTTTTTGAGCACCTTTACCCAGCCTAACTAGTGACGCTACGTCCAAGTCACAGGCAATCTGTGCCAAACGAGCATTTGTTTCCAAAGATGCTCGTTCTTTGGTGAGTTCCCCTTCCCCAGCTTGACTCAATGCGCCGAATAGATAGTGTGAGAGAACAAATTTCAATACCGCGTCTCCTAAAAACTCAAGACGCTCGTTGTTTTGAGGTCCACGACTCGAGTGTGTCAGAGCTTGAATGAGTAGGTCCTCATCCTTGAAGTGATAGCCTAGTCTCTCTTGCAATCCCGTGAGAGCTCTACCTTTGCTCACTGAATCGGCCATCGTTTCAACTCAACCAAGGTTCGAGCAGTGCAGCGGAAAGCCAACTTCAATGAAATGTAGATTGAAGCCTTGGCACGTTGCGGCGATCATAGCGATATGACAAGAAATTCGAAGGAAAGAGAGTTGATCCTAAGGCTGAATGTGCAAAGAACCTAGTCGGAGCTCCGCTACCAAGACCGTAAATTGCCCAGCATGTCGCGCCAACCCTTCCGAAATGCGCCGTTACTAAAACGCCAGACCACGAGTCCGGTGAACGCTATTACAGACACCCACTGTATGACCTGTACTGTGTGGGAGTGATCATGTTCAAGGTTTACGATCAGTTGCAATCCAGTGGCTAGCAATAGAAAATCGATTCCGATTCCAACTATGACAGTAACTGCCATTACTACGATCACATAGATCGATGCGAATCGTGAGCCGAACTGGCTGAGGATTACGGAAATTGTCGCAGTATTGGTTGCTGGACCAGTCATCAAGAAAATTAACGCCGCCCCTGGGCTAATCCCCTTGGCTACAAGTGCAGCAGCTATTGGAGTACTCGCACTTGCGCATATGTATAGAGGTACAGCTACAAGCAGCATGACGGGATAGGAAATCCACTTTGCGTATTCGTGACTCATCCAGTCGCCTGGGACAGCCAAGTAGATGATGCCACCGAGCAGTATGCCTATCAGCAGGGCGAACAGAATATCGTCAGCAATATCAACAAAACCATAGCGGAAAATGTGTCGAGCGACCTTCTGAAGGGTGAGCGGCTCCGTGTCTTTCGATTCCGAAACAAATTTCGACTCTTCGGCTAGTGCAATGGGCTGATGGATAGATCGTGTCGATTTTGGACGAAGCACTTGCAGAAATTGCATCCTACGCAATGCACGGTAAGAACTTGCCGTAGCTTCTCGCAATCGAGAAAAACTCACATAGCAATCCTCTTCCTTCGGAACCAGATATTGGTGTCCTGAATTGGGGGATTCTCCGGCACAGCAATCATCTGTTTCTGCTGCACTTGTGTTCAGGCTTTGGTCTTCGAACGTGGTGTCGCTTGCCTCGTAACAATCATCAACAATTTCCGGTTTGCTCTCTCTCTCTTCGTCTCTTGCAAGTCGTGCGCAGGTCAAACCAGCGACTACAGCTGTGACAAATGAAACCAGAGGTCTCGCGATCGCGGCTACCCATCCAAAGAACACGTTGGTTATCAAAATGGAGTCCGCCCCAGTTTCCGGAGCGGTGATCAGGAACGACATGCACGAGGATCGGGAAGCTCCCTTGTTGCGCATTTCCGCCACAACCGGCAACACGGAACAACTACACAGCGGAATCGGCACGCCGATTGCTGCACTTGTACTGATTGCTTTAAGGTCGTCCTTCTTTAGCCATTTGAGTATTGCTTGCCGTGAAATGAATACATGAAAGAGTCCAGATAGGAACAGACCTAGCAACAAGATGGGCGCGAGCATGAGCATCGACTGCCACAGGAATTGAAGGAGATTTGTTCCTAGAGCAAGAAGGCTATTCACGGTTTACGAAACGCCCGAGGTGGCTTTTCTTTACTTGTTGGTATCTGCAATTTCATCGCTGCATTATATGAGGACAATCGAGCGACCAATCATCGCCCTTGATTAGGAGGTTTCAGGGTGAACTGGCTAGCTAAACGCCTTGTACACAACCTATTCACATACATAAATTTTGCAATTGTTCAACCAATCATTCCGTAGTAATCACGACCTTCAATTTGTACGTCGCTTCATCTTCGTCTTCTTCATCTTCGTCGGATTCTTCAAGTCGCCCTTCGATAAACAGATAGAAGAATCCTGGTTCAACTACTCCACTTATGTGAAAATTCTTGTCGTCAACCGAGGCGTCATCATTTTCGTCCACAAGATCTCCGTTTTCGTACTTGAGACTTCCAATTGTGTCTGTAGAACCCTCAGTGAACACAGTAATCCGGGAGTTGTGCTTCAACTCTATTTCAAACGCATCCACGTCGATTGCTTCGTCGATTTTTCCCGGCGTGTCATAGTTCCAACTTATGGCCGAGGACATTATTTTGGTGGCCGTCTCCTCATCGTCGCCATGGTCATCGTCTACAACAAACGACGTGTACAGTTCGTATTCTCCTGTGGATTCCCCCCATCCGCTCACCTCGACGTAGTAGGTTCCAGGTTCAACCGCGACTTCAAGACGAAAATTCCATCCTTCTCCAGAGTCGTCGTCAGTTTCTTCAAATGTCCCCTCGGCATCGACAATTTTTCCCTCGGTATCAGTGCTGCCTTCTGTGTACACGGTTAGCATGCCACGTCTTGCAATCGTGATCTCAAAGACGTCAACATCACCTGACTCTTCGAGCTCGCCCTGAGCCATTTCACCAAGTACAAGAGTGGTTGCGTCATCGGAGGTATCGCCATGGTCATCCTCTGGTGGAGTATCTGGGGGTGGCTCGGAATCGTCGATTTCCGGATCAAACCAAGTTGTAATGTGCGGGTAAAAGTTCTCGAATCTACCAAAGAAGGCATCTTGGTTGTCGCATCCTTCACCAGTCGCAGACAGAACTCCCACGTAAACCTCTTCTCCGTCGATTTCCTCGAATAGCCCCGATCCGCTACTTCCGGCCTCAGCAGCACCTTCGTCCATTGCAATCCGTATGCCATCTACAAGCGTAAAGCAGTCTTCCCCTTCTTCGTCGCTGCATACTTGCACCGTCTGACTGCCCTGCGACGTCCCCGTGAAGTATTTCTTGAGCACTCCGTCCGGATGATGCGCACCGTTCACGGCGCGGTTGAAAATCACGTTCGATGTCGCCCATCCCGCGTAAAAAGCATCCGCCGGAGCATCCCGTTCGAGTTCGAGGAGTGACATATCCTCTTGAGTTCGCGCCTCCAGCACATCAGCTCCTCCGAAAGTCCGCGTGAAATCGGAGCTTGTCGTTGAGGAGCTACAGGACTCCGTTTCGTAGAACCAATGCACGACGAGATTGTCGGCCGAAGCTTCATCTGAGATACAGTGATGCGCCGTCAGAATGTAAGGACGAAATACGTCCTCACCATCCTCCACATTCATCAGTACACCCGAACAAATGTACGTGTATTCCGAGTCGTCCCATACCAACTTTACGGTGGATTTCACGGTGCCCAATTCGATTGAACCGTTGTCGATGCCACAAGCTGCCTCCGAATGGTTGTCGCACTCCAATTCAAATGCTGCTGCGTCGTCTGACTGTGTCGAACGGAAGCGATGTCCAACTTTCAGAATGGAAATCTCGAGCTTGGAAATTTCACCAGTGCTCGGTAGCCGAATCTCTATACCCACTTTTTCACCAGTGGCAGGAGGGATCCAATACTTGGATTCTTCCCTCTTCTTGTCACTCGTCGAAAGCGAATCAAGCGCCACTCGTTCGTCTTGTAGGTTCAACCCGTAAAACACTAGTTGTGAATTGGGGGGCAAGACTAGATCCAACTGAACTCTGATCGACTTTGCTTCGGGAGAGGAGATGGTTGCATAGGCCACGATGCCGTCCTTGTATCCGTGCCACTTGAGTTTGTCCAAAATGTCACCCATCATCGAAAACGGAACACTTCGATGGATTCCGATTCTCTCCTTGCCATCTCCCGGTTCATCTTGAAACTCCGACCGTTCTGATGCCAAGAGAGGAGGCAGCGGCAGTTTCAGTTCGGACTTCTGCCATGGCTGAAACACAATTTCTGGAAGCGGTTCGACCTTGGGTGGATTGGGATTGAAAGATCCTGAGGCAGAGCCGACCTCAGCACTTGCTGCCGTTGAAAGATATATGCCAGCCAAAAGACAGCTGCCAATGAAGCAGTTCAGCCGTGCAAATCTAGTCAAGAGAATCTCTTCGAACCATCGCTATGGAGTACTTAATCCAAGGAACTCAGGCTTGCAATCAATCTTTTGACGGTGTTTCCTCCATACTCCGATATTTCTCCACCATGCTTTTTGCCAGTTCACGTTCTTTTCCAGTGCAATAGCTAGTAATCAAGCTGCTTGCCACCAATACAAGGGAGCCAATATCGAAAATTCGCGTCGTTAGTCGTCGAACGCTTCGATCCTCTTCTGAAATCTCCTTCAATGATTCAAACCTCGAAATGCTTGAATTAACACCAGTTAATTAATTCAGAATAAACGGCCAGTACAGGCTGTGGGCCTCGATTCGATTTCGTTGGAGAATTTGCAGAATGTGAAACTGGGGTCAAGGCAATTGCTTGACCCCAGACAAATTCAAAAGCGACCGAAAGAACTATAGGTTCCGGTTTCGCTCGGTGCGCACAATCGGCCTTTCAACTATCGAGTGCTTGCGTCAGACTCCTACGAGACATCTGGATTGTAAGGCTCAGCATCGTCCTCATCTAGGACACCATCGCCGTCGTCGTCATCGTCGAAGCGATTCATGACACCATCGTTGTCCGTATCCCTTGGATACTCATCCTCGGCATCCAGAATACCGTCGGCGTCGTCATCTTCGTCTTCGTTGTTGCCCAAATCGTCTTCATCATCATCGAACCACTCCGAGAAGTCACCCGGAAATGCATCAAAATTATCACCCCAACCATCCTCATCGACGTCTTGAACTTCCGATTCCAACAACGGGAACAAGTCTAGCTGGTCTCGACGTGTATCGTGGTCGTCGTCGCGATCGACGGTATTGGAAATCCCGTCCCCATCTTGGTCACCGGTAATGTCGTGCAAGTTGGAATAACGATCATCGTAGCCGTGTATTTCATCCAATGGTTCGATTTCATCCGAGTAGAGAAGATACACATAGCCTGGGCTTGTCTCCTCGTGTCCGGTTAACGGAGCTCCAATCGCCAAATCGGTACCACCGTCGCCATTCAAGTCGCCCACGGATGCGACCGAATGCCCGGTACCATCAACCCTTTCATTTCCTCGTATGACCGAGAAGAATGCTGCATCCATCAAGACTTGCAGATAACCAATTACATAGCCTTCAAAGTTATCGGTATCGCCGATAATAAATCGTTGAATTATTGAAGTCGCTTCAAGCTGTTCCGCCGTGGCAAGCAACGCTCCTCCGCTGCCCAATGTGGGCCAGCGATTTCCACCCCAAAGCAGTTCATTTTGTCCGTCTCCGTCAACGTCTACATTCGAAGTCATTGCACTGCAACACGACCAGTTTGTGCTTATGTCATAGATCACCCAAGAATCAGGTTGTCTTCGTGTATTGTGAATCTCAATGCGCTGATCTGCAGAGTAATCTTCCAAGTCGCTCGCTTCCAACTCAGCTCCGGATATCACATAGCCGCCCCATATCAAGTCTTCGTGTCTTACAAGGATTTCCGTTTTTCCGTCACCATTGAGGTCACCATCCGCAGTGAAGGTCAAGCCGAACGTACTTGCCGGAAAACCTTCAATTGTCCAAGTATTTGGCGTTGTCTGTACGTTTTCAGGTTTGATTCTTCCGTCTCGCTCTCCATCGGCATAATCCGCGGTTTTGAGCTGGTCAATTGGCATGATAAAAATGGCACCTGAGTTTTCATTGCCATAGTTTCTACCAGATACCGTAAATTCAGGTATCCCATCACCGTCATAGTCGCCCTGCAAAGAAACATCGCTACCAATGTCGTCTCCAGGATCACCATAAATGGCAATGATGTCCCCGTTTGACACGGCATCATCAACGTTGAAAATCTGACTGAATGATTCTGGATCTTCGTCATCGGCCATAAGCAAGGAATCCCATACCAAATAGGCTGCTCCTGAATCGTCGTTCAATCCCGCAGCACCAATGAGCAAGTCGTCCCGACCGTTGCCGTCTGCATCTCCAGCTGAAACCCCAGTTCCAACGGATGCGAGCTGAACTGAGCCTACAACCTGTACAGATCGAGATCCGGCATCGAAATTTTCAAGCCCAATTCTGCGATCAACTACTCCGTCGGCTTCGTCCATCAGGCCAAATTCGTCAGTAAAGAGGACATAAGCGGATCCGGAGGCAATTTCAGTTTCGTCCACAGTGTGAGTAGCACCCAGAGCACCAACCAAAAACTCCGGCTGACCATCGCCGTCAATGTCTCCAGTTGTAGGGGACCATCCTAGAAACGCAAATTCGCTTCCTCCCATGATCACCCAGGAATTGGGTGCTTGGGATACGTTCGCTAATTGAATGATGCGATCCGCAGTCCCATCCAATTCATCAATTGTTGCAAGATCTGCATGTGAGACTACGTAAATGATTCCCGCGTTTTCAAGCTCATCTCGGTCCCAATTGAGAGCGGCAATAAAGAATTCCAACTCGCCGTCACCATCAATGTCTCCAATTGGACCGACTTCATTTCCAGTCCAGTCGCCAACGTTTTCGCCGACAAGCTGCCACGACGCCATTTCAGTTTTGTTCGGGTCCAAGGGATAGGCATCCAATTCATCCTCGGTTCCATCGTTGTCGTCGTCGGAGTCGGCGTTGTTGCCCACGCCATCGCCATCGGTATCGTAAGCTTCATTCGGATCTTCGGGAAATAGATCAGTGTTGTCTCCTACACCATCCCCATCGGTATCAGCCCACTCGTTGGGATCTAGTGGGAACGGGTCTCCATTGTCCCCCACTCCGTCTCCATCAGTGTCGTATTGCTCGTCGGGGTCAAAGGGAAACACGTCGGCGTTGTTGCCCACGCCATCTTCATCGCTATCCAGGAACTCCGAATCATCCAGAGGAAACGCATCAAAAGTATCTGCTATTCCATCACCGTCGTCGTCATCGTCCGATCCATTGCCAATGCCGTCTCCGTCGGTATCAAGCCATTCGGTCCCATCATCAGGAACCGCATCGACAGGGTCAACGAATCCATCTCCATCAGTATCGGGGAAGGAAGGTCTAATTTCCTCGAACTGCCATTGAACCGCATTCAGGGCAAGCACGGCGTTGGCGGCCAATTCTGCGTTTATGTCAATACCACACGGATGGTTGTAGCAAGCCTCAAGATCAGGATTGGAAAAAACTGTGCTCTTGCTTTCTCCCTGACTGTAAGCCATGACAGTGTGGAACTCGTCGGCAACAGCATGGCCGCGTGCCCATCTGAATGAACCAATTTCGTTTTGTCTTTCAGCGTGTCCCAATCCAAGGATATGTCCAATTTCGTGAGCCGTAGTGTCAGTGGGACAAGCAGTCAACACGTAGGCCGTATATATGCGATCATCAGTTAGCGGCATGAGCCCGCGCATACCCCATCCGTTGATGTAGGTGTAGCCGCAAATGAACTGGATCGCGTCACTAGCGCCTTTGAACACAACAGCTATGTCGGCACCATGCCGATCCCCTTCTTCTTTCATGTCAAAGATGTTGATCGCGCTGAAATTGTTGTAGTCGTCTACCTCAGTTTCCATCATTCCAACAAGCCGAAACTCAAACTGCAGACCACTGTTTTCGGCTATTGAGTTCGTCGTTTCCATGATGTGAACAATTCGAGCGTAAGGATCTTCTGAGTGAAACTCGGCAAATCCACGACTATACAGCCCTAGCACATCGATGGTGGCGCCCTCAGGAATTGAATTTGCGTCTTGAGGATCTGTTCCCTGCGCTACTTCGTTTAGGTCGCTCACACCATCTTCGTCTGAGTCAAGTAGATAATCCAATTCATTCGTCGAAAATGGCTCCTTGACAAGCACGGGATCCTCTCCCCATACCTGGTCTTGATAGCCACCGGATCGATTCCAGTTGCGATACAAAACGATCTGCAGAAACTGTTCGTTGTTCAAGGCGCTAGTAGTTTCGATTCCTGGAGCAAATTCACCGTAGTATGTCTTGATCTCGGTCATACTGTCGGCCGGTTCCGCGTCCTCTACCAGTGCCGGAACTAACTCCTCCACCAGCACGTTGCCGATATATGTTCGTGAACGGTCGTTTCTATTCTCCCTTGCAAACACGTCAAATCTAAGACGATCTGTTTCTACACCTCTGAAACTACGGAATCCCGCAGTGATCGCCAGTTGCCCATCTTCAGTCCGTTCGACGGTACACGGGCATTCGATGTAGATTCGATTGCCGTTTGCAGATACGCTTGCACACGAAATCGCAACAAACAGAGTTACCAAACACTTAGCCAAGTAGCTGAACGAGTACGTAATGTGCCTACCTTTATCAGTCTTGATCTTAGAAAATCTGCCGACGCGACAAGTCGTCGTCCTGTTCGTAATCAACACACTTCTCCTGTTGCCCAAGAAACGGGCAAAAAACACCACATCTTCCGTTAAGTATAGACCCTGAAACGGTGTTTTTGTTCGAGAGTCCGCAGAATCATTAGTCGAACAAAGTCAATCAATTTGTTCGGTGATCAACGAACAGAAAATGCGGTGTTCGGTCACTGAACGTGCGGCCCCGTTACTCGCCACAAATCTGGCCGATAACTTGGTTAGAGTGCCACTACAGAACTGGTTGCTGAGCGACGAATTCCTTCATTCCATCCCACTCGCTCCAGTGGTCACACAGCTTTTCAATTGCGACTTCCCAAGGGTTGTAACCTTCCGAGTATTCGAGGAATTCCCCATTCCAACCGCGATCCGGATGGTCGCTGTCGCCTAAAACAGTAGCCCCACCAAGCCGATGTCGTCGCAATCGGAAATACACATTCATTCTTGGCTCGTGTCCGAGTCTGTTCGCCGTCCCACAGTGCGGAATTGCATGTAGCGTGATAACAGCATCGCCTTCCTCTAGGAGAATCGGTGTTGGTTTCAGCCACAACGTTCCATCAGGTGTGGTTTCAGATCCTTCAGAGAATTGATCACGAATTGCTTGCGGCAAGTGATTCATGGTCACGCCACTCTCTCCCACGGGACGCAGGCGAGGCCAGCCCTCACCCTCTGGACCGACAACTCCTCCGCTATCGCGCTGCATTTGGAAGAACTCTTCGACCGCATGATGTGCACCACGAAGTACCGCTAGATTGCCCCTTCCAAACTCAGTCTGATCGTTCAATGCGATACCGACAAAAGCTGTAAAGCTTCCAATAGAGAGATTGCAGTCCGGATCTTGGAAAAGAGGAGTGTTGTTTCCGCCTCGATTCGTCGCGTCACCGGTTCCAAAATGCTCAGTTCGAGGTGAATGCCAGTTGTCTACTTCGTTTTGGTTTCTGGGTATCCGTCCTGCCCATTGTCCATCGAGATGCGGTACAAAGCTAAAATTCGGTATCTCGGTACCTGGAACACCGAAGGCCGTAGTGTCAGTAGATGCGTCGAAAGGATGCAGCGCAGTCGGCATTGCCTTAACGGGCGCATCGAATGTTCCCATTGTGTTCTTGAGCAATTCACCCATTGCGGTGTTGTTTATAAGCGCAGGGAATTCAGGAGCTGCCGATAAGTCTTTGTAATGCCTACGAAGGCTGCCTTCGCGACCAATCATGACATGGATTCGTCTCTTGGCGGCCCTGGTCAGTTCTTTCGGGACGATGTTCCTGAGCACGATGAAGCCGTCGTTGTAGAAATCTTGCTTTTGGTCTAGAGTTAATTCAGTCTGTGTATTCACTGGATTGGAAGCGGCATCTTGTAGTGAACTGAGATTGTATATTTCGACATTGCCTCATGGGATTCAGTCAAAGACCGGTTTGGTTAAGCCTTGATTGCGCACAGAATGATTTACTGCGGACCAGTTGCTATAGAACGCCAAATTCACACATAGCATTGAACTCAAACAGATGGTCGGGAATCTGATGCACGCGTTTCCAGTGGCAGTGATTCCAGATTTGTCACAGGTAGCTCGATTTCGTTGTAGTAGACGCTTCTTCCCAAATTCCATTTACGATAGACTTTTGTATCCACCCCAATAGTTCGTGCCAAAAACTCGGTGGTATTTCTATACTCCTCAATCACTAGAGCTCTCAGGTAGTTCTGTTGGTTGAAATCCAAATGGCGAAAATCATTGATCCAGGAATCTAGTTCTCCCAAAGGGTCTAAAGGATCATCTGTGAGTAAGTGACGAATCATTGCATCTATTTCATTTCGATAAAGGAGGGAAAGTTGAGTGGGTGATGTCGTACGCTCACGGTCTTGGTGAAACTGGTACGCGGACTGCACATAAGTCGAGACGAAGACGTCACGAATCAATTCTGTTCGATTAAGCTCATATACACCTAGCATCCCATTGATATAGGCGGACTTTGGGGTGCCTAGGAACGATATTGGGCACATTCCAGACCGAATAAGAGGCAAATTTGCCAGAATCCGAGCAGTTCTCTTGTTGCCGTCAACAAAAGGCTGCAAATAAGAGAGATGCACCAAAGCAAACAGAGACTGCTCGAACGGATCTTTAATCTCCCTGCACTTCTCAAGAATCTCAGACAATAACTCTCGAAGATCCCTAAAGTCACTTTCCGGAACGTAAGACGAACCTTCGATGCTCACTTCTAATCGGCGCAATTGTCCAACGTTGTTTGGGTCTATCAGCAAGTTTTTCGTAAGTTGCGCATGTACCTCGAAAACAGTCGTCAAGTTGAAATCCGTGGGGCTCGAGCCGACCTCCAACACGACACCATTCAACAACATTCCGATGGCGTCCTTGTGATTCAAAACAATGACGACGTTGGTTCGATCCCCGCTGCTCGAATTCTGATCGAGTTCTAGGACAAGCCTCTCGGTTTGAAGGTAGTCTGTATCTACGCCCTCAAGACGACTGGATGCAAAAGAAAGATCGACCAGAAATCTCTCAAACCTTCGTCTTCCGCTGTCAGAACTGGGATCATACGGATATTCAGAATCCAGCCTTCCTGCTTGATGTAGCTTATCTAGAATCGGTTGTTCAAGGTATCGAGTGACATTTGGCTTGTAGTTTGAGAGAAAATCTCTTTGATACCTCACTCTTTCTCGCGTTTGCACAGGCTGTTTCACATACTGATCAATATCTTTCGCATCCAGGCCCACAGGAATCGAGACTCTAAACGGGATACGATTTACAATTCGATACTTGGTTGATCGACCAACGCCAACAGTCACAATGAGTCCCATTTCACCGAGTTCGTTTAGCCGACGAATGGTAGTGATTCGGGTTAGATTACCCAAGGCCTCGCTAACTTCTCGAGCCGACAGCGGGCCGTTGGATTGGCTAAGCAGGTCGAGGATGCGATTACTATCCTGTATGCGGCTTGACACAGCCATCCACTGTTACAAAAACTCTAAAATTATACGATTTTTGTTACAAATAAGTTACGAATACACTAAAATTATATGTTTTTTGATACGTAAATGAAACGAATAAGAGACTTTACTCCTGATCGTGATACGAAAAGAAGTACAATGAGGTGGTGCAGTCAGTTCAAGTGTCTGAACCTGCCGACAATTTCTTGGAAGACGTCTCGGGTCGTTCGAAAATTTCCCGGTGAATCAACAATGATTCATCAGTTGCTCTCGAGTCCTGCTCTAGGTTCGAGAAGCCTCAGCTGCTACAAATGTTGATTCTGCCGTAGATTTAGCACTCTCTTCCGCCATTGCATCGAATGTCTTTCTTGGATCAAATGCATCGCGTACTCCCTCTCCGATAAAGATCAGCAAACTGAGCATAAACGCCAGCACAAAGAACGACGTGAGTCCTAGCCATGGCGCATGGAGATTGGCCTTCCCCTGAGCAAGCAGTTCGCCCAGAGATGCCGATCCGGGTGGCAAGCCAAAGCCGAGAAAATCCAATGAAGTCAAAGCGGTAATGGATCCAATCATTATGAAGGGCAAGAAAGTGATCGTTGCGGTCATTGCGTTCGGCAATACGTGCTTACGCATTATCTTTGTGTTTCTCACACCTAGCGCTCTGGCGGCACGCACATATTCGAAATTTCTCGTGCGAAGAAATTCCGCACGCACGACTCCCACAAGCGACATCCATTCAAAAAGCAATAGCAAAAACAACAATAGCCAAAAGCTAGGAACAAACACACTTGCTAGGATGATCAGCATGTACAAACGCGGCATGCCCGCCCAGATCTCAATAAATCGCTGGAACAGCAAGTCCGTCCAACCTCCAAAATATCCTTGAACAGCTCCTGCCGCAATTCCGACTATAGATGAAAGAACCGTGAGCACTAGCCCAAATAGAATCGAAATGCGGAATCCGTATATCACACGAGCTAGTACATCTCGAGCCTGGTCGTCAGTTCCGAGCAAGTTCTGACCTGTAGGCGGAGATGGCGCCGGTTGTTCGAGATTGAAATTTGTGGTGCTGTACGAAAACCGAATGGGGGGCCAAATCATCCAGCCACCATCTGCGAGTATCAAATCCTGAACTTCCTTCTCCCTGTATTCGGCCTCGGTTTGAAAGAAACCTCCGAATGTCGTTTCGGGATAAACGTTGAACACTGGTGTGTACAGCTTTCCTTGATAACCGATCAACAAAGGCTTTTCGTTTGCTATGAACTCAGCGAATAGCGAGACTACAAAGAGAACTGTGAAAATCCAGAACGACCAGTATCCCCGTCGATTCTTCTTGAAATTACTGATTCTTCGTGAAGTTAATGGCGAAATCCACGACTGTTTAGTCTCAACTCCGGTTTGAGAACTTGTGCCACTAAGTGGATCGACAGTCGAAGGTTGGGACTCAGCCACCGCGTGTCTCAAAGTCGATTCGTGGATCGATGAACGTGTAGGTGAGATCACCGATGAGGTTCATCAGCAATCCAAGGAGAGTGAAGAAATAAAGCGTTGCGAAAATCACCGGATAGTCGCGTTTAAGCACTGCTTCAAATCCTAGTAGACCTAATCCATCTAGCGAGAAAATAATCTCGATCAGCAACGCACCCGTAAACAAAATGCCAACAAACGCGCCAGGAAAACCTGCAATCACGATTAGCATCGCGTTTCTGAAGACATGGCCGTAGAGAATGCGGCGTTCCGCAATACCCTTCGCTCGTGCTGTCATCACGTATTGCTGGTTGATCTGGTCCAAAAACGAATTCTTGGTGAGGAAAGTGAGCGTGGCAAACCCTCCAATAACCAACGCAGCAACCGGAAGTACCATGTGCCAGAGGTAGTCGAGCATCTGTTGAAACCAGTTCATCTCGGCCCAGTTGTCAGATGTCAGTCCACGTAATGGGAACCATTCGAAGTAGCTCCCTCCCGCGAATAGCACAACCAGCAAGACGGCAAATAGGAAACCCGGTATTGCATTGCCGACGATTACGACTGCACTCGTCCACACATCGAACTTCGTGCCATCCTTAACCGCCTTGCGGACACCAAGCGGAATCGAAATGAGATAGACCAGCAATGTTGTCCACAATCCCAATGAAATTGAGACAGGCATTTTCTCCAACACAAGATCAATTACGGTCTGGTCTCTAAAGTAGCTCGTTCCAAAGTCAAACCGTATGTAGTTCCCCATCATCATGAAGAACCTCTCCCACAGCGGTTTGTCGAATCCGAAATACTCTTCCAGCTCTTTGATAAACTCGGGATCTAGTCCTTCGCCTCCGCGATATTTGCTGGAAAAGTCTCCTCCGCCTGATTGGATGGAGTCCTGACCGGCACTTCCTACCTCGCCACCTCCGCCACCGGTAATTCGTTGGGTGGCTTGAATGTCTGGGTTCGTGAGTTCTGCGATGATCTGTTCGATAGGACCGCCCGGAGCAAATTGAACGACCACAAAGTTGATCACCATGATTCCGAAAAGGGTCGGAATTATGAGCAGAATCCTTCGGATTACGTATGCAAGCATTGTTTGTCAGTATTCGTTCAGATCATCCTTGAAGAATGTAAACCAACGATAGTCAAGCTGAGTTTTGGAATCGCTGCCCCAGAATCATTTAATTTCGGTACGACTCGACTCTTTCGTTCTTGTCAGGGTCGAGCCACCATGACCAAAGGCCAACTCCAAATGCGGGCTTAATTGCGGGACGACCAAACTTGTCCCACCAAATCACTCGATCAGAGTTTATGTGCCACGTTGGAATGACGAAGTAGTGCCATTGCAGAACTCGATCGAGGGCGCGCGACGCAACAATGAGCTCAGCGCGAGATGTAGCCTCAATGACTTTCTCGACCAGTTCATCGATAACCGCATCCTGAATGCCTACAAAGTTAAAACTGCCTGGCGCGTCTGCGGATTCGGAACCCCAATAGTTTCGCTGCTCATTGCCAGGTGAACGCGACTGCCCGAATACGACCGTGATCATGTCGTAATCAAAAGCATTTCTTCGATTTATGTACTGAGCCTGTTCGACCGTTCGAATCTGACCCTTAATCCCAAGTCTATTTAAGTTTTGGATGAAAGGCGATACGATCCTCTCAAATTCGGGAGACACAAGCAGGAATTCAATGACCATAGCCTCTCCCGATTCAGAGTGAACAAGTTGATTGTTATCAACAATCCACCCAGCTTCCGTCAAGAGGTCTATTGCTTCTCTGAGATTGCCACGAATGTTTCCCGATCCATCGGTCTTGGGTACGACGAACTCCGTCGTGAATACCTCGTCTGGAATTCTTCCTCGATACGGCTCAAGAATTTTCAACTCTGCTTCAGTAGGCAATCCTGCCGAAGCTAAATCTGAGTTGTCAAAAAAACTGCGGCTACGCGTGTACTGTCCATAAAAGAGATTCTTATTAGACCATTCGAAATCGAAGCAATATCCAAGCGCTTTCCGCACGCGCCAGTCCTGGAACTTTGGCTTACGAATATTGAACACAAAGGAGGGCATTCCGGTTGCTCTGTAATGCCGCAGCATTTCCTTGCGAACCATTCCTTCATTCAGCGCGGGAAAGTCGTAGGCAGTGGCCCACTTCTTGCTTGAGGACTCTGCGCGGAAGTCATACTCTCCAGACTTGAACGCCTCGATGGCAACGTCATCGTCCCGTACGTAGTCGTAGCGAATGACATCGAAATTCCAAAGCCCCTTGTTAATCGGTAAGTCTGCTGCCCAATAGTCAGGATCTCGCTCGAATACTACGAATCTTCCAGGTTCGAAGTCTTTGATCTTGTAAGGACCGCTTGTCACTGGTGGATCAAGAGTTGTTTGATCGAATTCCCTGTCTTTCCAATAGGCCTTGGAAAGTATGGGGAACTGTCCAACGATTTGCGGAAGCTCACGATTCGGTTCGCCAGAAAACGAGAACTTAACTGTGTGAGTGTCAACTGCAATCGCTTCTGAAACATTGCCGTAATAGGCACGATAGAAAGGCTGTCCTTTCTCTTTGAGAATATTGAAACTAAATACAACGTCCTCTGAGGTGATTGGAGAACCGTCATTAAATCTCGCCTCAGGACGCAAGTGATAGACAACGAACGAGATGTCCTCTGCCACTTCAATCTTGCCCGCGACCATTCCATAGCCCGTCAGGGAGTCGTCTTCGGTCTCTCGAACGAGCGATTCATAGAATCGGTCGACCAAACCTGCTGCTGGATCACCTTTGATGACGTATGGATTGAACGTGTCGAAGCCCCCAATGGCAAACAACCTCATAGTCCCACCTTTTGGTGCATTTGGATTTACGTACTCCAAATGTTCAAAGTCTGCCGGGTATTTCGGAGCGTCTTCCAGGGTCAACGCATGTGAGGTGAATGTGCGGGTTTCTTGGGCTAGCAAGTGGCTACAAAGAGCAGCCACAAGACAGGAAGCCATTACGATTGCGGAAGTATTGCGCACACGATTCTCCTTTATGGTCCTCAAGTTCATGTTACACGACAAGTGACCGCGAATCTTTGGCAAAAGGCTTCGCCTGACGATGCAAATTCCGCAACAATTACCAAGCTTTTTTGTCTAATCTGGCCGGAGGGTACAGAGCAGGAAGAAACATTATGAAAATGGTATCGCGTCGCATTGCAGGGCCCTTTCAAGTCACACGAATGTTGCAGTCGAATAAACTAGAAGCTGTCTTCATACGACAATGAACAGAGCTCGACATGTAGTGAATACTTGGAGCCTAACCAATTCAAGGAGCTCACGCGCCTGTTCAAAATTGTTGCTCCTCGCCGGAGTAGTTACCGGTCTATACGTTGAAGCACAGGACGCAAACGCTCCACCCGCGCCAACTGTTGATCTCGCAATTGTCGAGTCCTCGACCTCGGTGTTTTTACGGTGGTCGGTCGACACAAACACCAGTGTTGCTGATCAGGAAGTTTCCGAGACTCGCATCACATGGCAAGAATCAGGTTCTGACGAGACGAGCTCTGTCGATGTAGATGTCAATTCAACAAATTGCGACGACACGTCGACGTATCCAATTACATGCGAAGCAACCGTAATGGGGCTAGCTGCCAACACCTCCTATGCTTTGACTTTAGAAGCCCACGGCGTTGTCTATGAGTCCGGCACCACAACTATAGAAACCGACTACGGTTTTGGAGCCGCATCCTCTGCTACAAATCGACAAACCCATGCACATTTCGAGCTGCCCGAAGACCTTCTAGCGGGTAGCGAACGACAGCAACGCATGCCTTTTGTACGGCTTATAAGTGACAACTCCACAGCTTCAACCATGTCCGAGATCGCGCTGTTTACGTTCTTGAGGGAACGCGGAATTGACTCGGAAGCATCAAATCCCCATCGCTGGAGCTACACAGCTTCCGTAAGTCCACGAAACGCGGTGCGGACGATCATTGTGATCGATTTCGACTCATTAGTCGAAGACGACCTGCTTCGACTGGTTGGAACCTATCGGGACTCAGAACGGACCGAGGCGACCGTGACGGTGACGGCAACGTACAAAGAAGATACTTCAGTGCAGGTGAAGCGCGACATCGTCTTTACCGTGATCAAGAACAGACCCCCAGTCTTTGGAGTTACAGCCGTTACTTACGAAATGCCGGAGGACAGTCCAGACGTCATTTATGTGGACGGCAATTTTCAGCTTACCGACGCCGAAAACCACAGCGTTACCTACAACATGGAAACGGTCGAGCCCGAAGAGGCGGTGTTTGAAATTGGTGAGCAATCCGGAGTAATTAGCGTTATAGAAGGAGAAGAGCTGGACTATGAGACTGCAACCCAACACATACTTCACGTAACAGCGGTTGACTCGGTCGGAGATCCATCCAACACTCTCGTTATAACGATTGATGTCCTTGATGTGGATGAAGGACCTACTCTCGGAGAAGGCGATCCCGATGACACAGAAGTCGTTGCGCATCAAAACATGGGCTTCGACGAAAACTGGGTGAATTTTCATGTGCGCAACTGGTTTGTTGATGAAGAAGACGACCCCCTTTGCTACAGCGCTGAGATCACTTCCGGCGAGGAGTACGCAACTGTAAGTGTTTCGACATCTGGAGGCTCTGACTGCGGACTGCCTCATGTTCAAGTTCGACGCAAGAGCGTGGCGGGATTGCGCACAGTGCAGGAAGTTGAGATTGAAGTAACTGCAACGGAGGATATCGAAGACGATCCTGGCTCAGCGAGTGCGAATGCGACGGTATCCATCGTCTTCGGAAACAATATCGAACCCAACATTCTCGGCGGCAGACTTGTCAATGCCTCTGAGAACTCAGCGTATCTCGACTCATACGACGCTGGTTCGGACACATCGTTCGACATGATCTTCACCGCGTTGGATCCACTGCCAAGCAACGACAGAATTTGTTTCACTCTAGCCGGACGGGATCGATTGCATTTTGAGCTCGTCTATCCCGACAAACCCTATCTAACTGCTAGCTGCAAATTAGAGGGATCAAATTCAACTGAGGGGACCATTAGGAATTCCCATCGAATTCGAGTGAAGTCCGTGCGCTCACTCGAGCGTGTCCAAGGTGACTCAACCTATCGGTTCGATTTGATTGCGACGGATCTCTCCGGGTTCGCAGACACACTCGCTTTCGAATTGACTACCGACAACGTTCATTCTGGACTCTTCAGCTATCCAATGCCGGATGCTCACATCCTTGTTGACGACGAGCCTGAAACCGTACAGCTCAAGGACTACTTCGACCATACCAAAGCTGGACAGTCGGACAGCTTGACCTACGAGGTGCGGTCGGGAAATAGCTATGTTGTTGAAGCTTCGGAATACGATGGCGAACTGACATTGACTCCTGTCGATCTCTTTGACGGAAACCGCGCAACAACCTTTGTCGTGGTCACGGCAGAAAATGAAGATGGAGACACTGTTCGCGAGACGTTCGATGTACATGTCAAACGAGACAACAACGCCCCAAGGTTTGAGAGAGTAACCAAGACCTACGACCTCGATGAAGATATTTCAGTAGGCGACTACTTTACGAAGACGCCCTACGCCTACGACTCGGACGACGACGACATCTACTTCCGACTGGACGAGGACGATCAGCCCTTCGTGGCAGATTCCACCACAGGACACATAGCGATTGCCGACCAGCTGGATTTCGAAACGAAAGCTGAGTACGAACTGAAGCTATACGTCGAAGATCAATTTGGAGGATACGACACCGAGAAAATCACGATTAATGTCAACGATGTCAATGAAGCTCCAGTTCCAACAGCCGAGGTAATTGCGGATGTGGAAATTCTCGTCGG
This sequence comes from Gammaproteobacteria bacterium, assembly GCA_026707045.1. Lineage (GTDB taxonomy): Bacteria > Pseudomonadota > Gammaproteobacteria > Pseudomonadales > Azotimanducaceae > Bin55. The sequence goes on along the minus strand of JAPOXO010000012.1, from coordinate 15,270 downwards.
ATTGGGACTATCGGAAGAGCTACTTGGCAGCGAACACTTTACGGACCCTGATATCGACGATGTTCTCTCCATTGAAGCATCGAGCAGCCGAACTAGTACCGCTACAGCAGAAATCGATGAGGACGGCTACGTGATTGTTGAAGGAGTAGAGGAAGGAGAAACCACGATCTCTGTCGAGGCTTCGGACAGCGGAGATCCGCCTCTGCGAGCAAGCAAGTCGTTCCAAGTGACCGTGAACGAGAACCTTGCACCGACTCTTGCCGAACAGTTGGAAGACATGGATATCAGTGTAGGAGTAGAAAAAGAACTGGACTTGGATTCGTTATTCAACGACGAACCCGAAGACATTCATACGTACAAGGCAGAGTCTGCCGATACATCCATTGCAACGGCCGAGGTGTCAGGCAGTGACTTGACCATCAGCGGCGAATCCGAAGGGACGGTACGCATCACGATTACCGTCACGGATGCAGCTGAGAATGTCGCAAAAGCACGGTTGACCGTAAACGTCAATATCAACGAACCTCCGACTCTGGCACTGGATATTGAAGATGTGGACACGCGAATAGGTCGGGTAACGGACATCCTGCTGTCTTCACACTTCCAAGATGAAGGAGACGAACTCCAATTTGCAGTAGCGCTTGATAACGAGGACGTTGCGGAAGCCTCCATCCTTGACAACGAGACACTCCAGGTGACGGGTATGGCTGAGGGTCAAACTATTTGTACCGTCACCGCTACTGACACATTAGGTGAGTCGATTAGTGATGAATTCGAGATCACTGTTCTTGAAGCCAATGATCCCCCGCTAGTGACGCGACAATTGGATGACATCGAGATCTCTTTGTCTTCACATGTTCGTTATGACGTCGACATTGAAGACCTTTTCGACGACGAGAAGCCAGATGAACTGGAGGTCAGCGTCGAGCCCTCCACCGAAGAATATGCCGACGTTGTGCTGCGCGAAAACAACACGGTCATTCGAATCTATCCGCTAAAACGCGGGGACTTCATCATCACGGTAACTGCCGAGGATGACGTCCACCAAACTGCGGAAACCGACTTTCATGTTGCGATCATTGATGAGGAAATAAATACCGCACCTCAAGTCGATACGCCGATTGCAGATCAAACAATTCATGTGGACGAAGACTTTGAAGCAGATCTAGAAGATGTCTTTACCGATGCCGAGAGAGACGAACTCACTTTTACAGCCGAGACTGACGACACCGACGTAGCCACAGCGGACGTTTCCGATTCGAACGTTCTTACTGTCCACGGAGAATCTGCTGGAACCGCGACAATTACAGTGGAAGCTACCGATCCGTCGGGAGAGTCCGCTACGGATACCTTCAAGGTCACCGTCAAAACAACACCAGTGGCGAATCAATCTGTAGCCACAGTTACTCTCCAATATGGTGGGGCTAGCCTGTCGCTCAATATGTTCGATAGCTTTAGCGACGCTGACGGGGATCCTTTAGCTTTCCATTCCAAGAGAGCTAGTTCGAACGACACAGTAGAGATCTCTCTCACTAATGAGTTACTTCTTCTAGCCCCCATCCAGCGAGGTGAAGGATCGGTCGTCATAGTAGCAACAGATCCCAATGGAAATAGCGCTCAAAAGCAGTTCAACATTGTTGTGAGCGACGAGGAGCTTATGACCGTCGCACAAGCAGCACTTGCTGGTTACGGTCGTTCCCTTCTGACCAGCGTTACCACCGCAATTGGCGACAGAGCTTATCTTGATCGGAATGAATCGCAGCTCAAGTTGCGCAACATTTGGAGTCGATTTGGACAACGAAACAGCCAAAACGCAATAGAAGCACCGTTTACGGACGAATCGACGATTTCACCGTCGTATTTTGATTGGAATGCGTCCCGTTCGAGTTTGGACAGCTTTCTTCGCTCTCCAGTAGGTTCTGGACTTGCAAATAACACCGATCGACCAAACTCTCGAGACTCATTGATCCATTCTGTAAGTGTGTGGAGCAAGACGGATTTGTCAAGTTTCGCGGGCGAAGGATTTAACGGCCAAGCCGAAACTCGCTTTTTGGGTGCCGATTTGCATTCCTTCCAGACCACTATGGGATTTTCATTTATGAGCAGCGACAATGAGAGTTCGTATTCCTGGGGTACTGTGCGGGAAGATCTACGAACGACTCTTCGATCCGTTATTCCCTATCTTTCGAAGAAACTCAATTCGCGCTTGACAGTGTGGGCAAGCTTGGGTTACGGCCGTGGAGAGTCCTCGGTTTTCTCTGACAATGAACTAGTCAGTAATAGCCCGCTCAAAATGAACCTGGCTTCAATAGGAGCGAGTCACAATTTGGCAACCACAGATACGTTCAGACTCTCAGTTCGAACAGATGGAAGTGGAATCAACCTCAGTTCAAAAGCAACTGATGCTACGAGCGGATTGAACGCTTCCGCACGACAATTTCGATTGGCTTTGGACGGATCTCTGTCCAAGCGAATTGGAGATTGGCTCCAAGTCAAACCATTTGGCCAGCTTGGCATTCGCTACGAACAAGGCGACGAAATTCGTGGCGAAGGATTGGAAATGCGCGGAGGTATGCGCTTTGCTACCGCAGCTATTCAGCTTGAGGTTCGCGGAACTCGCTTCACGCTCCGTGACTATGCTAGTGTTAAGGAAAACGGCTGGAGTGTCTCTGCGACCTACGATCCTATGAACGATCAACTGGGTTGGAATCTCGAACTGCGTCCGTCGAATGGATGCGTATCACGAATTGGAGAGTTTGAGTGGATGCGCTCTGCGACTCTAACACCTTCAACTAGTTTCGATTCTTCATGCAACGATCGAAGGTCCCTTTTGGCAAGAATAGGTCATGGATCCTATGTGCTTGGTGATCGACTCAAGTTTGAACCTCAGTTGAGCTACTTCACCGACGAATTTGGCGCTCGAAAATCTATTGGAGCACAAGCTGAAATGGGGCTATTCTCTCATCGAAGCGGAGTTCTAAGTATTGAGTTTTCTGAGCAAGCACAGCACCTTGGAGACTCGAACCGAGAACTGTTGCTAACTGGATCGGTTAGATTTTGAATGTAGGCCAACGTGTACGTGTTGTGATCGAAAACTCGATCTGCAAAGCCGGCACGTTTAAACTAAAGAGATAATCCTATGATAATGACGGTCTGGATCTTGGCCACGCTGTTGGTTTTTGGCTATTGGGTTTGGACAAGCAACAATGAAAATCCAAAGAAAACCTTGGGATACGTGGGTTTGACAAGCCTAAGTCTTTTGGTTGTCGTCAGGACTATTGAGTTCTTCTATCCGTTGCCGATTATGTAACTCTTGCAGAGATTGGGTCGCGTTGAAGGTTTCAAGATGAATCTTGCACCTCAGACAAGAGTTCGACTATAACAATTCCAAAGTGGTTCTCAAGAGTCTCACTCAAGTCTGCTAATGGAATCTGGCGAGATTCCTGAAAGGATCTGAAAATCCGCGCCTGTAAGCGCAATTGAGCAGTCTCAATGTCACCTGCTGTTGCCACGTAGAAAACATATGGATTCGTTACCCTCCATTTGACCGAAACAGTCAGGACTTGGGAACCGTTAATCGCCTGTGAGAACTCGTAGAGCTGCGCATCAGTCTTGAACTGTTTCACATCATCCGAAATCGGCATCTTTCTGTGAAGACCTGGAGGAATGCTTTCATCCTTAGTGATCACTTCACCGAATCGAAGCAGAATACCCTCATGACCCTCTTCAATAACGTAGAAAGAGTCGTACAGTAGTGCACCGACAAGAATCACCACGATAACGCTGGTAGATACCAGAAAATTTCTAGTTCTTCTCTTCATATTCGGTTTTCTTGCGTAAATATGGCACTGTCGCAGCTAATCTAACAATCTAACACAAACCTCGTTTCATTGAGGAGCCAAAACGGATTCCGTCCGATGACTATAAAACGCCAATTTGCCTGAAAGAGCACAGTCGATGGGCGGGTTGAGTTCAGTTACAACGAAAAGCGAATCGAGACATTTATTGCCAACCGCTTCAGCCGCGATTGAGTTAGGTCCAAGTCAAGAGCTAGCGGGTCTCGTCTTCCATTCCTCCAGGTCACGTAACCGACATCACGCCCCGATTCAACTTCACCCAAATACGTATATCGCAGCTCGAAATCCATATTTAGCCTTTGAGTGCCCAGCGAAGAAGAGATTCCCACTGCAACGAGACCCGCCAAGTCCAAGGTTGAGCCTTCGGGCAATGTTGTGATTGTGAATGGAAAGTCCATGCGAGTCTCAGCGGTCGTGTTTCGCACGAATCCAAAACCCAGTCCAGCATACGGAGATAGGTCCCCAAGGGGACCAATGTTCCAATTGGCGACTTCTCGATAGGCAATCAATAGTCCAGTAGTCGATTCAACGGGTGTAGCTACATCCTGAAGAGCCTCCGTCGCCAAGAAGTTGGCTCGACCCACAAATTCGAACTCGTTCCGACGTTCAGCCAACAGTTCTACACGAAACTTCTGGGTGGGCGAGTATCCCAATCCAAACTGAAATGTCCTAGATTGCTCGAACTCGCCCACTGATCTGTACGGAAACCCATCCGGACCCTCCCCACACCCGTACAAAGCCCATGGGAAGAGATTGAGACAGTTTCGATCAGAAAAAATCGCATCCGATGGACGGTCAAGGCCAAGACCAAGTCGAAGGTAGTAATCGTCTGCCCAAACTGGTTGTAGAGTCAATGCAATTGATGTAATCAGGAGGTACTTGACAGCTGAAAAAGAAGCTTTGAGAATCGGTTTGCTCATGGGATGTTTCCGAGTTGCGATTAGTGCACGCACTCCCTGCTACTCGCTACTAACAAGTGGTAATTGTAGGGAAACCGTGTTCAAGCTCGGAGCTGCCGAGAATGTACCCAACTAAGGATTCGGAGCGAATTCCTCCGATCGCTAACCTAGAGTAAAGCGAAAGTTACTCTGGTCCGTTCAGACCGGAATATCAGTCTTCGGTTCGTACTTCCCCCGCGAAGTAGCGACGTGCAAGGTCAAACGCATCCCTGCCAATGTCGATCCCAATTAGTCGCCCCGGAATATCGTCAGCAGGCGGATGGATGCCTCCCCAGATTCGAGACAGACTGCATTGATCCGCAGCGTCATAGTAGGTAGCCCATTGCAAGACCATGTCTACTGATGGACCGTCTTCAAAGACTAGGAATTCGTTAGCAGTAATCTCGAACTGACTCATTCCGCCAGGAAAGTATGCCGAACCAGTGAGCGCGGTCAAAACCTCCGCAGCGCTTCTCGAATATGTCGAATGACCCGAGACAAATCCTGCAAACGGCGGCGTTACGAAGGTTGGTCGCTGATACGGCCACCAGTTTTCTGCAAGTATCCATCCTACTCCTGCGACGTCTACTTCCGGATCTTCGATGTAATCGGGACCCCTCCATCCGTAAACCTTGATCTTTCCAACATGCTCGTCTTCATCACCCGCCAATTCATCGTCTTCACCAACCAGTTCAATCAATCCTTCGACAAGCGGAATTCCGTCGATGTGATAGGAGTCCAGTTCGCTGTCGCTGCTCTGCCCGCGATCCGCCATCGCCCTAATCGCAGAGATGGGGCGGATATAGTCATACCAACCCTTGATGCCCCAGGCGGTTATCGCTGCGTCATGCATCGCTCCGCCGAGCGCGAAGTACGCTTTTGCATCCCACTCCAGCATGTCAAGCTCGGAACCCAAACCTTCCATGCGACGTTCGAGCATCGGATGGTCATTGACTTCGTTGAGAATTACAAACCAGTGTCCAGGTGGAGTCTCGGAATCGGGTCCGTCTGCCCAAAACTCTGCCAACACACGAGTGTAGTCTCCTCTAGGAACTATCTGTTCCTCGTAGGGTTCACCCGTAACGGGATTGGACGTATATCCCTGGCTGGGATCGCCACCTTCCAAAAGGTCGAAAAACTGGTCGTATGTGTCGTACTCCGAGCTAATGGGGTATTCCTGGATGTTTCCAAGAGATGCGGGCGAGATGTCAATCATGACCTCGTCGCTTGGATCCAAATGAGCCGACCACGTGGATACCAATGAAAATCCCCACTTGTATTCGTCTGAGAATAGGTCATCGATCTTTGGAGGACTACCTGGGTCGTGGAATACCCAGTACTCGAAATCGTCTCGCTCGTACTTGGTCAAGTCGTCTTCCGAGAGCGCAAACGAAACTACCGATCCCCATTCGGGACTCAGAAAGTCAGGCTGTTCCGTGCTGGGATTGCCTGCTTGATCGATGAACTCCTCAAGTCTCAACGGCTGCCAACGGTTGAGATCGACAATATCGGGATTGCCTGGAAACTCAGGCTGCAAAGGAGGATTGACCGGTTCGTACGCGACATTCGCATAGTCATTCTCTTCGTTTGCACCATCCGACCCGCCAAATCGAATGTAGCAGTCGGCTATATAGTTGCCGAGTTCCGCTGCGGAACCATTCTCCCAGTCGAGCGAAATGTTGTCTTCGTCGTAATCCAGAAAACTCATGAGAGTGGATGCGTCTCTCAAGGTCTGTGCAGCTCCGATGGATTCGTGGAATCTGTGAATGATCAATCGATACGCCGCAAAACTCATCGATTTTTCGCGCATTGAGCTGATTTCGCCTGCGCTCAGTTCATCGTTCTGCGATTCCCATTCGCATGATAGACCCGCTTGGCTCGCTCCAAGGAGCCAGGTCTGTTCCAGGTCCGCAAAGGAGGTCCATGCGTCGTACATCGCTGAAGATACGTGAAAGAGATTTCTAGCATGCACTGTCGGACGAGCGTAGTCATTGCGAATCGCTTCCAACAATACCTCATTCCAACGGCGGGCAATCGATACGTCGTCTTCGGGCCCAACGCCCGGCAAGTAGTGTGCCGTAATCGATACGGAACTTGAAGGCATCGTGAACAAGGACGTGGCGGAATACATATCAGAAAACGATCCGCCTCCACTCGAGGTCCAATGAGAGAAGTGGTATCCATGCTGCGGCTCTCGGGCGATTACTTCCACCTCGTCCCCCTCTTCATAGCCACCCGTGCCGGAGCCACCGTTCACAACAAGTCGAGTCGCTTCTTCAGTCTGTCTAATGGTCACGATGTCGTTGATCGGTGCGTCCTCGAGCACGGTCGTCGTAAGATCCGGCCAAAGCACTTCAATGTCGACATAAGTCTCGGTTCCCAAACCAAAATGAGCTTCCAGTGGATTGTGCGAGAGGTAGTTATTGTTGTTTCCAAGATCGCGAATCTGCGAACCGTTTTCTGTGATTGCTTTAATTCGTGCTCCAACACCGAGCTTATTTCCTGTCAATCCCTCCAGCTTGACATAGATGTAATTGTGATCGTTTGACATGTCGTTCCGATAGAACACGATATGGTCGTTGCTCATGTTCATGATGACGATGTCAAGATCTCCATCTCGGTCCGCATCGAAACAAGCTATGCCTCTACCTTCTCCATCGTTGCGGATATTTGTCAGACCTGCAATCTCCTCAAAGCTAGGTGTCTTGGTGCCCAGGTGTCGAAAGAGACGCACTGGAATGTTCGTGTAGTCCTTGCCAGCGGCATCTCGCATTGGCCAACCGTTGACATGAGCTATGTCCAGGAATCCGTCATGATCGAAGTCGGCGGCACACGCGCCCCATCCCCATCCTCCGTCATCAACTCCCGCATGGTCAGTCGCATCGGCGAAATGTCCATTGCCTAAACTTAGATAAAAACGATTGCCGAACCACGTACCTTGCAGGTAGTCGAGGTTGTAGATGGAGGTGACGAACCAATCCATTCTGCCGTCGTTGTCGAAGTCGGCCACAGCGGCACCCATGCCAAACTGATCTCGGATTACATCTTTGTTAGTTATTCGCCGAAAAGTACCATCTCCGTTGTTTCTAAATACGTGACTCGAACCGAAGTCCGCAGTCATCAGCAAATCGGCATCGCCATCGCCATCTAAATCGGTAAGGTTCGGTGTAAAGGACCAATCACGGGTGTCGTCAGACAAGTTTTCTGCGATTCCGACTTCAACGCTTACGCTAGTAAAGGTCTTGTCGCAGTTGTTGCGATACAAAGTTTCCGTGTCCACATTTGCCTGGAACGGCGTACCCCAATGCGCGAGAAAGAGGTCCATGCAGCCATCGACGTTGTAGTCAAAGAAGAGAGCCGATACTGTGTTGGTAGATCGAATAATTAGACCGGACTCTTCGGTTATGTCTACGAACTTGCCTTCTTCTTCATTTACACGGTTTTCGAACAGATAGTAGTAGCCTCGTTCAATAGTCCCTACAAACAGGTCCAGATCCCCATCTCCATCGACATCGCCCCATGCTGGTCCGCTACCCCAGTGGCTGACATTGACTCCCATCTGCTCTCCGACTTCAACAAATGTTCCGTCGCCCTGATTCTCATAGAGATGATTCGGATCTACAGGTCGGCCCACGATGTAGAGATCTACATCACCGTCCTGATCGTAGTCGGCGGCCGCAACACCTCCGCTAAAGGTCTGTTCGTCTGAGTAGTACTCAATAATGGCACTTTCCGACACTCGGCGATCAAGTCCCGCATTTGTGATCTCAGTAAATCGGAGACCGTGGGGATTCCTGGTTGTTTGAGCGCTAGAAGAAACGACGAGCAGTACAGCTACAAGTCCGCATAGAAAATCAAATATAAAGCATCGAGGAACCGTCAACAACAATCGATTCCGAAAGTTCGATGCTTGTTGATTTGGACCTGCACACGCACCAGTCGAAAGGTGAAAATTCACGACTTGCTCGCTGAATACTAAACCGATATCGCTTCGGTATAGGTGTTTGACAACTCGAAATTTTACTTACTTCCGGCATTGTTTCGCAAGACCCAAAAGCGGAATCAAGGCACCAATCGCAATCGATCGCAAATTTGCTGGCTCTAACAAAAAGCTCAGAACCCCGTTTACTTCCGCACTCTCTGAACTTAGAGGAATTTTGAAACAAAATATTTCAAAATGTTTCGAAAGGGGTAATTCGTCGATGATTGCTGGAACTTTATCGCTTGCTCTCCGTCCAATTCTCGGCAATTTAAACGGCGCAGGAACTGCGTATTTCCATCGGGAAAATTGCTAACAAAAAGATGTTGACCAATCACACTAGATTTGTATACAATCGTGTCGAAGTGTTTCGCAGAAACGCTGGACTGTTCCTAGTTCAACGCAACTGTGAAACTTGACAAGGATGTACTAGGTTGATCAGAGTCACTTCAATGAGTGAAGCAATGTCTCGCCAACCCACGAAAGGATAGCTTGTTTCAATCGAGTCATCACTCGATTTCTTGAAGCGAGAGTCCAGGCCATGGAGGCGGGAATGACTTCTCAAGGACCAAGGAACAACGTGCACGTTGTAACGGTCCACTATTACAGCCATTGCGTTGCGAGCGTTCACTCGTTGAACGTCTTGCTGCTGGATTGGCGCAAGGAGGAATTCCATGAAATCTTTGCTAATGGTTCGAAAGCGCACTGACGCACCGAGGCGTCTCAGCTTTCTAAACATCGTTAGGACCACAGCCCTTCTCACAATGGGTGCGTTCAGTCTGAACGTACTTGGACAGACAGCAACCTGTGAATTTGATGAAGTCACTGAAGGCACAAATTGGCAGGTCGTAGGTAACGAGAATCAGATCGTCTTCTATCAAGGAACTGGAGCGAGTGTAACCATACCCAATTTCAACGACGATGGGTGCGTTGGGTCTGGCGCTACGAGTTTCAGGCTATTCAAGAATGGCGTGCAAATAACCGATTTGACCGACGGCACCGAAGACGACGTAATTAGGTTGCTCCGAAGAGTGACGGGAGTGACGGTCACAGATGTGGGTGTAACCGCAACCGATGGCGATGCTGGTTGGGGCGACGAGCACACAATCACCTATGACGGCACAGACAGTGCTTGGGGCGCAGCGCCCGTTGAGTACACGATCCAAGCAGCCAGAGCTTTCACGGATGTCCTGGGTGAATTCACGTTCACAGTCACAGTCTTGCCGACGCAATTGACTATACCTACTGGTGTCACTTTCAAGGCCGAATCCACAGAGAGCATAGTGGTCGGTTGGACTGGTGATGACGTTAGTGGTACTGCAACCCACTATCAAGTTGGATGGCGAACTAACGGCATGACGAGCTATACCATGTCAGGTTTGATAGCAGAAAACACTCCGGCAAGCGACACTGGCCACATCTACTCGATACACGGACTAGAAGCTGGAACGGGGTATGAAGTCGCCGTTAGAGCTGTAAACCCTGGCTCCATGACCAACATGTACGACGATGCATACAGTCCATTTAGTACGCCAACCTTCGATGCGGCCGAGCATACTACAAAAAGTCCAATGGACGATGCCACACCGCCGAACCCGATCAACGATATGAACCCCATCCGGATTGCAACCACTCAAACAGTTAGCATCGATGCGATGGATTGGATCTATCCACATATTGACGGTACAACCGATACAGTAACCGGAACCGCATTTCACGCAACGGGTACTACGTTTACATACAGCACGCGGTCAGGCAACAATTCTGCTCTCCGGGTTGAGTTCATCAATGATGGAGATGCCAATACTGACGACCATGTCATTCGATTGACGGGCCTGGCGGAGGCCGATACCTACGCTGTGGTAACAGCGGAAGGAACGGATGGCTCCGAACTGAGAACCGAAATTCCGGTAAAAATTGGAACCAACGCTGAGCAGATTTTCTCGGTCGTCTCTGCTACATCGCGATGGGATCTTGAAACGACAGGTGCAGACTTCGAAGTCGATGCAAGTGATTTTGTATCGGAAGCCGATGCCACAATCGAATACTCCATGACTGGTGGTACTTATAGAGGTGTCACTTACCTAGAAATCGCCGAAGACACAGGCGTGATTAGCGTTCCTGCCGGAACCAACTTGTCACCACTTGAGTCCGGCGACGAATTCGAACTTACTGTTACTGCCACCAACGGCAATCAAGGTACCGATTCGATGGTCATCTACGTGGATGTTGTGGAAGGTGACGATGCACCTTTCCTCAAACCGGGAACGGACGACGTTTGGCTCAAGCCGCTCGCTGAAGCCAATGGCGGAGGATCTCGGGTCGTCAATCTAGCGAAGTACTTTGACGATCGAGATGGCGGTCGACTCTGTTTCGATATTACGGGCGACACGACCGACATAGGTACGGCCAGCAATCCAATGGTCGTAGCCGACGCAAGACTCGCAGGAGCTTCACAATGTAAGAACGCACAGCTCACGGTCGAGATGAATCTTCCTTCTCAGAACCCAGCTAGCGACAACTTCTCTTTGCTCGGATTGAGAAGAGTTGTTGAAGTCGAGGTCGATGTTGCTGCCTATCAAGAAGGGGATTCGACAAACACTTCCGATCCCGTCACTGTAAAGATCAAACTTGCCTACGGGAGGAATTCCTCACCTTCGATTCGAGCAGTTGCCAAAGCTGGAAGCGTATACATTGCGAGTGGAGGCTGGACTGTTGACGAAAACGAAGCCTTCACGATCACGTTTACAGCCGATGACCCGCTACCTACTGGCGACGAACTCTGCTGGAGCGACAAGGGCATGTGCACTCCCTGTGTAGGACCCGATCTACGCATGAGCAGTCGAACACAGGACAATGGAGTTTCGCATGAGTTCGATTTGACCGTTCCCGCAACCAAAGTGGACTACGAAAAGAATCGAGATGGATACGTCATTGACTTGTGTGCAACAGACTTGTCCGGTGCGACTCACACAACTGAATTCACAGTGATCATCGAAGATGTGGAAGAACCGCCTACGTTCAAGCCCATCGATGACATGTACTTTGTGGTCGGCGATTATGCGCAATCCATTGACCTTGCAGACTTTGTCCAAGATGGAGACGGCGCTCGAGATATTGTCAGCTACGACGCAAACACAGTTGGTTCGTCCACTGCAGTTGAAGTGTCTGAGTCGGATGGTGTAGTAACGGTCGAGCCAACGGACGAAACTTTGGCCAGAAAGGCGGAGGTGGAGATTGAAGTTTCCGCTACGGATACTTCCGGCTATCGTGCATACGGTTACTTCACGGCGCATGTGAAGAACTCCAACCGTTCTCCCAATTTCCCAGGAGGACTGGGTTCCGTCACTTATGCAGTTGCTGAGAACACACCCGCTCGAACCAACATCGGCAGCAGAATTGAAGCTGACGATCCAGATGTTGGCGACACGATCACGTATGAACTTAGTGGATCAAGCATGTTCGCTCTGACGACCTCGGGAGAAACAGCACAAATAGTGCTTGCGAAATCCGGACTTGACTACGAAGGCGGCAATACGTCCTACGATCTGATAGTCACTGCATCCGACGGCTATGGCGGCGCTGCGACATTGGACGTGACCATTAACGTCACGGACGTCAATGAACCTCCCGTAGCGACCGACGAGATCATTCCCGATCAGAGAATTTTGCTGGGCATGACCCAGTGTGTGATTCGCGCAAGCGACCACTTCTCGGATCCTGACGAATCAGACAAAGCTGCCGGACTGCTGATCGAAGCGACGTCGACCCGACCGGGCGATGTGGCTGTCACGATCCGAAACAACGAAGACGTCTGCATAGAAGGCAAAAACGTAGGGACTGGACCCGCTCGAATTACGGTAACAGCTGAAGATCGACAAGGAAACTCTGTCTACAAGCGATTCAAAGCCACTGTGGAACAGAACAATCCACCCATGACGGCAGCGTCTGGTGCAATTCCCGATATGGAAGTTCAACTGGATGGTCGAAGCAACGATTTCGATCTGTATGAGTACTTTGACGACGGCGACGACACCTACGACGAAACGATGACGTTCACCGTGACCGCAGACGACAACGATATAGCGACCGGTACTATCGTGCGGCAGCAATATCTACGCGTATACGGAAATCGCGCAGGTACCGTGATGCTTAAAGTCACTGCGACTGATCAGAATGACCAGTCTCATTCGCAGACTTTCAGCGTAACGGTTATTCGCAACGATCCTCCTGTTGCGAATCACAATGCAATCGATGACGTTAACACTAGAGTCGGTGTACAACCGGATCAAATCGACGCTGGCGATGCATTCACCGATGAAGGCGATTCGTTTACGTTGTCAATCGGCACTGACGATCCCGACGTGGCGACTCTGAGCATTGACTATGACGAGGACATGAATCCTTGGATTACTGTCATGGTTCATTCCGAAGGTTCAACTCAGGCCACTCTGACGGCGGTTGACAGTGACCAAAACACTGCGACAGTGACATTCAATATCACAGTAGGACCGCGCAACGATCCTCCAATGTTGCTGAAAGCGATTGAGGATGTAACGATTGCTATGGACGAGCGGTACGACATCGAACTCGATGAAATCTTCCAGGACGAAGGTCGGCTCGATATCGAGATTGAGATCGAAGACGACAACGTTGCCGACGTGATTTACCGACGAAGCATGAATATCTTGCGCGTCTACGGATATGTGGCCGGTGACACGTTGGTGACAGTAACCGCCACCGACGACATCGACCAATCTGTGACCGACGAATTTTTCGTCACCGTTGCCCGAGGATCCGCACCTGAGGTCAACGCAGTGCCTGTTGACCAGATGGCGCGTGTCGACGACATGACCACAGTATCGATGACCGGCGTGTTCACCGATGCGGATAACGACGCTCTCACCTATACCGCTAGCAGTTCAGACGAAGCGATTGCGGTTGTCACCGTTACTGGCAATATCGTCGAGATCACTGGCGTAACCGAAGGCTCCGCAGCTATAACGGTTACGGCAATGGATCCTGAGGGCCTGACTGCCGAGGTTTCCTTCAATGTGACCGTCGGTCCAGCCGATATGGCACCAGAGCTTGTTATTCCGCTTAGCGACTTGACCCTTGAGATGGGCAAAGAGGCTGACATCTCCATGGACGGTGTCTTCGAAGACGACGGCGAACTGAGCTACAGCATCTCATTTGACAATGACGATATCGCACACGGAGTCTATCGTGCGGGTACCAACACAATCCGTATATATGGAGACGAAATTGGTGTAACGACCGCAACAGTAACGGCAACCGATGAAGTGGGCCAGACCGCAAGCGACTCGTTTGAGGTTGAGGTTCTAGTACCCAACTATCCACCGGTCGTTGTCGGATCCATCGACGATGGACTGATAGAAGTTGGCGAGAACACCGACGTATCGATTGCCGGTATCTTCACAGATGAAGGAGAACTGAGTTACTCCGCATCAAGTTCCGACGACGAAATTGCTGATGCAATTTATCGCGCCAGCACCAATTCCGTACGTGTGTTTGGAATCGGTGTAGGAACCGCAACGATTACTGTAACGGCAACCGACGATGTAGGGCAAGTAGCGCGCACAACCTTCGATATGGTGGTTGAGCCCGCGAACGATCCGCCAGTTGTAGTTGCAACGATTGTGGACCAAACATTGAATGTGGTTGATCCAGCCATGGTTTCGATTGCAGGTGTATTCATGGATCCGGATGGAGATCCTCTGTCCTACTCCGTGATGTCGGCGAACACAGAAATTGCTACTGCGATGCTGAGTGGAACCGATCTCACAATAACGGGAGTCAAAGTCGGAATCACATCCGTCACCGTCACTGCAATGGATCCCGAAGGACTGTCGGCAACGACGACATTCCAGGCTGAGGTCGAGAATGCAGCTCCCATGGTTGTCGGCGAGATCGAGGATCAAACCTTGAACGTTGTCGAACCGGCCATGGTTTCGGTCGAAGGAGTGTTCACTGATCCGGATGGCGACACATTGCGCTACAGCGTCGAGTCGTCAAACATGGATGCCGCGACTGCGGACATCGATGGAATGGATGTCACTGTTACGGGCGTGAAAGTCGGAATGGCGACCATCACAGTCACAGCGACAGACCCTGATGGACTCTACGCAATGGCGACCTTCGAAGCAGTAGTCGAGAATTCGGCTCCCATGGTTGTAAACGAAATCGACGACCAAACCTTGACGGTAGTCGAGCCGGCCATGGTTTCGATTATGGACACTTTCATGGATCCTGATGGTGACGCTCTGAACTATAGCGTTATGTCCTCCAATGAGGCAGCCGCGACGGTTTCCGTGGATGGCACGGATGTCACTGTAACTGGTGTCAAGGTCGGAATGACGACCATTACCGTGACTGCAACGGACCCCGATGGGCTGTACGCAATGACGACATTTGAAGCCGAAGTCGAAAACGCAGCACCGATGATGGTTGGCACATTGGACGACCAGGAAGTCAC
>JAPOXO010000106.1 GCA_026707045.1 Gammaproteobacteria bacterium | reverse complement strand
CCAACTATAAAGGCGATGCAACTATAGAAGGCTATACCGTTATGTATGACGGATTTGACCCCTCGATTGGCCACGTTGCCTGTCGGACTCCCAACGGCGACAGAACATGGGCGAATACTACTGATTCAGAATTGGTACAGGGAATGACCCAGGAGGAGTTTTGTGGTCGACCGGTGAGACTGAATTCAGAGGGCACATTGCGAGTGTTAGGCTAACGAAGATTTTCCGAGGTGAGCCAATGAAGCGACTACTATCCACTTTCTTTATTTTGGGAGCCACAGCAACGATGGCAGATTTGTATGAATCCGTGGAGCACAAGTACGCAATCCACGGGGACGTGAAGATTCACTACGTCGCGGTTGGCGATGAATCCGCTCCGTTGGTTGTCATGATTCACGGGTTTCCAGACTTTTGGTATACGTGGCGTTCACAAATGGAGGCCTTGCAATTGGACTATCGAGTTGTGGCGGTAGACCTTCGAGGATACAACCTTTCTGACAAGCCAGAAGGTGTGGAGTCGTATGTAATGCCCTTGCTCGTTCAAGACATTCAAGCCGTGATTGCGTCCGAGGAACGTGAATCCGCCGTTGTTGTGGGTCACGACTGGGGTGGTGCGATTGCATGGAACATTGCAATGATGGTTCCCGATGCTGTAGACCTGCTAGTGATTCTGAATCTACCGCATCCGGCCGGACTGGCACGGGAAATCGCCAATAACCCGGAGCAACGCGAAAGCAGCGCTTATGCCTTCCGCTTTCAGCAGCCCGATGCCCACTTGGCTCTCACGTCTCAAATGCTGGCAGGTTGGGTTCGAGATAAAGATGCTCGCGAGAAGTACATTGAGGCATTTGACAAATCCAATTTTGAATCCATGCTCAACTATTACAAGGCGAACTATCCTCGCTCAGACAGTACTGCAAGCCAAAGACTGTTACCCGAAGAAACAGTGAAGGTCAAGTGTCCAGTCCTCATGTTCCACGGATTGGATGACACGGCATTGCTGCCCGGAGCACTGAATGGGACTTGGAATTGGCTCGAGAAAGATCTCACTTTGGTCACGATACCCGGAGCGGATCATTTCGTCCAACAAGATCGACCCAAAATGATCAACGAGGTCCTTGTAGATTGGCTTGCCAGACAGTTGGCCAGAAGCAGCGATTGAGCTGGCTGTCTATGGATCGATCAAGACTCCGGGATTAAGAACACCAGCTGGGTCAAGCTGTCTCTTGGCAGCACGCAGTACTTCGCTGTATCCCTCGGGAATTTGTTGCGTCCAGCCCGGTTTGTGCATTCTTCCAACTGCATGATGGTGCGTGATTGTCCCACCTCCGGAAACAACTGCCTCACTTGCTGCATCCTTGATTAGCTTCCAATGATTGAATTCTTCGCCAATTGGAACTGGTCCGCTGAATGAGTAGTAAGGTGCAGGACCATCTGGATAAACGTGAGTAAATCTACATGCCAAGGTTGCCGAGCTACCGAGGACTTCACGCAAGACGCTACCCACTTTCTCACGTACATGAGCATCAAATTTCCGCCACTGATCCCAGGTAATTGCCGTCTCAAACGTATCGGACAGCAACCCTAGTCCCAGACCCACGCCCGCATTTACGCCGATGAATGCTTGACGCCACGCACCGACCGCCCCTCCTCGTCCCGTTGCGCGACCAGCCCCATCATCTACGAGAATATCTTCTTGTTCAAATTGTCCTCCGTGGTCGCGAATGATTTCAGCCGCAATATCGATCGAAGACTGTTGAGAATAATCTCCGGATTCAAAACCCAATATCAAAAGGGATTCATTGCCATCTAGACCTGCATTGAGCATTGCCTCGACTGGATCGAGAATCCGCAAGTTTGCGGGCCAGAGCTTGGTCTGAACAACGGCACGAACGGCTTCAGTTCCCTTTTCCCATGAGGGGAATCGAGCCCCAAGGGAAGCTCTAAAGACTGGACGTTTCTGGAGACGCAACCAGCTCTCTGTAATCACTCCAAGAATTCCTTCGGAACCCAGAACCAATCGGTCTGGACTTGGACCTGCGCCACTTCCTGGCAATCTTCGAGTTTCGAATCGACCCGATGGACACATCATCGTGGTGCTTTCCACGAAATCATCTATGTGAGTGTGATTTGTCGCGTAGTGGCCACCTGAACGGGTCGCGATCCAGCCTCCAACGGTGGACCAAGGGAAACTCTGAGGAAAGTGCCGGAGTGTGAGGCCGTGTGGACGAAGAGTGTTTTCCAGATGCGGACCCAGGATTCCAGCTTGTACACGCGCAGCTCGACTAACTTCGTCAATTTCCAAGACTTCGCTCATGCAATCCATGTCGATGGAGATTGCCGCTTCGCATGAAGGAGGAACATTCACGCCCCAAACAACAGTGGTTCCTCCTCCGTAGGGGAAAGCACTAATCTTGTTCGCCGAACACCAGTCCAAGACCATTTCAAGTTCGTCTTCATTTCTTGGATGGGCCACTGCATCTGGAGGATGAGGAAAGTGTCCTCGGATCGCAGCCAGCAATTCGGTTGAATGACCACCGTACGTGTGAGTTACTCGCTCCGAGTGATCGGTGGTTGCGAATTCGCTCAGCTTCGAGGGAATTCGAAGCCGAGATTTTCGAATCTCTATTTCATCTATTCGGGGGACTTTAGGTGGAGCGACAACAGTGTCCAACCGTTGCGAGATCTGTTGTGCAGCATGATTACGATCTGATTCAGACGGCTCGTCAGAGATGTATCCCCAGGTCCAAAAGCTTCGTCGTTCCGTGGGTTTAGGCACGACTCTCTCCAGCCTGAGTAAAGCTTGAAATTGAATTGTTCGTCCCGATGTCCAGTAACAATCGTGTGCAGTGCTTAACTGAGCAACTGGGAGCTGTTTGAAAAGAACAGACGACTTGATCCACGCTAGAAAAATCCTTTTTCTTCCAAAATCTTCCAGACCTCGCCAAGTTTTGGTTCTGTTCTTCCCCAATCTAAGGTGGGCAAACGCTCTTCCGTGCGATCGGTTCGGATCCTAATGTGCCGATCGTTGGTCACGCGATGAGTCGCATAGTAGTCCAGATATTTGCCGTTGGTATCCTCTCCAAACAGAAACTTAATACACCAGTCCTGTTTCACGCTATAACCACGTCTATCGCTTTCAATATCAACAGGAAGCGTAAGGTTCCAGCGCTTGTTAAACGTTGGAATTCGGTAGTCCACTATCGTTAGACAAATAGATTTGCTTCGATTTTGTGCCCGTCTAGATCGTAAACAAAACAACCGTAATAGGTGGGACCATACATCGGACGTGGACCGGGTGCGCCATCGCTTGTCCCTCCTGAATCCAACGCTACGTCGTAGAAGTCCTGTACTGCTTCTTTGGACGGAGCGGAAAATGCGAAATGTCCGCCGTTGGCATTTGTAGCAGTCTCGCCGTTGAGAGGACGTTGTACCCAAAACTCAGGGAATTTCTTTCCGTAAGCCACTGCGATATTAGGAATCTCCAACTGTCTGCTCGCTCCAATAGTTGCCATAACTGCATCGTAGAACTTCAGTGCGCTATCTAAATTGTTGACCCCTATGGAGACATGATTGAGAATGCTGGGATTGGAATCCGACATCAGGTATTCATCCATCTGATCTGTTTTGCTATTGTATTGGCCCGTTTCTGAGGAGGTAAATGGCTTGAATTCTCACGCTTCTTCAGCAATCCGAATTGCATCGGAGAGTTTCGCTGAATGGTTGGGAATTCAGCTGATCCGATCAGAAGAAGACAAAGCAGTCGTCAAGCTGCCTTACTCAGTTCAGCTGGGGACAGGGCGAATTCATGGAGGAGCGATAAGCGCTCTGGTTGATGTAGCTGCAACAGCAGCGTTCTGGTCCACACCTCTCGTAAACGCAGAGTCTCGAGGTGCCACGGTTGGATTCACCATAAATTTTCTGAAATTAGCAGTAACGACAGACTTAACGGCCACTGCCACGGTTCGCCGTCGTGGCAACACTTTATGCACGGGTAATGTGGTAGTTACAGACAAGAACGAGGATGAAGTTGCGGTTGCGGTTGTGACCTACAAGCTTCAGCACAGATAGAACCAATCATTACAAGAAAGGAATCGAAAAATGAGCTTTGAATCACGAGAGGTCCATCTCGCCGAACGACCGACTGGTCTTCCCACTCCTGATCACTTTTCCATTGTGGAACAAGCAGTGAGTGATCCCAGTCCAGGAGAAGTGGTGGTAAAGAACCGTTTCATGTCGGTGGACCCCGCGATGCGACCGCGATTGTCAAATGGACAGCAACCCGTCGGTGCCGTGATGTCGGGAGGAGCACTTGGAGTCGTCGTCGAATCTCGAAATTCGGAATTTAAAGAAGGCGATACAGTTCTCAATGGCATGGGATTTCGAGAGTATTTCACTTCCGATGGCAGAGGTCTCACCCCATTGGACCCCAAGGGTTTCCCAGAGACTCTGTACATGCATGTCTTGGGCACGACAGGTTTTACCGCTTGGGGTGGAATGCTGATCGTGGGAGAACTCAAAGAGGGTGAGAACGTATTTGTTTCGACCGCGGCGGGGGCAGTAGGTTTAGTCGCAGCTCAAATTGCCAAGATCAAGAATTGCTATGTCATTGGAAGTACTAGTACTGAAGAAAAGTGTCGCTGGCTAAGGGACAATCTTGGTCTAGACGTTGCGATCAATTACAACGAAGGTGTGCTTAGAAAGAGCCTCAAGGCAGCAGCACCAAATGGAATCGACGTTTACTTCGACAATGTAGGAGGCTCGCACCTTGATGCTGCATTACCACGTATGAATGTACTTGGGAGGATTCCGATCTGCGGGATGATTTCCGCATACAACAATTTTGGAGCAATCTCTGAAGGTGTAACAACGCTGTCCAACATGATCTACCAGCGGGTGACCATGCGAGGGTTTGTTGTCTATGACTTCGAAGACAAACGCGAACAGTTCTTGGACGACATGAAAGGCTGGCTGTCCACAGGAGAGATGAAATACGAAGAAACCATCTTTGATGGAATCGAAAGTGCAGCGGATGCACTGATAGGATTGTTCACCGGGGCGAATATTGGGAAGATGCTTGTCAAACTCGATTAGTTTGATTGCGAATCAGCTGAAATCAAATCATTCACTTAGACTTATATGGTACGCTCGGTTCTGAGGGTAACTGATGATTCTTGGTTTGTTGAGCCACTAATACTCCACAATAGAAAAGAGAATTCAAAAATCCATGAGTAGCTCGCAAAGAGCTAGGAGAGGAAAGATGAAATTTGGAAATTTCAAGAGCACTGAAGCACTAAACAGGAACTTCAATCGAATTCGGGAACTTGGTCTAGAGTCCCATGTTTCCGAACTCAACACATATGGGTTCACTGTCGTGCCGCCCGAGAAAGTCGCTGATCGGGAATTCTTCCTTGACATCCGAGAAACCGTTCTGCGAATTTGTAAAGAACGTACCGGCTTCGAATTCCAATTGGACAAAAACGGAGAATTCGGTGAATACAAAGCTCAACCGCAGTCGGATGGTCAGTTTCTACTCTTCTATCTGTTAATGGCCGACCCAATCTTTGAAAAGTGGATTCTCAATCCCACTCTCTATACATTAATCGACTACCTGATGGGCGGACAGCAACAATTGTCAAGCCTAACTTCGTTCGTCAAGTGGAAAGGAGAGCGTCAAGGATTAGGATTGCACAGCGACTCTCCTCCCGACCGAGACGGACACCTTCCTGCTTGCTCAGATGTCGCGAATGCCGCTTATTGCCTCACCGACTATACGTTAGATAACGGGGCCATTGCTATGGTCCCCGGAAGCCATCGATATTGCCGACAGCCTCGCCCTGGCGAAGGAGAGAAGAATGCAGTTCCCGTCGAGGCGGAAGCCGGTTCGTTGATCGCCTGGCACGGAAATACGTGGCACGGAGCGTTTCCCAAGAAAACGGATGGTTTGCGCCTTAATGTCACAAGCTACCACTGTCATAGGAGACTCAAAACCCAAGAGGCCTATCAATGGCGCGTGACTCAGGAAATGTTGGATCGCAACCCGACCGAGTTCGCACGACTCGTCGCCGCGGATGACCACATGGGATGGGATGAACGAGGTCCCGATTACGCTCGCTCTCACAAGTATCTGCCCGAGGAAGCGAAAAAGCAACTCAGAGAATTTCGCAGAAAGCAAGCAGAGGCACAGGCACAAGAAGCAGAAAGCGCTGCTGCCGGATAGTGAAACTGATACTTTTTTCTGCCAAGCGTGATTTATGCAGCGGATTTTTTGACTCTCTTCAGGTCTTCCCGCGCGAGCTGCAAGACTAGATCTATAGTTGAAGCACTAATTCTTCGTCAACACTCGCCAGAAGTCGTTACTTACCTGCGACCTTCAGCCGTCGAGCACTAGATTTTCCGTAAATTTCAGGGGAATACATGGATTCAGCATGTGCTGGCCGTGCCAAGAAATCTCCAGTTGCAATTACACGAGCTGTCCACTGCATTTCGTGTTCTCCTGAATCCAAGAAATCACTGACAAACTTGACCGACTCGTGTCTCAATTCGCGTCTGTAAAACCCTGTTCGCACAAATCCCAGGGGCAACCATATGTCACTGACTCTCTCCTGAAAGACATCGTAAAACACATGCTCTCCGAATACATCGTCTAAATTGGTCGTAGCCAATCGCGGATCTACTGGCTCCAGTGCGCCCGGAACGGGGTCGTCGACTATTACAAAATCAAGAGGATCACGAGTATCCAGGACAAGCCTCACACGTAAAAGGTCTCCCCTTTGCAGTTTAGAGGTTTCGCCGAGTTCACTCCACTTATCTCCGTCCTTGATCCAGTAGCTCTTGCTAATGTCAATTCCATGGTTTTGCGGATCGTTTCTGTATTGAATTGGCTCGTATTGCAAGGTGGCTTTGTAGTAAAGTCGGGACTGACCGTGTTGACTCAACACCAACTCTCCAGTCTTACCAAGATTCCTGCGGTTCAATAGAGTTTCAAACGTAGCAAACCCGACTTCACCTGTCGCTTGTCGAACACGAGGGACATTTTGATTGCGCCTTCCTATTGCAACTTTCACTGAGATGTCCAACTCATCCATTTCCGTTTCCATTGCCGCCGTGTAGGCGGCAATTGCGTTGAGACAAAAGGCGGATCGGTGCGGAACTGCTCGTGGCTTGGGTTTGTTCCATTCGAACACAGCACCACGTACGAGAGATGCAAGTCTGTCATCAGAAATCAATGGCTTTCCGCTATCACGTGCTTGGACGAACGTTGAGATTGCACTGCATGTCGTACGCAGCATGCTGGAGTGCAGAACGTTTCCATTTCTGGCGACGTCGTGCTGAACCATTGCCTTGTCGCCGGACACCGCAATGGTGTTTGCCAGCCGTGCTGCAAGTTCGTCCAGCAGCTCTATCGGCGCGTCAACAGCCAGTGCAGCTTGAAGTGTTTGTGTCAGAGCAAACGGACCTAGGTTTTCGTTCTCACGGAAGAAGCTCTCGATCAGTTTAGCATCGCCTTGGCCGTGTTGGACGAGTGCATTCACAATCATCGAGCGAAGGGAAATAGCTGTTACACCCGAAATTTGACCTCTAGAGGATTGTCCTCTCCCCAGTAGATTTTGGAGATACTCGAGCAACCCTGAAATTACTTCCTCGGGTACGTCATAACCTGCGTCACTAACCCACTTTAGAGCCTGTGCAGTGTACGCCGACAAACAAGGGTTGGAATAGCCGCCGCCATCGCTCCAATACTCAAACCCTCCAGTGCTCGTTTGATATTCGGAAGCAGTTCCCAGAACTTCTTGCAAGTACTCGTCGGCCTCTGGCCAGTCGAGATCAATATGACTCTTCAATTCCCCATGGTGGGCTGCGATTACGGCCTTGCTGAGTTGCTGTTCCCAACTACGATATGGGTATTCCTTGATTTGAGAAAGTTTGTCACTTAACGATCGAACTAGAGATGGGGTAACGACAACATTGAGAGATCCTGTGTCCTTCTTGATTTCCTGAGGAAACTCCACTGGTTCAGCGACTTGAGAAGCGATCGAAGTTCCATAGATTGAATGAGTGGAAATTCGTTTGTCCGGTTGTACAGACAGGGTTTGAACAACGGCATCTGAAAGCTCATCCGACGTTGCTGTGGCAAGAATTCGAATCGAGCCTTCGGCTTGGGATCGTTTATTGGTATTGAAACCAACTCTTTGAGGAAGCGAAACTATCTTTCGTTCGTAGCTCTTGAGAGTAATCAAGTCCTCAAAGGAGTTTGGTTCTACACCTCCCGATGTTTCTATCGCTACTTTCACAGATCGTTCCACGCCAGTGCGGTTCAACACCGAGTAGCTCGCATCAAATACATCTGAATCCGTTACCTGATTCGGTAGCACCGGGTGGATTTCCAGGTCGAGTCTCGTCTTTATCGAATTGTGACCACTTCCAAACAAATGGGTGGGGTCAGCAACGACCACAATGATCTTCCATTCGGTCAGGCGATCTCCGGCCTCAAATTCGAATGTTGCTTCTCCTTCTGAATTTGTACGAAGGCTAGGAATCCAGTGACTAAGTAGTTCGGTGTTCTCCCGAGGATCTTTCTTCGGTGCGAATGCTGCACTTGGACCAAATCTACTTGCCATATAAATGACTCCAAAGCCTCTCGACAGCAGGCCAAATCCCTGAACTGCAAAATCGTATGTCTTCGAGAGACCTCCAATTGGATCAAAGTGCTCGAGCCCCGCTTGAGACGATTCAAGGACTCCTTGGTCCACCACAGCAATCGCAATCTCGAGAGGCGACGAAATTCTTGAACCATTTCCCTTTCTCGCAGTGACGGTGCCTTTGACCGTCTCCCCGGGCTCATAGATGTCTCTGTCGGTATCAATTTTTATATCCAAGAGGGGTTCCGGGTTCTTGACCGCCAAGAAAGCACTAGTTTTTTGAACGCGAGCAGGTCTAGTTTGGTCATCAGAGGCGGAATCCGGCTCAGATTCAGTGGAGGAATTCGGGACTATTGCGACCATCGAGAGCCGGACTTGTGGTGAATACTGCTCTTTCAAGGGTATATCGATAAATTGACGATCTCCCTCCAATTCGACAACCCACTGATCGAGCACTCCCAATCGTTCGACAGTGACTAGTGCATGGGAATTTGGAATTGAGTGCTCGATTTCAAGTTCTGCAACATCGCCCACCGTGAGTTCTTTGTCCTTTAGCTGACTTCTGTTTACAAATCTCAGATAGGTTCTTGCTTCGACTGGAGGAGATGCAACGGATTCTTCGCGAACCAAAAAACGTCTCTCTACGTGCTGGGGCAACTCACTGTCGCTTTCGATGCGGGCGATTACACGGTACAAGCCGCCTTTCTGCGGAGTGAATGTACACGACAGTTCGATGTCTTCCGCCTCAAGACGACAAGAATGTACATTCGTCCAGTTTCTGCTTGAATTAGTCCATGCGGAGGGGTTACTCGAAAACTCGATCGTGATTGGCAAGTCATTCTTTGGCTCTCCGTAGATGTCAGCTACTACAGCATCAACCGACACAGGATTTCCCACCTGTTTTCTATCTCGATTTAGGCGCATGCCGATGAATCGATCGGTCGTCCTGAAGTCCACGGTGTTGTAATCCCAAACGAAATCGCCTCGGTCGCTTTGTACTCCAGTCGCAATCTTCAACGTACCATAGAAAAACTTGCGGGAAACTAGTCTCCGTGACAGTTTGAATGAACCATGCAAATCGGACGTTCCATCTGTCGATGCGGTGAGACCTGTAGGTGAATATGCGAATTCAAAACCCCTCGTCTGAGGAAACTGCGATACAAGGCGTTTGGGCAGAAATTGCATCCGGACCGTGATTGGAGCATTTGTATACGGACCGCCAGATAACCACTCGGTTCTGCCTCGCGTTGTAAC
>JAPOXO010000074.1 GCA_026707045.1 Gammaproteobacteria bacterium | reverse complement strand
TGTTGCCACCACCAGATTTTGAGTCTGGCGCGTATACCAATTTCGCCACTCAGGCGGCCGCCAAAATTATATGGTTGCACTAGCTTGCGATGCTAGGTTGCCAGAATCACTCCTGGGGTCATCTGGTATAGGTTCTTGCGTTATTGAGCTCGGTCGAAGAGTTGAGAGTTATAGTTGAACGCCTACATCGATAGAACTGTCTGAAACCTACCGAGTGTTAGACCTCAAGCGTTTCAGCAGACTACACCCGATGACCTCCAAAGTCAGTCTCGGTAGGCTGAGTATCTCGCGAGATCACTTGGTGCTGCACAAGTGAATAACGGGAGGTTCGTCGCAAACGACAATTTCCGTCAGTAAGTCTCTTCTAGACCCATATACGTTTGAATACATTTGAAGATGTATATGTTCACGAACTGATTGTTCTGGTCGACCAGCTACTAAAATCAAATGAAGCGATGTGCACAAACGCAACAATGTCGTGTGCAACGTTAGTCGATGAAATTAGGAGTTGCTTTGTGGCCAAGAAGGTGTGTTTAGTGACCGGGGTTGGACCCGGTACGGGCGCCGCAATTGTTCGTCGATTCTCGAAAAGCTACCGAATTGCAATGATTGCGCGAAACGAAAACCGACTGAACCAATTGAAGAGTGACATAGATAACGCCCACTCATACCCTTGTGATCTTGGCGATCTTTCTAGCCTTGAAAATACGTTTCATCGAATTGTCAAAGATATTGGTAGTCCCGACGTTCTGATTCACAACGCAGTACTGGGTGGATTCGGACCTTTTCAAGAGTTGTCAGTGGGTCAAATCGAGTCGGCATTTAGAGTCAACGTTTCAGCATTTCTTCGGTTAGCACAACTTGCATCTCCCAAAATGGTGGAATCAAGTCGCGGGGCCATTGTTTGTACAGGAAACACTGCTGCATATCGAGGTGTACCTAACTTTGCCGGATTCGCTCCCACAAAAGCTGCACAACGGATATTGGCCGAATCCATCGCTCGAACGTTGAGTCCTCTCGGAGTACATGTAGCCTATGTGGCTATAGACGCTGTAATTGCGGTTCCGTGGACACGAAAGTCAATGCCTGACAAACCCGAAGATTTCTTCTCTCAGCCATCTGATATAGCCGATCACATTTGGACAGTTGTTCATCAACCAAAGTCTGCTTGGACTTTTGATAGTGTCATTCGGCCATACGGAGAAAACTGGTAGGAACAGTTAGCCCGAAAAAACCACACATTCAACTGCCATGCTTTTGCTTGGCTTCCCTGCGACGCGCATGGAGTACTGGTTCCGTATAGCCGTTGGGCAAATCCAACCCTTGGAAAATCAAGTCACTAGCTGCTTGAAACGCAATACTGGAATCGAAATTGGGAGCCATATCGCGGTAACTCGGATCGCCAGCATTCTGGTCGTCCACAATTGATGCCATTCGATGCAGAGACTCACGCACTCGTTCTTTCGAAACAATTCCATGTAACAGCCAGTTCACTATGTGCTGGCTTGATATCCGGCAGGTCGCACGGTCTTCCATTAGACCTACGTTATTGATATCCGGTACCTTTGAACATCCAATTCCTTGATCAACCCACCTAACGACGTATCCCAGAATCCCCTGAACGTTGTTGTCCAATTCCGATTGAATTTCTTCCGCCGACCAATTTTCTCCGCGTGAAACAGGTATGGTCAGGATGTCGTCCAAATTAGCTTCGTGCCGCTTGGCAAGTTCTTGTTGACGACTCTGTACGTCTACCTTGTGATAGTGCAATGCATGAAGCGTGGCAGCTGTAGGTGAAGGTACCCAAGCACATGAAGCCCCTGCGCTTGGATGACCTAACTTCGTTTCCAGCATTTCGTTCATCTCATCGGGTTTGGGCCACATTCCCTTGCCAATTTGGGCGGTGCCTGGAAACCCAGTAGCCAAACCCGCATCAACGTTTGCGTCCTCGTAGGCAAGAATCCAAGACTCTTGCTTCATGGGCTCTTTCCGTACCATCGGTCCGGCATGCATCGATGTATGCAGCTCGTCTCCGGTTCGATCCAGAAATCCTGTATTTATGAACACGATTCGATCTCTGGCTTCTCGGATGCACTCGCGAAGATTCAGACTGGTTCGTCGCTCCTCATCCATGACACCTATCTTGATGACATTCCTCTGCAATCCGAGCAGATCTTCCACCTTTTCGAAGAGGTCGCATGTGAACTTCGTTTCCTGTGACCCGTGCATTTTCGGTTTTACGATGTAGATGCTTCCTTTGGGAGAGTTAGAACGCGCGTTTGTGCCACGGAGGTCGTGTAGGGCGCACAAGCTAGTAAGTACTGCGTCAAGAATCCCTTCAAAGATCTCTTCCCCCTGACGGTTTAAGATTGCATCCGATCTCATGAGGTGTCCTACATTCCTAACCAACAACAGGCTCCGACCAGGCAAATTGAGTGGTTCGCCCGTCCGAGATGTGTACGACCTATCATCCTCGAGTACTCGGTGAACGGTCTTACCGTTCTTTTCAAAGGTAGCTTCTAGATCTCCTTTCATCAAACCCAACCAATTTCGGTATACGGCCGTTTTGTCTTCCGCATCTACTGCGGCAACCGAGTCCTCGCAATCTTGTATGGTTGTGATTGCCGATTCGAGAACGACGTCTTTGACACCAGCCGAATGGACGGCACCGATATCGTGCGAGCGATCAATTTGTATCTCTAGATGAAGCCCGTGATTGCTTAGCAATATCGCCTTGGGATCGATACCGGAAGAACCTTGAAACCCTACAAACTGATCAGTCTTTCTCAGACTGTGTTCCGACGAGCCTACATGTGCAATAAATTCGAGCCCTTTGCCACTTTTTCGGATTTCGTACTGAGTCACGTCTCCGTGCGATACACCTTCGAGCGGAACGATTGAATCCAACTCTTGGGTCGTGCGAGCAATTACCAGTTCTCCCCGTGCCGGGTTGTAGGAACTCCCTCGTTCTCGGCCGTGCTCTTCCGGGATTACGTTTGTCCCATAAAACGCGTCATACAGACTTCCCCACCGAGCATTGGTCGCATTCAACGCGAACCGTTCATTCATGACAGGGACTACAAGCTGTGGACCCGATATTTTTGCGATCGCCTCGTCCACATTCTGAGTACGAATTTGAAAGGGAGGGCCTTGTCGCTCTAGATAACCGATTCCTTCAAGAAACTGTTTGTAATCGGCGCTGTCAATCGATCTCCCCAGACGTTGCTTGTGCCACTCGTCTATCTTTTGCTGTAACAATTCGCGTCGTGCAAGAAGCTCCTGATTTCTTTGAGTGAATCGTTCAACGATTTCTGCAAACCCCTTCCAAAAAGCCTCCACATCGACTTCCGTACCCGGAATTGCCTCTTTGCTTACGAATTCGTCGAGGACGGTCGCCACTTGCAACCCACTTCGATTCATACGTTCCTGCATTGCCAACTCAAAATTCTCGCTTGCACACCTGACGGAAGACGTATGATAGTTTCCCGTCCTTCTAGCTAATGACTGAACCAAGCGGGGCTCAGCTCTTCAGCCACAAAAAGACCATGCACAAATCGGCAGTCGAATGACTCGAGACGACACCAAACGACTCGGTACGAATTCCGCAATAGTGCCGGATGACACTATGCAGGAAGTTGATTCGGGCGAACGCGCACCATTTCGATTTCGTTTGGCGGCGATGATCTACGATGCCTTCATTGTTATTGCAATCTGGGTTTTTACGATCGTTCTTCTGGTAACTGTGACGGGAAACGCCGTCCTCGGTGCATGGGTACAGAGTCTTTTGTTCATCGAACTCTTCGTTTTTTTTGCGTTCTTTTGGATCCACAAAGGACAGACTATCGGTATGTTGGCGTGGCGTTTGAAACTCGAGTCGGAAGAACCGTTCACTCTTCGAAAAGCATTTTTTCGATTTGTAGGTGCGATAGCCTCGTTTCTCACTCTAGGAGTAGGCTACTACTGGATATGGTTCGATCCTCAACGTCGATCTTGGCCCGATATATTTTCAAACAGCTATATCGTTAGATACTCCAAGAAGAGACAATCAGGTGAGTCTTCTTAGAAGCACAATTCCGACTCCCAGCATCAAGAGTATTGGGATAACCACGCCCAATATCGGAGGCAAGCTGTAGAGCAAGGCCAAAGGTCCCATCGTTTGTTGCAGGTAACCAAAGAAGACACCAGCCCCAATGCCAGCTGTTAATCGAGTCCCCATTCCCGTTTCACGAAGCGGTCCTAGTACGAACCCCACGGCGACAAGAACAAGCCCAACGACTGCAACAGGTGTAGTTAGGCGCGACCAAAGAGCTATTTCAAACGTGCCGGAATTCAACCCCTCGTTCTTGAGATACGTAATGTGACGGTGAAGATCCAATATTGAAAGATCTTCAGGATCTCTTCGAACGCGGGCGCGAAAAGAAGGAAAGTCACTCTCC
The DNA here is from genome assembly GCA_026707045.1 of Gammaproteobacteria bacterium. Lineage (GTDB taxonomy): Bacteria > Pseudomonadota > Gammaproteobacteria > Pseudomonadales > Azotimanducaceae > Bin55. The sequence continues at coordinate 5,469 of JAPOXO010000074.1, read as the reverse complement.
AATTTCCAGACTCGTTCGTTTGAAACTCGGGTACTTGAACTCTCGGCATCAACTATCGTCTCCGCTACATCGTGAAGTTCCCATGAACGGGAACGAATTAGAGGCGAGCCGTTTGATGCTCTAGTCGCGCGGACTAGTGCATCGTGGTCATCAAATTCAAACTGTTTTATTTCCGAGACTCTTCCGTCCCTCCCAATGTCTCTGAACCAAGTAAAGACATCTCCCTCTCGATACCAATACCCCCGACCAACTTTGGTAGTGACTTCAGTCTGGTTAAAGGTTGATGCCAGTTCTGTGGCCCGTGGCCCGATGTACTCGGCGATGATCCACATGAACACCAGAAAGAAAACTGCAGCTAACGAGGCAGAAGCCGCAATACGCCATTGAGAGATTCCGGCTACACGCAGCACCGTTATTTCTGACGTTGAACTGAGAGTTCCAAGGCCGATCACCGAACCAAGAAAAATCACATATGGAACCATTTCAGATAGTTGCATCGGAATCGACAATACAACCAACAGGGCAACGGCAAGAAAACCTCGCGTTTCGCTCGTACCTCGGGCTTCGTCGATGAACCCGAAGAGACTCATCAATACGATGATGCACATCAGTACAACCAGCATGCTCATAACCAAGCTGCGCAAGATGTAAAGATCAAACTTTCGAACCATCAGGCAGGCCGACTCTGCTTGATTGTCGTGTAGATTGCCGCAAGTCCTACCAACGCATGGACTGGCCATAATCCAAGTGTGTTGAGAATAGTGTTTTGAGCCATTCCCTGTCTCGCCAGTACAAGCAAGACGTAGTATGAGACAAAAATCAATATTCCAGGTACGATCTGACCAAATCGTCCAGACCGTGGTTTAGTTCTGGAAATCCCGTAAGCGAATAGGCAGCCGACGAGAGTAATTATGGGAAGTGCAATCCGCCAATGTAGTTCCTGGGCATCTTCCGGAACACTCAAATCGAGATCCGTTGTGGGACGAGATTCCAGCGCGAGATCCAATGGAAGCGCTTCCTCCAATTCAAGCCGCAGAGCCAGTTCCTCGAAATTAATCACCCGGTAGTTCGGTTTTCCCGGTGTACCTTCATATCTTCGACCGTCTTTGAGTACAAGAAGCCGTTCTCCGGGCAACGAGCCAATTCGTATTTGTGCAGTTCTTGCTATCACAATCGTTGACCTATCGTCTTTTGACTCGGAGTAGAAAACACCGGAGAGCGTCCGACTGTCTCGATCAATGCCTTCTGAATAGATCGTACGACTGCCACCGGAGAACATACGAAATTTGCCCGGTACGATCGCAGCAATCTCAGACGAAATCGCCTGATCCGCAACCAATCCCACAACCGAAGAAGTCGCGCGGGGTGTGACCTGGAGACTTAGCAGTCCAACTACGACTGAGCAGGGAACGACAATACTGAGAAGCCAACCAATCATCTTTATGGGACCCATTCCACCTGACACAAGTACTACAAACTCTTGGTCGGCATGAACCCTCCCCAAAGTAACCACAATTGCAAGAAATAGCGAAAACGGCAGAACGATCTGAACAAACTCCGGCAGACGAAGTGCGATCAAGGTCCAGAGCACATCGGCATCGAATCTCCCATTTGCAGCTTCCTGCAAGTAGCCCGTCAACCGGAATCCAACACCAATAAAAATCAGTATGGCGAAAACGACACAGAGAACTAGGAGTAGCTCTTTAACGACGTATCTGTAGACGGTATGCACGGTAAGTGTTTCTTACAATGAATTTTCTGAGAAGTGACTTGAGTCGCATTACTCCTAGAGCAAGCCTCGCGGTCCAATTCAATCCTAAAGCTTCATGTTAAGGAAATTCTAGAAGTGTCGACGGTTATCTTTTACTTGTTAGCAGGAGATGTTGAAGACTCACGACAACGGTTCGCCTGCAAGCTAGCGGGGGACTATTGCTACAACCAATCACGAACGCACATTCTTGTCCCGAACCAAGAATATTTGGAAAAAATCGACGAAATGCTCTGGCAATATCCTATTGAAAGATTCGTGCCCCATGAAGTTCTTGCGGGTACATCTGCTCGATGTCTCGTTACACTCAGCTGCACATCGCAATTCAATGGAACTGGCGATGTATTGATCAATGCGACAGACTCAATTCCCGTTATCGCAGGCCAATTTAGCAAGATTTGTGAAATTGTCCTAGGAAACGAAAGGCCTCTTGCCAGAGAGCGATTTCGACAGTATCGCTCGCAAGACTTTGAACTCTTTCATGAAGAACATGACGAAGAAACTGAAATTGGGGATTCGCCCACAAAATCATCGCTTGAAGAGACATGAGCAATAAACAGCTACTCCAAGGTTCTTTCGATCCCAAGGCTATAGAGGCTGATCTTTATGCGGAGTGGGAGCAGAACGGCTATTTCGATCCCAGCGGCGAGGGAAAGTCGTTCTGTATCGCAATACCTCCTCCCAACGTAACCGGTACTCTCCATGTGGGTCATGCATTTCAGCAGACTCTGATGGATGCAATCATTCGTTATCGACGGATGGCTGGGTTCGACACTTTGTGGCAAACGGGTACGGATCACGCAGGCATTTCTACACAAATGGTTGTAACTGAGCAGATTCGAGCAGAAGGACAATCTCCAGCAGAACTGGGCCGCAAGAAGTTCGTAGATCGTGTCTGGGAATGGAAAAACGAGTCCGGTGGAACGATTACGCGTCAAATGCGCCGAATGGGGGCTTCAGTGGATTGGTCTCGCGAACGCTTCACCATGGATGAAGGATTCTCGCGTGCGGTAACAGAGGTCTTTGTTCGACTCTATGAGGATGGGCTGATCTACAAAGGAACGCGCCTAGTCAATTGGGACCCCGAACTAAAAACAGCTTTGTCGGACCTTGAGGTTGTATCCGAGTCCGAGGACGGACATCTTTGGCATATCAAATACCCGTTTGCCGGCAATGTTCGAACATCAGCAGGAGACTCTTACCTGGTTGTTGCAACAACTCGCCCCGAGACCATGCTGGGCGACACCGCCGTGGCAGTCAATCCGAACGACGAACGCTATAAGTCAGTCCTAGGCAAGAGTGTAGATCTTCCGCTCACTGATCGAAAAATCCAGATAATTGCCGACGAGCATGTCGACATGGAATTTGGTACCGGATGTTTGAAAATTACACCAGCCCACGACTTTGACGATAACGATATTGGGCTACGACACGGACTCGATCAAGTAAATATCTTTACAACGTCCGCAACACTAAATGAGAATTCGCCACGCCCGTATCAAGGCATGGACCGATTCGATGGGCGACGAGCCATCGTTCGAGACTTGGAAGATTCCGGACTACTAGACTCTGTCGAGCCGTACTCAGTAAAGATTCCTCGTGGTGAAAGGTCCAATGCAATCGTCGAGCCTCTACTAACGAATCAATGGTTTGTGGATGTCAAACCCCTTGCCGAAAAAGCCGTGCAAGTCGTTCGCGAGGGACTTATTGAATTTGTACCCAAGCATTGGGAGAACCTTTACTTCGCTTGGATGCGCGAAGTGCGTGACTGGTGCATCAGTCGCCAGCAATGGTGGGGTCACCAGATACCTGCATGGTACGACAGCGAACAGAACATATACGTTGGAAGAACTGAAGACGAGGCCAGAAAGAAAGCCAATCTCTCACCAGATATTGTTCTAGAACGTGACTCCGATGTCCTAGAAACTTGGTTTTCGAGTTCATTGTGGACTTTTGGAACTCTCGGATGGCCGGAGGATACACGTGAGTTTCGTACGTATCACCCAACTGACGTGCTCGTTACCGGACACGACATCATCTTTTTTTGGGTGGCTCGAATGATCATGATGACTCTGCGCTTTACCAATGAAGTACCGTTCAAAAAGGTCTACATCACAGGATTGATCAGAGATGCAGAAGGCAAGAAGATGTCAAAGACTGCTGGAAACGGTTTGGACCCTCTCGATCTTGTCGACGGAATCGGCATTGAAGGATTGATCGAAAAGAGAACACGTGATCTCACACAGCCTCGTATGGCACAACGCATTGAGCGAGCAACGAGACGCGATTTTCCAAAGGGAATCAAACCCTATGGAGCGGATGCGTTGCGATTTACCCTTTGCGCCATCGCATCCCCCACTGACAACTACAACTTGGATGTCAATCGAATTGAGGGCTACCACTTCTTTTGCAACAAAATTTGGCACGCCACCAAGTTTGTACTAGCTAACTGTAAGGGATTTGATCGCAGCAATCCTAAGAAGCTCTCGATGGCGGATCGATGGATTCGATCGCGAATGAGAACACTGATCGAAGACTGTATTCGCGCATTTGAAACATACCGATTTGACCTGTGCGCTAAGCACATGTATGACTTTGTTTGGCACGAGTACTGCGATTGGTATCTCGAACTAACGAAGCCCCTCATCTATGACGATCTTGCTTCTTCGGATCTCAAGAACGGTGCAAGATACACATTGCTTGAAGTACTCGAACTGACACTTCGCACCATGCATCCCATCATGCCTTTTATAACGGAGACCCTGTGGAAGCAGGTTGCGGCTCTTAACGGACGCAGGTCACCATCTCTAATGCTGGAGCACTATCCGACAACCGAGGATCTTCCTAGCGACCCTCAAGCGGAATCCAATATTGATTGGCTGAAGAAGGTAGTTACCGCTATTCGCAACATCCGCGGAGAACGGCAGATATCTCCCAAGAGAAACGTACCTGTTGAAATGAGCGAAGGATCCACGCAAGATCGACACTTGTCCGAGTACAACGAAGCATTGCTATGTAAGTTAGCTCATGTTTCTGAGTTGACTTGGACCAATGGTGCGAACAAAGACAGGACAGGATCGGTTCAGCTTGTTAACGGCTTGAAGATCACCGTTCCATTCGTCGATGCCGACGAGATTTCCTCAGAGCGAAACAGGATCAACAAAGAGCTAACCCGCATCGACAAGGAGCTCATTGGTGTCGAGGCGAAGTTGAACAACGAGAATTTTGTTCAAAAAGCTCCCCCGAATATTGTTGAGGCACAAAGAGACAAAGCTGAAACGCTTCGATCTCAGAGAATTACGTTAGAAGACCAAGCAAGCCAGCTGCCCACTTAACTCGCTGTCCCAGTAATCTCTAGCACGACCTTGCCGAATGTGGAATTCGATGCAATCAGTATGTGAGCATCCTCCACCTGTTCGATTGGGAAGACCTGATCAACGATGGGCACAATTTCTCCTGACTCGATTAAAGGCCACACACTAGCCTGTAATGCATCCATGACTCGAGCTTTGGCCGCTATAGATCGAGCTCGTAGTGTTGAGCCTATAACGCGTTGACGTTTCACCATTAGTCTCCCAAGCGGAACTGTCGCCTCACTGCCACCCATCAGGCCAATTACAACGAGTCTGCCGTCTGTTGCAAGGACATTTAGGTTCTTATTGAAGTAAGACGCACCCACAGGGTCCAGAATGACATCGACA
>JAPOXO010000108.1:27002-75545 GCA_026707045.1 Gammaproteobacteria bacterium | reverse complement strand
ATCAGGTTGAAATTTCCTGAGCATCGTCTCAAAGTCCGTGTGCGATCCGGGAATATCGAACTCTTGACAGAGTCTCTTTGCGTTTTCCTCGACCACGTCCGCCACTGCTACGATTTCCACGTCGCTCATTCGGCTTAAGTAGCGCATATGCGTACGCGCTATCCCTCCACCGCCAATAAACGCTATGCGCAATTTAGCGTTGTCTACTTGATCCATTGTTGCTGTCCGAGAGTCGTCATGTCGATGTCCTTTGGCGTCCAATGATATTCCCTTGAATTTTCAAACCATTTGATAGCCATCTGACTGATCGGCTTGATAGCTGCCAGCTAGTCAACTACGAGTCTGATTTGAATGACGGGACAGGAGCACGATTTCTAAAGCAACTATCATTCCCGAACTTATGTATCTTTGTACATATTTTAGTGAACTTTATCTGAGTTAGTTTTTCAGTGTGCAGCGCACAGTTAAAGCGCTCAAACATCAAGACTGCTACGCATTAAGACCATAGGCCAAGTACAACACGAAAAGGAACAGCTGATTCGCCGAGGCCCCCTCGACGATAGCCAATTGCCTAGTAATCAGGACGACATATTGGTTTTATCTTAAATCTGACTCGCATAGGCAAGCGGCGGGCATACCGAATCTCCAGCCATAGCTCCACAAACACGTGAGTTTACGTCGAATTCTTCTCCGGCAATGGAGAAAGAATTCCAAACTTCGGTCGCACCCTGAAGACAAGTGATGGTCGCGAATCCTTCTCGGGTTAAGGCGAGATCGGTATTCCTTTCAGGGTTGTAGTCTGTACGTACGTTTTCCACGTAAATGTTGCTAGATGTCAGCCGTTTCACAACACCTCGAACTGAACCAAGACGAGCCAAGTGTCCCCACTTCAACCCCTTCACACTTTCAATCGGCAACCCAGGTACGTTGACATTGGTAACAGACCGGTCCGGACCTGACAGAATCGATGGCACGACCTGAAGCGCAATGTCTGCTGCGCATTCCCAATACCACTGATCTGCTCCCCCTACACTCACTGCGAGTCCTCGCATTCCGAAGTTTTGTGCGGCAATGGCGGCTCCTACAGTGCCAGAATGAACAACTGAACGACCGACGTTCATCCCAGCATTTATCCCGGAGACGACTAGATCCGGGCGATTGCAAAACGCTTCGTTGGACGCAAGGAGAGAGCAGAGAGCCGGTGGTCCAGCAACGGCAAACACACTTCCACCAAACGATTCGACTTTTGTCTCTTTGAAACGAATTGGTCTTGAAGCGGAGTACGTGCCCAGCGATGTGCCCGTTCCAGATGCATCGTAATCCGGGGCAATGATCGTAACATCGTGCCCCGCTTTTTCCAAATACCGTGCCAGCACCTGTATGCCAGCAGAATCAACCCCATCGTCGTTGGTTACAACTATTCGACAATTCATTACTCACTATCCCTCAGCTCCACTAGCTTGCACTCCTTCGACCAATTGTTAGAGCATAGTCTGTGAAGTTGCGACTGGCTTTGCTTAAAACGAACAGCGATTGTACGATTCACGTTCCACAATGTCTTCAACAATTCAGCTGAGCTTTTTCAGTTCTCCATTAGCAGACCATACCGATTTGTGGTTCAAGGAATTAGCTGAAGATAAAATGGTTTGTCCTGTCTTTACCCTCCCCGATTTGAACAGACCACCCCTTCAAATCGACTATTCGAACCTCCGATCCGACTTCAACCGAGATGGGTTCGCAATCGTCCGTAATTTTCTCAATCAAGACGAACTTCGAGAGCTCACTACTCAGACCGAGTTCTACTTGGATTCAATAGACTATGACGCAACGTTCCAAACAGCCGCAAAAAAAGCTTTCGGCGGCACAATAAAAAACCTCCAGGAGGCTAATCCTTGGTTCAATCAGCAATTGCGAAAAGGAAAGCCGTATCGTTTCATCAAAGAACTCTTGGAATCTGAGCTAAAGCCGGCAACGACTGCGTACTTTGAGCGAATTCCGGGCGAATCTCGTGGAATTGAACCGCATTTCGACGCGATTGGTCATCGAAGTTGGGGGGCAACAATCTGGATCGCATTGGATGCTGCTAGAAATAGCAACGGATGCCTACATTACGAGAGAGGAAGTCATCGAGTCGAATATCCGGCGAAGGTTGGAATCGAAGGGTTCGATAAATCGACTGACAATGCCACTCCAATAGAAATTGACCCCGGAGACGCAGCGATACATTCCAGTCTTACTGTTCATTGGTCCAACCCCAATCAATCACAAAGCAAAAGACGTGCAGTTTCTTTCTTCTATTGGTGCACATGACGCAACGCAATGCAGCGAAATTCGCAGGTGCCAACCAACGTTACTGCGTGCTGATGCAACCGCAAACTGCGTATCATGTCTAATAATCTTGTGTTCACAAATTGGGGTCAAGCAGGAATCTCCAAATGAAGACACATCGGCTTTTCAAGGTTGTTTGTCTGCTTCCATTTCTACTCCTCTTCAGTACGACTCTGAGTGCTCAGGAGGTGCGTGTTGTAGACATCAATGGCGCCATTGGTCCAGCAACATCAGATTACTTCATTAGAGCTCTCAAGGATGCGGACGCCGACAATGTCGAACTGGTAGTCATGCGTCTTGACACGCCAGGAGGACTAGTGAGTTCTCTGCGGGACATGGTCAAAGAAATCCTGGCATCACCGGTTCCTGTTGCCATATACGTAGCACCGGACGGGGCTCGAGCTGCCAGCGCAGGAACGTATCTCACCTACGCGAGCCACATTGCAGCAATGTCCCCCGTGACAAACATCGGTTCAAGCACTCCAGTATCGATTGGCGGTGAGGGTGGAGGATTTCCAGCTCCAGGAGGCTTCGACCGTCCAAGCGACTCCGATCAAGAAGGAGATGAATCGAGGGAGTCGAAACCCAGCGATCCGTCTGCTATGGACAAGAAGGTCGTCAACGACGCTGTAGCTTATATTAGAAGCTTAGCGGAACTGCGAGGTCGCAACGCGGACTGGGCCGAATTGACTGTTCGAGAAGCAGCCAACCTGACAGCATCGGCTGCACTGGAAATGAATGTGATTGAATACATTGCAAAGGATCTGCCCGATTTGCTCGCACAGATAGACGGCAAGACCATTTCCAATGTCGATGGTGCAGATGTAACACTTAATACGGCGTCGGCCACGGTTGTTGAAGTAGAAACGGATTGGCGTTACGAGTTTTTGAAAGTAATCACGGACCCCAATATTGCATATTTGCTCTTGATCATTGGCATCAATGCACTGTTGTTCGAGTTCTACAGCCCCGGGCTAGGCGCGGGCGGTATAGTCGGAGTAATTTGTTTGTTGTTGGCAGCCTATGCGTTGCAAATGTTGCCGGTGAGTTTCGCCGGTCTCGCCCTGCTGATCGTTGGATTTGGACTGCTGGTAGCGGAGGTGTTCACACCCACTTATGGTGTTCTGGGCCTCGGTGGAGTGGTGGCATTCCTGGCAGGTTCTTTGCTTCTGTTTGATACCGACATTGAGGGATTTCGTGTATCTCTCGAAATCATCATCGCATTTGGACTTGGTACCGCTGCCCTTGTGTTTTTTGTCGGACGAAAAGCCTATCAGCATTGGAAACGGGGCCCCGTTTCGGGAGTAGATGCGGTCATAGGCGAGAGAGCGACGGTCGTGGAGAACTTCGAAACGAACGGCAGAGTACGTGTTGCGGGTGAGATTTGGTCCGCAGTTTGTGAAACCCCATTGGTCAAAGATGATACAGTCGTCGTAAAGTCCATGGATGGATTGACCCTTACAGTTGAAAAGGTAGCTTAACGTCATGCTTATTTTCTTTGCTGCACTTGCGTTCCTTCTCGTAATCTTCCTCATCTCATCGTTGCGGATAATGCGAGAGTATGAACGGGCAGTCGTTCTGTTTCTCGGTCGCTTTCAAAACGTGAAAGGGCCCGGACTCATCATCGTGATCCCGATCATTCAGCAAATGATCAAAGTCGATCTTCGAACCGTAACAATGGATGTTCCCACACAAGACTTAATCACTCGAGACAACGTTTCAGTGCAGGTCAACGCTGTTCTCTACTTCCGCGTGCTCAAGCCAAAAGAGGCGATTATCAACGTCGAGGACTATATGCTCGCCACGGAACAATTGGCGCAGACGACTCTCCGCTCAGTGTTGGGTCAGCACGAATTGGATCAATTGTTGGCAGAACGCGAAAGGTTGAACGAAAACATTCAAGCCATTTTGGATCAGCAAACGGACCAGTGGGGCATCAAGGTCGCGAATGTGGAAATTAAACATGTCGACATCGATGCCACTATGGTTAGGGCAATTGCGAAACAAGCCGAAGCGGAAAGAGAGAGACGCGCGAAAATCATCCATGCCGATGGGGAATTTGAAGCCTCTACACGACTTGTAGATGCGGCTGAGAAACTTGCCACTCAATCAGGTTCAATGCAGTTGCGGTACCTGCAAACTTTGACGGAAATTGCTGGTGAGAAGTCATCGACTATAGTGTTTCCATTGCCAGTAAACCTAATGGAATCGCTGCATAAGCTGACGGGGATTGATTCAAAAGGCGAAGGAAGTGAAGGATCAACTCCGGCCTCAGAGTCACATCAATAGCCGATTCGACCTATTCGGAATCTACTAACTTAACCCGAGCAGCTGGAACCTTAAGTCCAGGTGTAGCAGTCCGGTATTTGAAGACAGCCCCTCGATTGCCTCCTTCCACACCGTTAGAGCCAGTGACTATGTAAAGAGTCTTCATGTCTGGGTCGCCGAAGCAAACGCTAGTACACATCGGCAACGGAATCTCGACAAACTCTAAGCGTTCTCCAGATGAAGAGTGAACGCTGACTCCGGACCCTCCTGCCATGGCAATCCATACGGAACCGTCTTCCGCCACCGCCAATCCATCCGGAGCACCCATTTCAAACTCAGCGAAGATCTCTTTAGATCCCAAATCCCCATTGTCGCGTGCGGCGTACTTGACTACATGGCTTCGTCTCGAATCAGAGTGATACAAGGTAGTGCCATCAGGTGAAAACCCCAAACCATTGGTGAGCATGACATCTTCGGCAACAATTCTGGACGATCCATCCAAATCAATGACATACAAATCGCCGGCTCGTGGCTCTCTTCCGTCTTCAAAGACCGGGCTCGAACCCAGGGATCCCGCATATACCCTACCGAGTTTATCGGCAGTAATGTCGTTGTATCCCACGTTTCCATTGTCGGGATCTCTATCCAACAAAAGGGTAGATCCATCTCCGCCAAATCGCTTGTAGGAAATATTGCGACCGCTAACTACAACGCCTTCGTCGCTGTGCAAGACCATCCCGCCTATGCCTCTTCGATGAGGGAAAACAACGTGAACTCGGCCTTGTGAGTCCAAGTGGTACACACCTCCGTTGATTACATCGCTGAATAAGAGACCAAGTTCTGTGTGCCAGACTGGAGCCTCAATCAAACCATAGCCGTCTGCAATTGCTTTCATTTTTCTTTGCTTGTAATCTGGCAGTTTTGAAGCAACTCGTCGCAGGGTGTGGGAGAAATGCGTCTACCCAGCGTGAGGTCTAGCCAAGTTGCCAAGTCGATTTACTGGACAACTCGATGATTGAATTGGTAGAGGTTGAGCCCAGCCCAATTACTGCCGGACAAATTCTTCGTCGACTTTCATGTCGAGCGCTGCACCAAACAATGCATTCGCGTATTCACTCTTAGGAGTCTCGAATACTTGCTGGGCTGGGCCTTGTTCGACGATTTCACCATCTCGCATGACGATTAGCCAATTTGCCAGTGCACGGACTACTTTGAGATCGTGACTTACAAACAAGTAGGCAAGATTGTGCTTTTGCTGCAGTTCTCGAAGTAGATCCACAATTTGGGCTTGCACAGACATGTCTAGAGCCGATGTAGGTTCGTCCAAGACCACGAATCGTGGCTGCAGCACCATTGCGCGAGCGATCGAAATCCTTTGTCGCTGCCCCCCTGAAAACTCGTGGGGATATCGAATCATGGTGGAAGGATCCAGTCCCACTTCGCCCATGATTTCAGCGACTCTGCTTTGTCGATCGGAGCGGGAAAGTTCAGGATGGTGAACACCAAGCCCCTCTTCGATGATGTGCTGGACCGTCATTCGAGGCGACAAACTTCCATAAGGATCCTGAAAAACAACCTGCATGTCCTTTCGCAACCGTGTGAGGGCCTTGCCTTTTAGTTCAACAATGCTTTGACCATCAAACTCCAGATCGCCTTCGCTGGCTAGCAGTCTTAACATTGCCAGACCCAGCGTAGTCTTTCCCGAGCCCGACTCGCCGACGACTCCAACCGTTTGACCTGCACGAACTACGACCTCAACATTGTCGACCGCCGTCATGTATTGGTTGCCGCCCAGCCAACCCTTTCCAATCGGATATTTCACGGTAAAGTGCCGAGCTTCCGCAGTGACATTTGCCTGATTGTTGGTGGGCGCGGGATCTCCCGATGGCTCGGCAGCCAACAAGTGCTGAGTGTACGCGTGCTTCGGAGCTCCAAATATTTGTTCGTTGGATCCGTGCTCAACGATGAGACCTTCAGTCATTACGCAGACACGGTTTGCAACTGAACGAACGATTCCCAAGTCGTGGGTGATCAAGAGCATCGCCATGTTCATTTCAGTTTGCAGTTCCTTCAGCAATGCGAGAATCTGTGCCTGAATCGTCACATCCAATGCTGTCGTCGGCTCGTCCGCGATCAGAAGTTTGGGTTCGTTGGCAAGTGCCATTGCAATCATCACTCTTTGTCGCTGTCCGCCAGAGAGTTCGTGCGGGTATGCGCCGAGTCGTTGCCGAGCGTCCTGAAGTCCAACCAACTGCAGCAGCTCGAGTGTTCGTTCCAAAGCAGCCCTTTTGGATAATCCCTTGTGTACGCGTAGTGCTTCGCCAACTTGCTTCGAGATCTTGTGCAGTGGATTTAGCGAGGTCATGGGTTCCTGGAAAATCATGCTGACTTTCCCACCACGAATGTTGAGAAGTGTTTCCTGGGACGCGTTGATTACCTCTTCGCCTTCGACAAGCACGCTTCCCGATGGATGACTAGCCAGAGGATAGGGAAGTAACTGAAGTACAGAGAGTGCAGTTACCGACTTTCCGGATCCGGATTCACCTACAAGCGCGACGGTTTCACCTTGGTCAATGTTGAACGAGACACCTCGAACCGCTTCTTCTTGACCGAAATTTACCCTGAGATCGTTTACCTCCAAGATACTAGACACATCTTCTCCTCAACAACCCAGCACCCACTAAAGTGCCTCACCAGCCACTGTCTATGCTAGCCGATAGTGATAATGAAAAACGGATTCTTAAGGGCAACTCGAAAGGAATCCAAATTTAGTCTCACAAGAGTCGCCTAGTCCCGGAGTTTCAATTTAAACTATCCATATCGAACTTCGATACTAGCACGAGCCAAGTCACATGTCTAAGAAAGATCTTAGGAACGCTGGATTGAAGGTCACGATGCCTCGCCTTCAAGTTCTTGAAGTACTCGAAAAGGCCGAACCGCACCATCTTTCCGCAGAAGATGTCTACCGTAAACTTTTGAATGCTGGTGAGTCAATCGGACTGGCAACCGTTTACCGAGTGCTGACTCAGTTTGAAGCGGCTGATATTGTCGATCGGCACAACTTCGACGACGGGCGTGCAATCTACGAACTCAAGACTGCGGACCATCATGACCACATGATCGACATTTCAACCGGTCAGGTTTACGAATTCGTAGATGAGGAAATTGAATCGCTGCAGCGAAAGGTTGTTGAATCGCGAGGATTCGAACTCGTGGACCATGAACTCGTCCTCTACGTCCGTAAGAAGAAGGAATAGGCTCACCTAACCGACCCAAGCCGCTTTAAAGTGTCAGACGAGCTCCTTCTTGCGTTGTCTCCACTGTCTTCGTTCTTCAGAGCTAGCTCTTTCGAGTGCTCGGGTCAATGCCGGTGAACTGATCTCTTTGAGATTGACTTTCAAAAACTCGTCCACCTCAGAAGGATAGTCTTTGCGAAATTCACCCAATACCCATCCAACTGCTTTTTGAAGGTAAAACCTTCGATCTTCCAAGCACCGCTCTAGATAGGGAATTGCCTTTTCAAACGGCATGTAAGTCGGGTATTTTGAGCTGTTGCGCAACAAGCTGACAATGGATACGCGTTTGTACCATTCCTTGTCCGATCGATTCCATGAATCAAGATCAGTCCAGGGACCTCCCTCGTCAACGGCCAAGAACAAGGAGTAGATCGAGCATAATCCATCGGAGTGAGCCCAGTTTTCCACTCGTTCGATCCAATTTCTGATCGTGTGCCAATATTCGGGATTGACCGCTTGCTTTGCTTTACTCCTGCACCAGTCGAGTGCACAAAACATCACATCGCCATTCGGTGAATGCATCCAAAGATCATTCCAGACTCTCAGAACCTCAGCATCATTGGCGTCGCTGAAGGAAAACCCCGCATGAGCGATCTTCCGTCGCAGCGGAACGCGAACGCCCAAATACTCGAGATTGGATCTTCGGTCCTCAGCGATGTGCTCACCTAGACTTGGCTTGCCGATTTTTGCTAGGGCATCGCAGACTTCCTCGTGAAAAGCGGGAAACTCCATTAGGGGAATCTGAGTACCGGGCGAATCGAAGCCAGTAACTTCCCCGATCTGTCGGAGACAAAGACGGTCAATCTGACGATTGCAATGCAAAAGCAACCATTCGAGCGGGTTCCCATGATCCTCCTGTTCCTATCACCAAGTACTGCTTATTACCAAACATGTAAGTAATAGGTGGAGCATCGCTAAAAAAACCAGCAATATTGTGTCTCCATAGGACTTTTCCGTTCGACTTGTCCATTGCAATCAATTGATTGCCCCTGTCTCGAGAACCAAAGAATATGGCGGTGGGCGTGACAAGAAGACCTGGTGCAGCCCCGATCTGGCCCAATGCAGGTAGATTCAGGTCGCTCAACAGAGGATGGTCAACAGGTCCTCTGCCATTCGGTACTGTCCACTTGATGTCTCCCGTATTCAAGTCATAAGCAGTGATGCTCGACCACGGAGGTTTGATGTACGGAAGCCCTCTTTCAAAACTCGGCATCGTGAAAATGCCGTTGTACTTGATTCCACGATTCCTTTTTTCCGGAAAAGAAATTATCAACGTGGGCTGTCTCCGAGACGCTACAAACAGAGATTGATCGACAGGATCGAATGCTGCTCCGCCCCAGTTTGCTCCGCCACCAATGCCTGGGAGAATTAATGTACCTTTCGTGGAAGGAGTGGTAAAAAGCGGACCAATCTTAAATTTGCTGAGTGCTGCCATCGCTCGCTCTCTGATCTCGGGAGTGAAATCAATTACGTTCTCCTCAACAAGACCCTGCATTTCAAAAGGAGGCGGCCAAGTGGGTCTCGGCTGGGTAGGAGACGGTTGCTCACCCTCCAAGTCGCTGCCGGGCACCTCTACATCCTCAATTTCCCAAATTGGTTCTCCGGTGGCTCGTTCAAACACAAACAGGTAGCCGGTCTTAGTGACTTGGGCGACAACCTTCACTGTCTTGCCATTTCGATGTATGTCCGCCACTACTGGAGCGGCGGGATTGTCATAGTCCCAAATATCGTGGCGAACATTTTGAAAGTGCCAAACGTACTCTCCTGTAGAAGCATCTACAGCGACTAGCGACGTTCCAAACAGATTGTCACCTGGACGAGCTCCCCCGTAGAAGTGATTCGTTGGAGCTGTGACAGGAAGATAGACGAGATTGAGTTCTGGATCGCAACTGGTCGTAGACCATACATTGGTGTTTCCCATCCATTTCCAAGATTCGTTTCCCCAAGTCTCGTTCCCTACTTCCCCCTCTTGGGGAACGGTTTTGAACACCCATTTCTGTTCGCCAGTCTTTACGTCGAATCCTCGTACGTCGCCTAGCGGAAGATTGCTGTTCCATGGCGGAGAGAAGCTCCAAGAGTGCGAATCGTCTGTCGGTTGACTTCCAATCACTACAACGTCTCCGCATACATTGGGGGCATGGCTCCAAGCAATCTGTCTAGGATCCAATGGTCGTCGCAACCCTTTGCGAAGATCCACTTTACCTTTGGTGCCGAAGCCCTCAATGAGTTCACCGCTCTCGGCATCGAGCGCAATCAACCAACCGCGGCTTGTTACCAGCAGTATGCGACCACCGGATTTGTCCTTAAAGAACGCCAAACCCCGTGTTGTAAATCCGAACATCGCCGGACGTGGCCCTTCTCTCGTTCCCGGATCATAGGTCCACAGAGTCTCACCCGACTGTGCGTCCACGGCTTCCACAGCGGAATAGCGCGTACGCATGAACAAACGGCCGTCTACCATGAGGGGAGTGCCCTTAAACATGTCGGGAGCTTTAGCTGCGTCTCGTTCGTTCCGTACGCCTTTGTCGGTTTCGGATTCCCACACCCATGCGAGCTGAAGTTGACTAAGGTTTTCGCGAGTGATTTGATTCAGAGGTGAGTATTTGCGTGCACCAATGTCTCCACCATAGGCTGGCCACTCGCCGAAATTCGTTGTAAAGTCAAATGGACGTTCAGGGTCGATTGCGATTTCCGTTGAATTGGAAGTTAAATCATCCGAGGGACGCTCTGATATTGCATCTTCCAAATCTTCAGTAGTCTCGTCGGGCGTTTCAACGACTTCATCACCTCTCGACTCGAGCCAAGCCACATCAATCTCGTCTGTCTTGCGACGCTCACGTTCCTCAATCAGCCACTGGCCCCTTTCGTTCACTGCTTCTCCGCCCAGCGCGGTTGCGTGACAGAAGGAACAATCTTTCGCTCCATACTCCATAGCTTGAGCGATGTACTCAGGCTTCGCAAGAACCGTAATCGAGGCGAAAACGAATATCGTAGACAAGAAGATCTTTAGAAATTTTTTGGACAGGTAGAGGAAGTATCGATCTGGGTATGCACCACAAATCTTGGAGCAGTTTTCCTTTAGAGTCTGCTTATGCACGGTGTGCCCTCGTCAAATATTCCGTCGAGCTCATTTCCGCAATCCTACTGCGTGTCCTCTGGAATTCTTTCGTGAACCGAACACCAATATACAAGCTCCCAATTGGTTTGTGTGCATGTAACACAAGATTTACGTTCCGATCATAGAACACGTCGATTGCGTTGATGAAGCGTTTAGATGCTTCTTCCTTCCCCAGCGAGAGTTCGGGTACATCGTAAATTAGGACGGTGTGGTGTGTTCTGGCAATCTCAATGTAGTCGGAAGCACTTCTTGGTCCTTCGCATAGTTCCTTGAATCCAAATGCAACGATCCCCTCTCCTCTATACACACACTCAATCTTTCGCTTGTTGACTATTAAAGGACTAGTCTTGCGGTGGGAAGAACCGACTAGCTCGGCCGAATCCTGATCAATCAATTGAGGTGTGGCTTTTGCGCTTATTCGATAGAGGTCTCGATTCAGCAGAGCTTTCAACCGGTAGTCGTCATCTCCTCCCAGAAAGACGATTTCCATGTGCGTTTTTATGAGTTCTATGGCCGGAAGAAATCTTCTTCGCTGCAATCCGTTTTCGTACAGCATTTCTGGGACAAGATTGGAAGTTGCCACGAGAACTATATTTCTTTCGAATATGGATTCGAGCAATTCGCTCAAAATCATCGCATCTCCGATGTCCGATACAAAGAACTCATCAAGACACACTACCGATGCATTCTGGCGAATTTGGTCTGCTACCTCTTGGAGCGGGTTTGAGTTACCGGAAAGCTCATTTAGCTTCTCATGAATGTCCTGCATGAAGCGGTGAAAGTGCCATCGTCGTTTCTTGTCAAAGGTTAGACTTTCGTAGAAGCGATCCATGAGCATGGTCTTGCCGCGCCCCACGCCGCCCCATATGTACAGTCCTTTTTCCGGCAAATGGGTTCGTCCAAACACCCTTCGCACGATGGCGGGAATCGAGGTTCGAGTGTCGTGAGCTCTTTGAACACTAAGAGCTAGATCGCCCAGCCGTTGAGCTAGAGCTACTTGATAGCTATCTAGCTCGATATTAGTAATGGTGCTCAAGAGTGATCTAACAACAAGGTCTGGGATGATCGCTAAGAATAATGGACTTACGTAGAGCACACACTGTCAATCCAAAGCAGATCTGAGTATTGTGGGTCACAAGGCCTATGAACACCCCGATCACATCAAGTTAATGCAGAGAAAAGGGAGTGATCTCTTGAATCCACAACTAAACTGCTAAACGTTGCTGAGCAAGTTGCTTCGCTTCCTCCATGGTTTCGACGATTTGATCTTCGGGAATCAATCTCAGGATGTTCAAGGAGAGCAGTGTTTGTTTAACCGGTCCGTGCAGACTCGCAACAATAAACAGCGTATTCTGCTGCATCGCCACTTCGGCAAGTTGGTCTATGACCATTGCAGCGCTATCGTCCAAGTAAGAAGTTTCGGAAAAATCGAAGATAACGATTTCGTGATCTTGGATGTCCTTGCCGACAGCCTCTACTAGATTCGACGACGATGCGACTGAGAAAATTCCTTTCAAAGAGACTATGCCCACTCGTGCGCTGAACGGATCAATATCACCCACGTCCACGCTATCTCTTAAGAACACCTGATCGAGAACAGGTACTGAAATCACACTGTCTAGTTCAAATTTCTCTAGTGTGCGAGCGTGAGCCATGGATGCAACAATCAAACCTACTGCCACAGCCATGATCAGATCCACAAACATGGTCAAACTCAGCGTTAGAAGGAAAACCAGCAATTGAGCGCGATTGATTAAATGAATTCGTGACACAATTCGCCAGTCGATAATTCCCCATCCAACCCTTATTAGTACAGCAGCTAGAGCCGCAAGCGGGATCGGCTCAATGAACGAGCCGAGCCCCATCAGCAGGCCGAACATTAGCAATGCATACAAAATTCCCGATACTTTCGTTCTTCCACCAGCCTGAATATTGGTAACCGTACTAGCTGTAGACCCCGAACAAGGCAGACCTCCAATCAGACCTGACGCAATATTGCCGATGCCTTGACCAATCAATTCCTTATTGGATTTGTGGCGAGTACCAGTCAATGTGTCTGCAATCAGTGAGGTAATGAGACTGTCGACAGACCCAAGCAATCCTAGAATCAAGGCTGGTTCCAATGACCCCAGCAAAAATTCCATGCTCGGCACTTCAGCTTGAATTGTTGGAAGACCTGCTGGTAACTCACCCACTATCGGTACATCTGTCAACCAGAAGACACTCAATAGTGTTCCGGCAAGTATCGCCACTATGGGCCCAGGAAGAAACTTACCCAATTTGCGGGGCCATAGAATGGCAATTGCAAGGGCTACACAGCCTACGGCAAGAGCTTGAAAATTTACGTTCTTGATTGCCTCCGGAATCTCAGCAATCGTGCCTAGTGCACCACCACTAGAAGGCTCCATACCCATCAGTGGCAGAACATGCATGATTATTACTATCAGTCCGATACCGGACATGAACCCTGATACGACCACTCGGGGCGTGTACGCGACATAGCGTCCAATTCTTGAAATCCCAAGCAATACCTGAATCGTTCCTGCCATAACAACGATCGTGAATGCTTCACCCAACGAATCGGCATAGCTGGTCACAATCAATGCCATGGCAACGGTCATGGGTGCGGTAGGTTTGGATATCTGAGTATTAGTTCCTCCAAAAACAGCGGCGAAAAAACCCACTGCAATGGCACCGTACAACCCTGCAATGGCGCCAAGACCCGAGGCTATGCCGAACGCCAGGGCGATGGGGATTGCAACTATGGTGGCTGTAACGCCTCCTAGAATGTCACCTCGGAGTAGCTGCAGGCTGTAGTCCTTGAGTAGAGGCAGTTTGGAACGAATCAAAACGGGCTAAATGCTCGAACCATTAATAGTTCGTCAATTATCAATGATGAAGGGTTGAAGTATTCCACCGAGTTGAGGATTCTTCGATGACATATAACTTTGTTCACAAAGAGTGCGTTTACTGTCTTGCGAAACATGCGATAGCGTTCTTATAAATCATGCGTTTTCAGATTTCCACCAACGCAACGTTTCGCAACAGCTAAGAGTGTGATTCGACCGTACGACACATCGAACGGCTAACTGTCAAATTGTCTCCCTCAATTGCCGAAACTTTACAGGCGTGCCAATTGAAGGACCAAAGTATGCTGGAAAGACCGATTTCGCTCGTCAGCTATACGCTCACGCGGCGAATATCCGCGCCCAACCAGCCAAGTTTCTCTTCAATGCGCTCGTAGCCTCGATCTATGTGGTAGATCCGATTGATTGCCGTCTCACCCGTAGCCACTAGAGCACCAATCAATAAACTTGAAGATGCGCGCAGATCCGTTGCCATAACCGGTGCTCCCCGAAGCTGTGAGACTCCTTTAACTGTTGCTGTGCGGGCATCCATTAGACGAACGTCAGCCCCAAGCCGAACCAATTCCTGAACATGCATAAAACGATTTTCAAATATCGTCTCGGTAATTTGACTGACTCCTTCCGATACACAATTGAGGGCCATGAACTGAGCCTGAAGATCGGTGGGGATACCAGGGTAGACTGCTGTGAAAATATCTGTCGCCCGCGAAGAATTCGTTCGTGCATCCAATTCAATCGTTGATCCGCTGACCTGTACATCGGGACCAAAATCCCGCAGTGTGTCTAACACGGCATCTAAGGTCTCGGGACATGCATCATGGATACAAATGTGACCTCGTGTGGCCGCTGCCGCTATGAGGTAGGTGCCCACCTCGATGCGATCTGACTTTACTCGATACGAACATCCCTGAAGTTGGTTGCAGCCGTCCACGGTGATAGTGCTGGAACCGTCTCCCGTTATCGATGCACCCATCTCCCGGAGGCAGGAGGCCAACTCCACTACTTCGGGTTCTTGGGCAGCGTTCTCAATCACCGTTGTTCCTCGAGCAAGAGTCGCCGCCATCAATACATTCTGTGTGCCTCCAACTGTTACTACATCCATTGCAACATGAGCTCCCTCAAGACCTCTCTCACAGGTTGCGGTTACGTATCCGTTCACAATGCTAATCGTGGCTCCCATGAGTTCCAGTGCCTTAAGATGCTGATCGACAGGCCTAGTTCCTATGGCACAACCTCCTGGTAGCGATACCTCAACGCGACCGTGTCGAGCGAGCAACGGACCTAGCACAAGAAAAGACGCCCGCATTTTTCGTACCAAGTCATAGGGTGCCTTCAAGTTTGATACAGAGTTCGTATCGATCGTTACCGCTAAGCTCTCATCCAAGCTGACTCTTGCTCCAAGCACGGCGAGCAATTCCAGCATGGTTGTGACATCACGAAGATGAGGAAGGTTGCTTAAACGAACAGGCTTTGATGCCAGCAGTGTCGCTGCCAGAATGGGGAGTGATGAATTCTTGGATCCGGAAGCCTTTGTCTCTCCTTTAAGAGGTTCTCCTCCTCGTACCAGTAATTTGTCCAAGTTGCTAAGTCTTTCTCAGAGCGTCTTGGGAACGCTTGCAACTATTGTTACTGCATGGAGTGACCCATTCCGGATAAGTTCGTTTAAACAGCTGTAGACCATTCGCTGTCGTTCGACTGGTCGGAGACCGTCAAACCGCTCCGACTCCACTTTGACACTAGCATGATTGCCTTGTACTCCCACTTCGATATTGGAATCGCCGAATTCCTTCGACAATCGATCTTCGATCTCACTCTGAAGGTCCATACGTTCCTTTTGCCAAACTGAATTTGGACAAAACAAACTATAACACGTGCAGTTTCGGTGCTGACAGGCAACCACTCATATCAGTGACGATGACCCATCATCGTTGGAGATGATGTCCAACTGTTTTAGCAAGAGGTCGTTTCCAGGTCGGAACACTCGTCACTATTCTCACTTTTTTGTGTCTAGGATGCTCCGAAGACAATATCTCACGCCTCAAAGCGATTGATAAAATCGAAATTTACACTGGGACACGAACGAATGGGCGTAATTTGGCTCTGGGTTGCCTTGCTCGTCGTCGGGTTTGTCGTTCTTGTCGTCAGTGCTTCTTATTTCGTTGACGCAGCCAAGATAGCTGCACACTATCTCGGTGTCTCAGAGCTCATAATTGGACTTACCGCTGTATCCATCGGTACGTCCGCCCCCGAAATCCTCATAGCTATAACCGATTCCTACACGGAGAGTCCAGATACCGCCATAGGAAATGCCATCGGATCGAATATAGCGAACATCGGCTTGGTCCTAGGCCTCACTGCCATCGTGGTCCCATTGCCATTCGAGGAGCGTGTGTTACGTAGTGAACTTCCCATGCTTCTTGTAGCAACCTGTATCACAGCATTTTGCCTTGCCAATTTATATGTAGGTCGCGTTGATGGACTGATTCTGCTCGCGTTCTTGGGCTATATCCTTTATCGACTTGTTAGAGACACGAGAACTACCGGAGAACTGCCTGAAGAAATTGAGAGCGAAGTCGAAGACCTTGAACGCATGTCTCCGCTTCGGGCTTGGATTCAATTGGCAATCGGCTTGGTCTTTTTGTCAGTTTCCGCAAAAGTTATCGTGTCTTCCGCAGAGCGCATTGCAGCAATCCTCGGAGTTCCCGAAATGCTTGTGGGTTTGACGGTGGTTGCGGCGGGTACCAGTCTTCCTGAACTTGCCGCAACGATGGCGGCTGCGCTGCGTCGTAGTCCAGAAATTGCCATTGGAAACATCGTCGGATCCAACATTCTCAATATTCTTGCGGTGCTTTCCGTACCCGCACTTTTGAGTCCTTCCTCTATCACACCCATCGATTTCTGGAGAGACTTCGGAGCCATGTTCATTTTGACCATGTTGCTTGCGCTTTTCGCAAACGGAATTGGAGCGAAGAAAACTATCACAAGGTGTGAAGGAGTAGTGTTCTTGGCTTCATATTGTTGTTACATCGTCATGGTCTATTGGCAGGACTTGTGAGCCATTTCTACTCTCTATCTCAAGAACTCCAAGACCGATTTTCCAACGTGCGCGCACTGACGGTCGATGTCGATGGAGTACTTACCGACGGCCGACTCATCTACAGCGAAGACGGTGAAATCTTCCATTCGTTCAACGTGCACGATGGATACGGAATCAAAGCAATACAAGAAATAGGAATTGATATCGCGATTATTTCTGGTAGAACGTCTCAAGCGGTCGAAGTGCGAGCTTCGGAATTAGGAATCACGAACGTATATCAAGGAATTGCTATAAAGACAGAAGCACTCGAAGATTTTTGCGCCAAGGCACGAATTCTTCCGAAGCAAGTTGCTCACATTGGAGACGATGTACCTGACGTCTGTTTGTTTCAAGCCGTGGGCGTAGCGGTTTGCGTGCCCAATGGGACTGGGCCAGCTCGAAGTTTGGCCGACATTGTCACCACATCGCCTGGTGGAAACGGTGCCGTGAGAGAGATTTGCGACCTGTTGGTCGAAGCACACAACAAGTGAAGCAGAGAGCTTTAGCTGCCACAGTGATCTTCGCACTCGTGATCGGAGGTGTGTGGTTTTTTTCCACTCAAATGTCTGACAACCGTTCAGATCCAACGGCCGAAGACCTGCAAGACGAACCCGTCATCCGAATTGGCAAAGTTGAAATGCTCGAGTATGGAGACGATGGCTCGCTACAGTTCAAAGCGTTAGCTTCCGCGATGGAACACTCTCAACAGGAAGACATCGTGACGCTTGATGACATCGATCTCCATATTGAACTTGAGGGAGGAGTGATTTGGAATCTAACGGCATCGAAGGCGATCATAAAGAATGCGACTTCAGAGTCCGAGCCAAGTGAACGACCGCGAATTGACCTTATAGGGGAGGTTAACGTAGTGAATGAAAGAAATCAAAAACTAGCCCTTTCGCTGAGCGGACAGGACCTGGTTTACTACCCGGACGAACGGACTCTTGAAAGCCAACGATCAGTGACCATCCAAAACGAACTCGCCACCTTCAAAGCAAGCTCATTCGAATTCGATCTCAAGACCAACGAATTTCAACTAATCGGATCGAAAACCCACCGTGTGGAAATTGAATATGCGCCGGATAATTCTCAACAGTAAAAGCTGGTCAGTACTTTTCATGTTGTTGCTTTTAGGCAACAACATTTCTGCAGCTGAGCCAAATGATGAGACTCTTAGGATTTTGGCTGACGATGTTCGAGGATCAATCGATGGAGGAGCGTTTGTAAGTGGAAACGTAGAACTGACTCGGGGTTCAATGAGCCTGCAAGCCGACACCATGTCGTTGCAAGTCGAGGAAGGTTCGGTTAAGGGAATTGAAGCGAAAGGAACTCCGGTACGGCTACAACTCACATTAGACGATGGTGAGAAGCAAGAAGAGATTCGTGCTGAAGCGTCTACTGTCATTTTTGGTGTTGCAGAAAATCAGATTGAATTTGAAGGAAATGCAAGAGTGGAGAGCGAAGAAATCTCGATCACCGGAGACAAGATCCGGCTCGACGTCGACGAGAATCAGTTTGAAGCGGAATCTGTAGATCCCGATAAGCAAGTAGAAGTCATCTTGCGCAACATTGAAGTGGAAGCAAATCCTACGAACGAGTAGCGAACTCAACCTCATGATCAGAGGAAAACGAACATTGTGAGCATCCTAAGCGCAAATCAAGTATCCAAGAGATATGGAAAGCGTCAAGTCGTAGAAAATGTCTCACTCTCGGTGTCAACAGGTGAGGTTGTCGGGCTACTGGGGCCTAACGGAGCTGGTAAAACAACCTGCTTTTACTGCATTGTGGGCATCGTGAAAATGGATGGTGGAACGATAAGTATCGATGAATATGACGCTTCCAATGCCCCAATGCATGTTCGCGCACGACGTGGTCTCGGGTATCTTCCTCAGGAGGCAAGCGTTTTTCGCCGATTAAGCACTTACAAGAACATCCTTGCCATAGTGGAACTTCAACGGGGATTGAATCGAAAGGAACGAATTGCAAGAACGGAAGACTTGATGAACGAGTTTGGCTTGCAGAATGTCAAGGACACGCTTGGGGAACGACTCTCCGGAGGAGAAAGGAGAAGACTTGAAATAGCACGAGCGTTGGCGTCCGAGCCTAAATTCATGCTACTGGATGAACCATTTGCTGGAGTAGACCCCATCTCCGTTGCTGACATCAAGAACAACGTGCGGCACCTGACATCGAGGGGCATTGGAGTGCTTATAACCGACCACAATGTTCGAGATACGCTTGATTTGTGTGATAGGGCATACATTGTCAATGAAGGGCATGTAATTGCAGAGGGAGACACAGCCGCAATTCTGGACAATCCAGCTGTTCGGCGATCCTACCTCGGAGAGGAATTCAAACTATAGCATCAAAGCCGCGGTATGAAGCAGACTCTCACATTTCAGCAGCGGCAACAGCTACGATTCTCGCAGCAACTGCGACAAAACATCCGACTGATGCAACTTTCGTCTATTGAATTGAATCAAGAGATTCAGTCAGCATGTGAGTCCAATGTCATGCTCGATTGGGGTGACGAGACCACATTTGACGATGACTCTACCTACGACGAACCTCTCGCCGAGGAAGATGTCGGTGACCCTCTCAGCGAGGGCGAAGAGCTACGTGACGAAGATGATGCCTCTGAACCATTGGACGAACTCATCGAGATGCATGAGGCTCTCAACAACGACCCCGGCATCGATCTGACCACCATCGATGACTCTAATGAACTGGAATGGTCTGATTCTTACTTGGCCGACCGTACCACTTCAGATAGCACTACGGATTGGACCACGCTTCAAACTTATACAACTTCGCTCACGGAGCATCTCTTTGATCAATTGGAGCAACTCGATCTTTCCGATCGACAACTTCATTGGGCACTAAGAATAATTGAGTCTTTGAATTCAGACGGTTACCTGACAGAATCCCTCAGAGAAATTTCACAGGACTCGGATCGAAAAGCACAAATCGGTGAGGAATTCCTGCAGTCAATTCTTGATGAGATCCAAAAACTACATCCACCGGGCATTGGTGCGAAGAATCTGCGAGAGTGTTTGTTGATTCAGCTTCAAGACACTCAACTTGCTGATCCTGAACAAAAATTGGCTCTAAACTTGGTTGAGACGTGTTTTGATGAGCTAGTTGATCGAGACTTCGATGTCATGAGGAAGAAGACAAACTCTAGCTTGGACAAACTGGAAGCAGCACTGTCCTATATCCAAACTCTTAACCCTAGACCCGGCGCGCAATTTTGCGATGTGGAAGCCAACTACATCGTGCCCGACGTCTTTGTCAAGTATGAGGATGGCGAGTGGGTCGTAGACATCAACGACGACGCAATTCCCTCGGTTCGAATCAACTCGATCTATGCGAACGCAATAAACGAAGCGTCTACAAAAAAACAACGCTCTTTTCTGCGCACCCAACTTCGCGACGCCAAAGTTCTCCTTGACGGATTGAAGCATCGATCCTCCACGCTAGTGAAAGCGGCTTCTGCAATAGTTGAGGAACAGCGAGCATTCTTCGAAAAGGGAGAATCGTTTATGCGACCTCTTTTGAGGTCCGACATTGCTCTGATGGTAGGAGTGCACGAGTCCACAATCTCTCGAATCACGATGCGAAAGTACTTGGCATGTCCGCGTGGAATCTTCGAACTTTCGTACTTTTTTTCGAGTCATGTGCACACATTGCAAGGAAATGAAATCTCGAGTAGGGCAATCAAAGCCCTCATCCGCAAGTTCACAAGTGAAGAGGATCCCGCCAGTCCATTGTCTGACAGCAGCATCACAAGCATGCTGCGAGCGAAAGATATTCGCATTGCACGACGAACGGTGGCAAAGTATCGAGAGTCGTTGTCCATCCCACCATCTAAAGCCCGCCAAATCTCCATCTAGAGTTCGACTTAACCATGAACAAGGTATTTGACTGTAAGATATTCGTGTGAACGAAACGCGCTAAGAAAAGGGGAAAAATATGCACCTCGACATCACTGGAAAGCACGTCGATATCAATGACCGACTTAGGTCCAATATCAAGAAAAAGCTGTCTCGAATCGAACGGCATTACGACCAAATAACGACCGTCCGAGTAATCCTTTCGGTCGACAAGATACAGTATCGAGCAGAAGCCACGGTACACGTAAACGGCAACGAGTTGTTTGCCGACACACGTGCACCTGACATTCAATCAGCCATTGATTCCCTAGTGAACAAACTTGACCGACAAGTCATCAAACACAAAGAAAAATCCTCTCGACATCGTGAACGCGCAATGTCGCGCTAGTCAAACGCAAAGAATTGCGAATTCAGCAGGTGATAAGTTTCGAAGATATCCTGAAACCCGAAACCGTCGAGATTATCGAGACATGTGAATCTCGTAAATCGATCCTTGAACGAGCCTCCTGTCTTCTGAGCCGAAATCAGAAGGAATTGGATCAGCGAGGTCTGCTGGAGAAATTCATTGAACGAGAAGAGTTGGGAAGCACCGCTTTGGACGACAGCGAGATCGCAATTCCACACTGCAGGCACGAGCTATGTATGACGCCCACCGCGGCACTCATACGGGTCAATACAGCCGTTCCATTCGGGAGGGAGGAAAAGGTGAGGCTTGTCGTTGCATTAGTTGTTCCAGCAGAAGCAACAAGCGAGCACTTGCAAATTTTGAGAACTATCGCATTGATCGCAAGCTCGCCATCAAACTTGAAACAGCTCCTTACTGTCCAATCGCCTACTGACCTTTACACGACCTTTGTTCGATTTGCTGCGGAGGAATGTACACCATGAGGTTGTACATAATCACAGGACGATCGGGATCTGGAAAGAGCACAGTACTGCACGCTCTCGAAGACGAGGGGTTCATGTGCATCGACAATTTTCCAGCCAGTTTGTTAGAAAAGTTTGTTGAGGACACGTCTGAAGAGCAGACCACACAAGACTTTGCCGTCTCAATCGATGCGCGAAGTCCTCCAACAGCTTTAGATCAACTCCCCAATATCCTGAAGTCCGTAGCGCGAGTCGACTTCACTCCTCGAGTCATCTACCTGGACGCTAGTGGCCCAGTACTAGTCAAGCGATTCAGTGAGACACGACGTCGACACCCGCTTGAGAAAATCGAAACAGACCTTCGTCAAGCAATAGACTTGGAATCCAAGTTGCTCCGACACCTAGCCGAAATGGCGGACCTCAAAATTGACACCACACAGTGGTCAACCCACGACCTGGTATTAATGACCAAAGAAAGGCTGGTGGATGTCGACGAGAGAAGCGTTTCCTTGTTGTTCAGGTCATTTGCGTATCGGAGTGGAGTTCCGGTAGATGCTGACTTCGTGTTTGATCTCCGATGCCTTCCCAATCCACATTGGGAGGCGGAGCTTCGCGAACTATCAGGATTGGATGAACCAGTTAAAGAGTTCTTTGCAAAGCACCAAATCGTCGATCAAATGCACAGTCAGATCGTGGGATTTCTGCACCAGTGGTTGCCGGAGTTCGAAAGACAGAATCGAGTGTACATGACGGTTGCTACGGGTTGCACCGGTGGAAGACACCGCTCCGTTTACATGGCTGAACGACTCGCCAGTTCATTTCGAGACGCCTATCCCAACGTCCTCGTTCGACATCGAGAGCAACACGAGCCTATTTCATGACGACGGGCAAGGTGACGATTGTCAACAAGCTTGGTCTTCACGCTCGAGCAGCCGCAAAGTTCATCCAATTGTCCAAGTCCTTTCCTTGTGTCATTCAACTGGGACGGTCAGAAGATGCTCTAGTAAATGGAAAGAGCATCATGAACATCATGACGCTTACGGCAGAGCAAGGAACTGAGCTTGTCCTCAAGACCGACGGAGACGAAGCAGAGCAAGCGTTTGAAGCGCTTAGCGACTTGATCAACAATCGTTTTGGAGAGGTTGAGTAGTGCTGGTAAACCTCAATTAGCGGCTACAGTCATGGATTCGACTAGGAGCGATCCGGTTCGAATGCTGTGCCGAAGATCTATGTCATCTCCAAATGCAATCATGTGCATGAACATCTCATCCAACTTTCCTGCAATTGTTAGCTCGTCAACGGCATGTGCAAACTCGCCATCGACAATCCAGTAACCGGAAGCACCTCGCGAGTAATCACCTGTGACAATATTCACGCCCTGACCCATCAACGACTGTACAAGCAGTCCTGTGCCCATTTGTTTCAGTATGTCGTCAACCGGTTGAAGGGTAGCCTCAACCGTTAGATTACAAACGCCTGATGCGTTTCCTGTCGTAGGCATGTCGAGATGCCGTCCCGAATAGCTGCTTAGCACATAATTTCGCACGATACCGTGCTCAACGAAGGGTTTCTCAGTCGTCGCAACACCTTCGGAGTCGTACGATCGACTTCCAAGTGCACCCTTCAAGTGAGGATGTTCTCGCAATGTCAATGCGTCGGTAGCAACTTGCTTGTTCATCGAGTCTAGCAAGTAGGACGACTTTAAGTACTGCGCCCGTCCTCCCAGTCCACTGATTAGATGTCCGATCAGTCCACTCGCAATACCGCGATCAAAAAGCACTGGATACTCCCCGGTGGGAATGGGTCGAGGATCAAGCTTCAACAAAGCGCGGTTTGCAGCAGTCTCGCCGATGCTAGAAGGAGTTTCAAGTTCGTCTGCATTTCGGTTGGTTGAATACCAGTAGTCGCGTTGCATGCCATCTTTGTTCTTTGCAATCACATCGGCAAACATGTTGTAGCGCGACTCTCGTTCGGCATGAAGAAAACCCAAGCTATTTCCATAAGCCGTGCAAGCCGAAGCAGACCCAACACGAGAACTGTCGCACTTGAAGATTTTTGAATCAACGTCTTGTGCGCAGGATTCAATGATCAACGCGTTTTCTTTTGCTTCATCGACATCCATGGCTCGAGGATGGTAGAGGTCCAAGTCGTGAAACTCCGTTGCTAATCGGTCTGGATCCGCCAAACCGCTAAAGGGATCGGGCTCCGTGTAGCGCGCAATGCCCACAGCCGCTTCAACGGATTCTCGAATGGAGTCATCACTGATATCTGTAGTAGATGAACTGCCTTTCTTGTTGCCCAAATATACGGTGATTCCAAAGCCGCGGTCGCGGCTGAATTCCACCGTCTCCAAGTCTCCTGACCGAACCACAACCGACAGCCCGATGTCGTCGCCTGCTGCTACTTCTGCAGCCGAAGCACCTTGTTTCTTTGCTTCATCAAGAATTCTCTGTACAAAGCCTTTAAGCGATTCTTCGTCTTGTTTGGTGTGCGGTTCCTGAAAATCCATTGCAGCTTGGATCTCTGATGACTTCATTGAACTCACGTTGATGTGCCTCCCACCGTGATTTCGTCGACTTTCAATGTAGGTTGACCCACGCCCACGGGAACTCCCTGCCCTTCCTTTCCGCACACGCCAACTCCTCGATCCAGCTCAAGGTCGTTGCCCACCATAGAGACCCGAGTCATGATCTCGGGACCGTTGCCAATCAAGGTAGCGCCTCGAATTGGCGCCGACTTCTTGCCTTGTTCGATCAAATAGGCTTCAGTCGCTGAAAACACAAACTGTCCAGAAGTGATATCTACCTGTCCTCCTCCAAATGCAACTGCATACACACCGAAGTCCACGCTCTTGATAATTTCTTCAGGGTCGCTTTCCCCCGCCAACATAAACGTATTGGTCATACGCGGCATGGGCTGGTGAGCATACGATTCGCGACGTCCGTTTCCCGTACTGGTAGTGCCCATCAAGGCGGAGTTGAGCTTGTCATGCATGTAGCCCTTGAGGACCCCGTTTTCGATGAGCACAGTCTTTTGTCCTGGAGTGCCTTCGTCATCCATAGAAAGCGAACCCCGCCGATTGGGAATTGTTGCGTCGTCAATGATCGTGCACAATGGGGATGCAACCTGTTGACCGATGCGATTGGAGAAAGCCGAAGTGCCTTTTCGATTGAAATCGCCTTCCAATCCATGTCCCACCGCTTCGTGCAACAGAACGCCAGGCCATCCTGGACCCAGAACCACCTGCATGGGGCCTGCAGGTGCATCGACGGCATCAAGATTTACAAGAGCTTGCCGTACAGCTTCTCTTGCAAAATCTTCAGCGTTTTCGCCTTCGAAAAGCCACTTGAGGTCGTGACGACCGCCGCCGCCTGACATCCCTTGTTCTCTGCGACCATTCTGTTCTGCGATTACGGACACGCTGAATCGTACAAGCGGACGCACGTCGCCGCTACTCACCCCGTCGCTCGAATATATGTACACAGATTCGTGCGTTGCAGCAATCCGCACTGAAACCTCCTTTACTCGAGGATCCAAGTTTCGAGCGAACTTATCAACTCGAGACAGCAATGCCACTTTGTCTTCCTGTGATACAGAAGTAATCGGATCCGAAGTTCCATAGAACATCGGAAGAGCTCTATCGGACTCCACGTGTGCAACAGTTCCACTTCCTTGCTTAGCGATGGATTTAGCGGCGCTTGTAGTTTGCTCCAGAACATCGGGCCTAATATCGTCGGCGTACGCAAAACCGCTCTTCTCGCCGCTAATCGCCCGCGCACCCACTCCTCTGGATACGGAGAATCCAGCGTCCTTAACTAAACCTTCTTCTAGTGCCCAGGACTCATTGCGGAAACTTTGAAAGTAAAGTTCACCCCGGTCCACTTGGCGCGACATCATTCGACCCATAAGGTCTTCCAACTTGCTGTCAGTGATGTCGCTCGCTGCTAATAGTTGATTCTTTGGGTTTTCCATTTGAGTGTCACTCATTTTCTTCATTTCCCTCTACAGTCTCATTGCTTTCCTGGCCGTCTTCGTTGTCGCCGTCCAAGCTGTCTCGAAACAATCCTACGAACTGAATATCAGGATCGTCCAATGACCCCGTCACTCGATACTTCATGCTTGACATTCGATTTAGTGGTCCTTCAAATATCTTCTTACCGACAAGAGAACCAATCACGGCTACTGGATTTGCCGTGGCAATACCCACCCACCAAGGCAAGCTGCTCGATACGGGCAAGGTTACTACAACCTCCATGTCCAATGTATCTGTATTCAAGTCCATGGTACCCGCTAGCAAAATGTCTGAGCCAGTCGTCTTGATGTGCAATGGCTCGTCAATCCGCAGAATTCCCTTGTCTGTTTGCGCATCGAACAAAATGCGATTGAAGCTTGTTCCCTCTCGGAAAACATCCTTAAAGTCCAATCGCAACCGCTGAAGAACTACTGCAAAATTTAGTAGCCCCGCAATGCGCAGGGCACCGCCTCCTGCATTGACATCCAAAAATCGGCCTTCGTCAAGATCTCCTTCAAACGAGCCTGTTGTTGCGTAGAGATCGAACATGAGAGGAGAACCTGGCCATTTGAGGTCCACTTCCGTTTGAAGTGCTTTACTTTCGACGTTCGGTTCGTAGTCCCATTGAGGCAAAACTTCATGCAGCTGGTCCGCCTGTACATTCCCCAAAAAACGGGTTGTGTTTTCGCTGGTGTTCCATGTAATACCCCCGTCGATCAGCAGTCCTCTGACATCTCCTTCTATCTCTGCAATTCTCAATTCTTTCTCGTGAGATTCAATGGCCATAGTCCAAGCCCCAAAACTGGATTCCTGCTGATCTTCGTCAACTAACAGAATGTCATCAATTTTCAAGTTCATTGTTGGAATCCAATTCAATATCGCTGGAGAAAGCGGATCGCCCGACCTAGACTCTTGACGTTCCAATAGGATTCGGTTCACCTCCACAAGGAACGGTTCGTGTCCTGACTTTGATACACGACCAACCAATTCCGTTGATTCAACGGTCAAATCAATTTGGGATTCCGAATAGATACCGTCGACTTTTACGTCAGAAAAGGTAAGGCCTTGCATCTCCACTTGGTTGACCGAAAGTTCTCGCAAATTGATATGCGAAGGCAGATTCAGTCTGCTCCCTCCACGGGGCGCTTCCAAGTTAAGCGAATCCAAATGTCCCGTGACAAGAAGACCAAAGTGTTCTGGACCATAGTCCGGCGGAGGCACATTCAAACCAATGCTACCGTGCAATCCGCCGTTTCCTCGAAGGTCAAAAAAAGAGGATACGACACCCGAATTAAAGTGCACACGCGGAACATCTCCAAATTCAATTCGTGCTCGGGTAGCTCTGGTTGTCTCTACACTCTTCCCAAAGGGCTCAGGCAAACTGAGTTCAATTCCCATTAACGAACTTTCGATATCGACAAATGAAGTCGAGGATCCATTCGTTGCAAATGCTAGGTTCAAGCGTAAATCGGATTCACCATCCGCCACGTCCTCAACCCACTCTCCAATGTAGGAAACCATGTCTTCAGGCTCAAACCGACTCTCGTACTGAATTCTTAGCAAAGAAGCGTCATCCGAAGATTGGGAACTAATCTGAATCGGACTGACGTTTCCAAAAACCGAACCTACGAGATCTTGGCTGGATAGAGTAAACGGCGTGGAAAAAAGAATGCTTCCAGATAGCTCATTGACGTCAATACTTGGTGCGTTCAAAGTCAATGTTGCGTCGTCGAGTGTCAGTTTGATGTCTACGAGCGGTTGTTTCTCTCCCGGTTCAAATCTCAATGTGGACACAATGTCAACCTGACCACTACCCCGTACGTTGCTGAAATTGACCGTAGCGACATCTGTCAGCGGTGTAGATTCGACATAGTCAAGCAATATTCCAACGTTAGAGTCCGCTAAGAAATTTACATCGACGGTGGCGTCTTCAAACCACACATTGACATCGCCTGAATTGACGAGAATGCCTGCTGTGTGGCAGGACTCGATGTCAATGTCGAGAAATTTATCGGTGAGCCAAATCTGTCCTCGTGCGTCTTCCAATTGCGGCCAGTCTTCGTGAAACTGAGCAATGATCTGGCTCAGATCTGCTTTCGCTTCAAAGACCGAAGAGTTCCGAGACCCTTCTTCAAGTTGGAAACTGTGGTAAATTGCTGCAGTGTTGTGCAGGACGCCATTCTGAATGTTGTCTACTAGCCAGACACGAACTGCCTTGCTAGTCCCATTAGGAACAAACTGCTGGATTTTTGGAATCGCGACCTCCTGTGCTTGAGCATTGAGACCCATCGACCTTCGATCCGTATCAAAGTTCATAAGGTAGCCGAACCGTCCCGCAATCTCATCTCCCTCATAGGAAGCTCGATCCACAATGATGCGAGTTCCTAGCTTGTTACTTCGATAACTGAGAAGTACCGATCCATCCAGGTTGGGAAAAGACCTTGACTGGTCTAACCATGTCTGAAATGTAATGTCTGCAGCTGCGCCGAGTGT
Source organism: Gammaproteobacteria bacterium (assembly GCA_026707045.1). GTDB lineage: Bacteria > Pseudomonadota > Gammaproteobacteria > Pseudomonadales > Azotimanducaceae > Bin55. The sequence goes on along the minus strand of JAPOXO010000108.1, from coordinate 47,327 downwards.
CTTCAAGAGAAAGTCACGATTCAATCCCAAGATCTCCAGATATTCGATTTGAACTCCGGGAATTGCGGCATGTGCATGCGTCTGTATATCTCTTGCATTAGCTCGAACTACAAACTTCCCTTCATCATGACGCAATTGAATGTCATGTAGCTCTCCTTCGGGTCCCAAACCCGTAATCCAAGCGATAACAGGATGCGTCGACACTCCGAATCCTTCAATCAAGTCCACTAATGCGTGGATGTTCGCGCGATCGATCCAAATGTGGTTCTTTCCGAAGCCACCCTCAGTCGCGAGATTCGCAACAGGAAGATGTGTCTTGACGTTTCCGATGGAAACTACAGCGTTCTGCAAGACGCCATGAAACTCGTCCTTGATTATGTTTACCGCTAGATTCGCATTCACTGTGGCTTTAGGAGACGATTCGTTCAAAGTCCGAACTTGGACATCTGCGAGAGCCTTGCCAAGCCCATTACGAGATCTAAGCTCAAACGTGCCGTTCAACGACATGTTTCTGAGATATGGCACGTTCCAAGCTGCCGGTAGAAGCTCAAAATCACGCGCTGATACATGCAATGACTCGATGATATCGGGAAATAAGAAAGCTGACTTTCTCCTCAAGTATCGAATCTCCAGACCACACCCTTCACACGATCCCATTGGCTCTAATTCAACAAATACAACCTTTTGATCTTCGATCGTCTGGGATTGCAGCTTAGCCTTTACGGTTTGTGTTTCACCTTCGATTGAAGAAATAACACCTGTAATACGGACGTCAAGGTTTTGCGAGCCGAAAAGAACATCAATCACGCCGAATCCCGCTGGGCGCGCGTCCGCGCCAGAAGCTTGCCGATTTCGTTCACTAAGATTTAGTTCAGCTTGTACGTGGTTTGCCGAAAAGTTAGAGAGCGAAAAACGATTTCTCCACAATGAGAGAATTACATCAATCTCTAACGATACGCCTTCGGCTGAAACCCCCGACGCTTCAACCTTATCAGCCTGAATAATCGGGTTTAGTCCAGACCAACGAATCTTTAGACCCTCAACTTGCAGTCCATGCGCGGAGAGATATTCGTTAATCCCCTTCTCGTGACCGGGAGCCAGCCAAGCAACAAATCGACCAGAGACGACCATCAACGCAAACACAGCGGTTAGTGTGGTAACCGTAAGAAAAAACACGCTGCGAAGATTGAACTTCAAGCCTCTCCTCAATCGCTAGGCTCGATTACAAAAAATTTTTGACAATCGTCAGTCAAGCGATTCTCGGTAGCGATCCAAGACTAAACGATAGGACCAATCGCAGCACAAGGTGAGCCTGCACTACGAGAAGGAAACATTCGAGTCGTCGACGACAATCCATCTGTCGAGTATCACCACGACAATGAACCAAAAAGCCAGCGAGGCAACTATTGACCAAGGAATTGCCACAATTGATCCTTGCACGGGATACTCTACGAACTGCATCACTATTAGACGCACGATTTCGGCAAAAATTACCAGCAAAAGCAAAGCTAGCAGCTGGTATCCAAGAATTGGTCTATTCGAACGACGAGGAAGGTTTAGTCCCACTAATACAACTACGCACAAAATGAAGCCATTTAAACCGAACGGTTCAGCGTGAAGTGCATCAAACAAAAAACCAAACAGCCACGCCACCATGACCGAAAAATGCGTTGGAGAATTCGTTGCCCAGTAATAACAGACTAGCAATGCGAAATTTGGTGTGAAGTAAGTCAAAGCCGCTGGAGCAAAATGAGGCAAGTCCAGCATCGTGAGCACCAGCGCTAGAACGAGCGTGAGCGCGAATCCTACGTTATTCCTCGGCAACTTCACTAGTTGTTCCACCAACAACGACCAGTAACCAGGTGCGGCGATGCATTGAAGCAAGTGGTTCGACCATAACTCGCATTTCGACTCCCGATGCATCGGGCTCCATTGACATCACAACACCAACTGGATAGCCGTGCGGATAAACACCACCCAAGCCAGAGGCAACTAGCAGATCGCCATTTTCAATATCAGCGGTTATCTCTGCGTGTTCCAAGACAAGCTCTGACGAATTTCCAATCCCTGTTATCAATGCATGCGTACCAGATCGTTGCACTACAACCGGAACCGCCAGTCTGCGATCGGTAATAAGAATCACTCGGCTAGTAAAAGCCAACGACTCTACTACCTGTCCATAAATTCCCGTGGCATCCAGTACCGCCATGCCGTCAAGTACACCGTGGGACTTGCCGCGGTTGATGAGTATTTCGTTTCGTCCAGGTTCAAACACAGTTGCAGTCAGTTCAGCTGTAACTAACTCTAGATCGGGGCTACGCTGCACCAATGCCAAAACCTGACGCAGTTCGGAATTCTCTCTAGCCAGGGCGTCAAAGCGACGATTTTTGACAACGGCATCCTGATATTCGCGTTCACGTGCCCTTTGTGATTCCAACAGCTGCGCTCGATCTTGAAGGTAAAAAGACGAATATGTGAGCCATCGTCCCGGAGCGTTGATCCCCGAGTATAGGCCGTTAGTAACCCACGTTGTCAATTGTCGCGGTACGCCCAAAAACTGTCCACTTAAATCTGTAATGACCAATGCAATGGACAAGAAAATCAACAGTACAAAGGTAGTCGGCGTACTAAAGCGCTTTCTTGCGTCTGTAGCCAAATTAGTTTACACAGCTAGATGTGCTGTGAGAGCCGGGTAAACGAGACTTTCAATAGCTCCAATGCAAGCTGCGATTCCATGGTTTCTCATACTCTTCGCAAACTACGTGCTTTCCGCAAGGTAGTTTATGTAGTCCGAGTCCAAGATTTTTCCGCAACCTTCCGCGACGCACGTAAGCGGATCTTCAGCAACCATTACAGGTAGTCCTGTCTCTTGCTGCAACAATTCGTCGAGACCATTGAGAAGGGCTCCTCCTCCAGTGAGCATGATTCCGCTCTCTGCAATGTCGGCAGAGAGTTCCGGTGGGCAACGCTGCAGTGCAGCCTTGACTGCTTCCATAACTTGCTGGGTTGAGACATGCAAAGCCTCTTGCATGTGGTCACTGTTGAGCACGATTCTACGCGGGACTCCAGCCGACAAATTGTGGCCAGTTACTGTCATTTCCTGTATCTCGTTCACCGGAACCGCAGTCCCAATTCTCTTCTTAATCAGTTCTGCGGTGGACTCACCGATTACACATCCTTCCTTCTGGCGCACATAGAGCATCACGGCCTCGTCGAACTCGTCACCTCCAACCCGAATACTCTCAGACACGACAACTCCATTCAGGGCCATAATTGCAATATCGGTGGTGCCGCCTCCGATGTCTACAACCATCGATCCTCTCGCATCTTGAATGTTCAAGTTTGCGCCAACAGCGGCCGCTAAAGGTTCCTCAATCAAGAACACCTCGCGTGCGCCGGCTGAGTCGACCGATTCCCTAATCGCTCTCTTTTCTACCTGCGTAGACTTGCACGGAATGCAAACAAGCACGCGTGGACTTCCAGCAAAGAACTTACCACCAATCGCTTTGTCGATAAAGTAGCGAAGCATTCGGCTTGTGACCTGGAAATCCGCTATCTGGCCGTCCTTCATTGGACGAATTACGCTAATCTCCTTTGGGGTTCTGCCTAACATCGACTTGGCATTTGTGCCCACAGCTGCAACGCTACGGTCATTTGGACGGATGGCCACAACCGAAGGCTCGTTTAGGACAATACCCTGATTCTTAATAAAAATCAAGGTGTTCGCGGTGCCCAAATCGATGGACATATCTGGGGAAAAGAGGCCGCGGATTGCTCTTAACATCTACATGTCTCTACAGCTTGAAAGGAGTTCGAATTATCGACGGATTGTAGCACTACCACTAGTGCCCACTGGCATCTCAGGCAAAACATACAAGCTAATAAATGCGTCTTGCTATCCAACTCTTTAAGCTTGAAAACTCCCCTAAGAACTGAGAAAGTGCAATAACGAAAAACAGTGTCTAAAAGGAGAGCGAAATGGATCAGTGATTGTGTCTTTAGGGTAATTGACAATCAGATTGCTAACAAACAGCGAGTGTCTGCGTTGCCTTAGGCAAGTTTTGTTTCACGGCATAGAATACCCGCAATCAAATCGTGGTTGCTGGCCTTGCCCGTTTAGGTTTGAACCACTCCCGAAGACATTGTCAATGCGTTTTTCGCATAGGTCATATATCTTCTAATTTCGTGGATACATATCACTGTGGACGATACAACCCTCGCAAGACTTGGGCAACTTAGCCGAATACGTTTGGAGGTAGACGAACGTCTTCCTTTACTCCAAGACTTGAGCACTATACTGAAATTCGTCGACGAGATAAAGTCCATCTCAACAGACAAAATAGAACCATTGGCCCATCCGCTTGATTCTGTTCAAGCCTTGCGAGAGGATGTCGCCGATGACGATATAGAACGGGACGTCTATCAGAAATTTGCCGCAAAGACAATCGATGGATTCTATGTTGTACCGAGAGTAGTAGATCCGTAGTGGAAACGGTCCAGTCTCTTGTGCAGTTACGCGAACTTCTCGAAACGCGCCAAATCAGTTCGTATGAAATAACGAGTGAGTATTTAGCTCGAATTCGTCGAACGGATTGTCAGTTCAACAGCTTTGTTGCCACATACGATGAAGCGGCATTACGATCCGCACAATTGGCAGACAAGCACATATCCGACGGACTATTAAAACCTCTGATTGGCATTCCTATTGGCCACAAGGATGTATTTTGTGTCAAGGGAGAAAAGACAACATGCTGCTCATCTATGCTCGATTCATTCGTCGCTCCATATGACGCAACGATCGTTGAAAACCTCCAAAATGCCGGAGCGATATGTCTTGGCAAGACCAATATGGATGAATTTGCAATGGGATCTTCCAACGAGACAAGCAAGTTCGGTCCGGTACGAAATCCATGGAATCTGGACCGAGTACCTGGAGGTTCTTCGGGTGGATCAGCAGCAGCAGTAGCGGCTTGTATCGCCCCGGCATGCACCGGTTCGGACACAGGCGGATCAATTCGTCAACCAGCCTCTTTTTGTGGAGTCACCGGATTTAAGCCAACCTATGGTCTCAATTCTCGATTTGGAATGATTGCGTTCGCATCAAGTCTAGATCATCCAGGTACTCTCACGCGAACGGTTGAAGATGCACGTTTGATGTTCAATTCGATGTCAGGTCACGACACACAAGACTCAACAAGTTCAACACTAAAAAGTGCTTCAACAAAATCCAAACAAAAACAAATGAAGCTTGGCTATCCAAGTTCTCTGTTTTCAGACTTGCCAAATTCAATCGCTAGACCTCTCGAAGAAGCCCGAAAGATTCTTGAAGAACAGGGAAACACGATCATTGAGATAGATTTACCCCACTTCAATGTCGCTGTGGCAGCCTACTATGTGATCTCTTGTGCCGAAGCTTCTGCGAACCTTGCACGATACGACGGGATTCGCTATGGATTAAGAAGTAAGCAAGGTTCAACGTTCGACGAACTTTGTGAGCGCTCCCGTAGTGAAGGCTTTGGGCAAGAAGTGAAACGACGTATATTGACAGGTACGTTTGTGCTGTCCGTCGGGCACTACGACGCATACTACGTCAAAGCGCAAAAAATACGCAGACTTATTCGGGACGACTATCTCCGAGCATTTGAAAGTGTCGACTTAATACTCTCTCCTGCAACACCAACTACGGCGTTTCGACTTCATGCAATGGACCGCGAACCGACGGAAATGTACAAACAGGATCAATTTACTGTTCCAGTGAACATGGCCGGGCTTCCAGCCATGAGCATTCCCTGCGGCTTTGCAGACGGCTTGCCGGTTGGGCTGCAAATCATTGGTCCCCATTTTGGCGAGTCAAATTTGTTCGAACTGGGAGTGGATTTTCAGTCGTTGACAGATTGGCATCTTCAATGTCCCGCCACACTCTCATGAGCTGCTCATCGCACTGGGAACCCGTAATTGGTTTGGAGATTCATGTTCAACTGAACACTGAGTCCAAGTTGTTTTCCACTTCGCCCGCAAGTGTGCACCCTGTTCCGAATACGTCAGCAAATCTCGTAGATCTCGCAATCCCGGGCACGTTGCCTGTATTGAATAAAGAAGCATTGAACAAGGCGATCATGTTCGGCGTCGCGATTGGTGCAAGCATTTCCCCCACTTGCAGATTCGAGCGTAAAAGCTATTTCTATCCCGACCTTCCAAAGGGCTATCAAATCACTCAGCTGGCAAATCCGATTGTCGGGAAGGGTTCATTGGATCTGCATGTAGACGGTGACACAGTCAAAACTATCGGTATCACACGAGCTCATCTCGAGGAGGATGCTGGTAAGTCCATTCATGATCGCTATGAGAAAGTAACAGCCATCGATTTGAATCGTGCTGGAACACCGCTGTTGGAAGTCGTTACGGAGCCCGATTTGAACTCATCCTCCGAAGCCGCTGCGTGCTTTCGACAACTTCACACCCTCGTTACTTGGTTAGGAATTTGCGATGGCAACCTTAATGAAGGGTCTATGCGTTGCGATGCAAACGTATCCGTACGAAGGCACGGAACACAGGCTTTAGGAAACCGAACTGAAATCAAGAACGTCAATTCGTTTCGATTTGTGGAACGAGCAGTACAGTACGAAATTGACCGGCAAATTTCTCTACTAGAACAAAATGAAACCGTTGAACGCGAAACTCGCCTCTACGACGTGGAACGAGACGAGACACGCCGCATGCGTGGAAAGGAATTCTCAGACGATTACAGGTACTTTCCCGACCCTGACCTGTTACCGGTAGAAGTATCTCAAGATTTGGTTCGATCCATCAGTCAGTCAATGCCCGAACTGCCCAGTAACCGTCGAAAACGCTATACAACTTACTTAAACCTCAACCCCGCAGTTGCTGCGCTTCTTACTCGCGATCGAGCGACCTCCGACTACTTCGAAGCTATCTGTAAAGTTACAAACAATGCAAGTCTTGTTGCGAATTGGGTTTTGGGAAATGTTTCCTCAGTGTTGAATCGGGATGCCATAACCATAGAAAAATTTTCCTTGTCGCCGGAATCGTTAGGAGTAATTCTCCGTCATGTAGACAGCGGCGAAGTCTCGGACGCTCTAGCCAAGCAAGTATTCGATCAGGTGTTGTCACAAGGCGGCTCAGTGCATGATGTTCTGGATCAAGTAAAACAAGCACGAATTTCCGACAACAGCGAACTGCGAGAACTAGCGCAGACAATTTTGGCCAGCCATCCCGATCAAGTAAAACAACTATCTGAAGGAAAGTCTAAGGTCTTAGGATTCTTGATTGGACAAGCCATGAAGACTTCGCACGGAAAGGCCGACCCCAAGAAATTAAGTGAAATCTTCATTGAACTCACTTCCACCTAAACATGAGGTTCTCAATCATAAATGCAAGCAACGACTGATGCAGTAATTGTGGGCGCGGGGCCGTGTGGAATTTTCCAAGTTTTCGAGCTTGGCCTGCTAGGTATGAACGCTCATGTCGTGGACGCTTTACCGAGTGTCGGTGGTCAGTGTTACGAACTCTATCCCGATAAGCCCATCTACGACATTCCGGGTATCCCTGTCTGTTCCGCATTGGAGCTGGTGGATCGATTGCTTGAACAAATTAAACCGTTCGAAACAGTCTTTCATCTCGACCAGCAAGTGACGGAACTCAATCCCACCGAAGGCAACACGTTCAATATTCGCACAAGCAAAGGTCTCGAAATCAATTCGTCAGCAGTCGTCATCGCCGGAGGTGTCGGTTCATTCCAACCACAGCCCTTGAGGGTACAAGGCATTGATCGTTTCGTGGACAAGCAGATCTTTTACCGCATTCAGGACAAATCACTGCTCAAGGACAAAAATGTTGTCGTACTCGGAGGAGGAGACTCTGCCCTTGACTGGACAGTCGAATTAGTCGAGAAAGTGCGTTCCTTGACTTTGGTTCATCGGAGCGAGAAGTTTCGCGCGGCAGACGCCACAGTCGAAAAGATGAAGCAATTTGTCTCTGACGAAAAGATGCGCTTTATGGTAGGTAATGCTACCGAACTGACCGAAAGAGACGGTCGCATGACCGAAGTTCACATAACGCAGCCGAATCGAGATGTCGAGCGCTTGGATGTCGATTATTTGTTGGTGTTTTTCGGACTGTCTCCTCGACTTGGCCCAATAGCGAATTGGGATTTGGAACTTCAGCGCAATCAGGTGATTACAGATACGGAAAAATTTGAGACGAACATTCCAGGCATCTACGCAATTGGAGATATTGCGGTATATCCAGGAAAAAAGAAACTGATCCTATCGGGATTCCATGAAGCCGCTCTGGCCGCATTCGCTATCAAGGAACGACTCAATCCTGGAGAGAAAGTTCATCTTCAATACACCACTACAAGTCCTCTGCTGCAAGAACGGCTTGGGGTAAATTAAGCGCTAACAAACCAAGAACGCAAATCAGTCTTCGTCCTGGTGCAGCACTAAGAACTGGTTAGCTGCAAAGTCTCCGAGATGCTCAATTTGACCGTTGGACCAACGGACTTCCAATTCTGTAATGAGTTTTTCTTCACCGAGTCCCAGATGTACTCGTGCGTCGCTCGACGACATGAAGCTCCCATCTCGAGAAACCATTGAATAATGAGTCTGTCCACCGATGGCATAGGAAAGTACTGCACCCAGCGCACTCCTTCCCATTTGATTTCTAAGCTCGAGTGATAGCCAATTTCCTCGTTTCTCGACACTGTTGAGCATCAAATACGGAGGTGCATCTCGGTTTACCACCACAAGGTCCAATCCTCCGTCGTTGTCTACGTCCCCCACGGCGCATCCACGGCTCGTATGCATCCATCCGGGCCCTTTTCGTGCGTGCACAAATGAACCATCCGACAGACCATCAAAAAGTATGTTTTGCTCAGCATAGATGTCTCCCGAACGCAAGTCGCTGGGATAGACTCCACCGTTTGCCACATACAGATCCAACAATCCATCATTGTTGAAGTCCTGGAGAATGACTCCCCATCGTGTATATCGGGTGGTTTTTGTATTCAATCCAGTTTGGTTAGTGATATCCACAAAGTGTGTACCGTCGTTTCGAAAGAACGTATCGGTCTCTCCAACTAGATTCACAATCAGCAGGTCAAAATCTCCATCCCGATCATAGTCATTGGTTGTAACTCCCATCCCGGCTTTGACTTGACCAAAACCATCAGCCGCAACTCCGTAAGATTCGGCTAAGTTTGCAAATTTGAACCCGCCTTGGTTAATCCAGAGCTCATTGGGAGTGCGGTCATTGGCTACATACAAATCGATCAGGCCATCTGAATTGAAGTCGGCGCTGACCACGCCGAAACTATTGCCAAATTCCGCACCAATTCCACTTTCTTCTGAAGAATTGCTGAATGTTCCGTCACCGTTATTCTTGTATATAAGGTTGGCTGCGGGCGCATCGTATCGGGCTGGTGGACAATAGGAACGAATACCACCTTCGTAGCACTCCACTTCAGCGTTTCTAGTCCAGTCGACATAGTTGGCAACAAACAAGTCAAGATGGCCGTCCTGGTCAAAATCTTGAAATGTTGCAGACGCACCAAAGGAGGAGTCATCCACACCAGCCTCTGCTGACACATCACGAAATGAACCAGTTCCGTCGTTGGCTAACAACACATTTCGCCCAACGTTGGTTACGTACAGGTCTACGTCTCCGTCGTTGTCGTAGTCTCCCGCCGCCACTCCCATGCCGTAACCGGAATCGCCCGCGCCGCTCGTCATCGATGCCTTTTCGAATTTTCCGTTATGCATGTTGAAGTAGAGTTCGTTGTGCCACTGTCCTGCTTCCTCTTCGTAGAGGCTGCCGCTTTGTACGAAATAGATGTCTAACCATCCATCCCCATTTAAATCAGCCAGAGCGACTCCGCTACCGTTGATTTCGGGAAGTAGCGGAATCGAGCGAAAACCAGAGTTATGCTCAAAAGTGATTCCTCGTTGAGATGACTCCTCGATGAACCATGCGTCCTCACTTTGGCTTGGAGCCCCATCTTCTGTCGAACACGCGGCAAGTCCTGTGCCCAATAAAAGAACGATCGTAATTTCTCGTGCTGTCCAATCGCTGAGACAAAGTAATTTCGGGCACACGGCGACTGTGAAGAGTAGTCCTACTTAGGAATGCACGATTTCCGAAAAACGAGGGCCAAGGATGAATGCCGCGTATGCTCGCAGAATCAGCACCTATGTTTCACTCGGAGTGCGCAAGAACTTCGTCCCGGTACGCGATGACCTGATCAAAATTTTCCGGCGGGATTGCCAATTGATTCGCCCACCGTAGAGCAGATTCCAGTTCATCGAACTGACCCGTTTCGATGTAGACATAGCAGAGTCTTTCGTGTGCGGCGATGTGGCGCGGATTCAGTTCAATCGTCTTCTTAAAGTGCTCAGCAGCCTTGCCCCACTGCTTCCTGTAGCCTTCAATCGTTCCCAGATGCAAGTGAGCTTCTGAAATGGAATTGGAACTAGAGCCAAGTTCCAGTACATTTTTAAGTGAATCTATTGCATCGTCGAACTGTTCTTGTTGCATTAACACAATCCCCAGTCTCAAGTAGGCTTCGGAATCAGATGAATTTAACTCGACACTCTTCCGCAAGAGTGCTTCTGCAGTTCCTAAAGCGCCAGTGAGGCTGACCAAATCGCCTAATTGCGTGTAGTAAGGCTGGTGGTTCGGATCTGCTTCTATTCCAATTTGCAGCGTTTCAATAGCTAAATCCGTTTCTCGTTTCAACGAATATACCCACGCCAATGTACTGACCAAAGAAGGCCGTTCTCCATATTTCAATCGCAATGCTGAAAGCTCTATGAGCGAATCTTCAAGACGATTGGCTTGAATCAATCGTTGGGCTCGAGACAAACGCTCTCCGAATCCCCGTATATGCTTTTCTCGACGGAGCATTATTGAATCCGGCCAATTCAACGCAGCATCTTGCTTACCCAATGCTCTTGCAACTTTCGCCTCACTAGCGCGTCTCAAATCTTCGTACGCGCTTGCAAGCAACCGAAAGATTTGGGGATGCAATGTTTTGACTCGCAGAGGTTCAAGCAAATCTATAGCTTCCTGCGAATTGCCGCTTCTGAGCTTTACACGAGCCTTTCCAATGATGGCATAAAAACTCTGGTCTATTGAGAAAGCTCTTTCGAATGCCGTCTCGGCTTCGTCAAATTGATCCAACCTCAGTAGCCAAGAGCCCAACCACAACCAAGCCGCCGTATATTCCGGATCGATTGAGATCGCGTCTTCGAGCTTTGCAACAGCGTGTTCGTATTCTCCCAATTTTGCGTGCTGATGTGCACTGAAGTATGGCCACATGAATTCGTGGGGATCCAGTTGTTGAGCTTGTTCGTAAATCGGCAATGACTGACGAGTCCAGTTGTTTACGTCATAGGTCATAGCAAGTCGTCCGCGTTCGGAACCAGATGTTGGGTATTGCTCTACTTTCTCGTGTCGGGTCCGTATGTAACTTGCTAATTCCTCGTCGACTGCAGTGAGGTCAGGCAGAGTTGGATTTTCAGTCTCGGGAAACACAACCCCAACGGAATCCCTTGGGGATGAACATGAAATGCATGCAAGAGCCGTAATCAGTGTTGCAATGACGATTCTGGTAATCGATTTCGCTCTTGCAACTTTCTCCTTGTCCGAGCGACTGATTCGATCTTTGACATTTTGATAACAAGCCCTTCCAGCGTCCACTTTTCGACATTGTTCAAACGCACTGTTCACAGTTCAGGACACACTCAAAAAATCTAAGTTAGCGCGTCCATTCCGATGGAGTTCCATTCCCCATCTTCAAGACCTCGTAACCACCGCTTGCGAAGTCTCCGAACGTTTCAACTTCGCCCGAGGGCCACAAAACTGTCACGTCTTCCACGCGTGCTGCAGCACCAAGTCCAAAATGAACTCGTGGATCGTTGGACGAGAGATAGCTACCTTCCGGCTGAACAGACCCGTAGACACGACGTCCGTCGCGAACAAGAGAGACAACCGCTCCAATTGCATCGCTCTCGTGCTCCGACAGTACCGAGAATGCAATCCAATTGCCACGGCTGGAAAAACGGTTCATCAACACATAAGCTTTTGCGTCGCGATTCACAACGACCAAGTCCAATCCTCCATCGTTGTCTAAATCGCCTATTCCTAACCCGCGACTTGTATGTACAAGAGACTGTACTGTTCCTCCCAGTGGAAAAACTTCCTCAAGGCGTCCGTTTTCCAAACCACGATACAGGCTGTTGGGTTCAGCATAAATGTCCTCGGCTCCGAGATCTACCGGGCTCACGCCACCGTTCGCCTCATAGATGTCCAACCAGCCGTCGTTGTCGAAATCAGCCATCACAACACCAAATCTCGTATAACGCCGACTTGGTGCACTCAGGCCGATTTCACTTGTGGAGTCAGTAAAGTGAGTTCCTTCGTTACGAAAAAAAGAGTCGGATTCACCAGTCAGGTTCACAACCAAGATATCAAAATCACCGTCCTGATCTGGATCAGCCGACGCAACACCCATGCCTGCTTTAATGGTTCCAAATCCATCAACTCCAGAGCCCCGAGACATTGCTTCGTTCAAAAACCGAAAGTCGCCTTGATTCATCCACAACTGATTAACAGTGAGGTCGTTGGCAACAAACACATCCACATATCCATTGTCGTCATAGTCTGCTCCAATCACACCAAACCCATTTCCAAATGCGGTAGTGATACCAGCATTTCTGGTGACATCGGTAAACGTCCCGTCTCCATTGTTTCGAAATATACGATCTATTGCTGGAGACTGGTAGTTGTTAGGTGGGCAATACGTCTCCACTCCGCTTCCGAAGCAGGGCAACTCGATTTCCAGTGTCCAGTGAAGGTAGTTGGCGTGGTAGAGATCAAGGTCCCCGTCTTTGTCCAGATCCAGAAACGCCGCTGAAGTGCCCCATAGATTGTCACCCAATCCAGTCTCGTTCGTTACATCTGTGAACGAACCAGATCCGTCATTCCTAAACATCCTATTCTCGCCGACGTTGGTCACGAAAAAGTCGTTGTCTCCGTCGTTGTCGTAGTCCCCAGCGGCCACTCCCATCCCATACCCGTAGTCTGCAAGGCCGCTTTCCTCCTGAAGTTCAAAGTTTCCTTCTCCTATGTTCAAATACAGTTGGTTAGCTCCTATATTCGCACGGTCCTCATCCAAAAGTGAGCCACTCTGAATAAGGTAGATGTCCAACAAGCCGTCTCCATTGACATCGGTCAATGCCACTCCGCTACCGGTAATTTCTGGTAACAGGTGTTTTATACGGTGCCCCGACTGATGAACGAAGTCAATCCCTCTTAATTCGGATTCTTCAACGAACCAAACATCTATCCGAGGTTCGTTCTCCGATTGATCCAATGAGGCGCTGCAACCCCAGAGAGAAACGACTGACCAGAGCATTGGGATGAAGCTCAAGTAGGATTGACTCATGGCGAATTAGGATCTGTCTGATTCCGCCGTTCTTCGATGAGTAGACTGGGTGGTTGAAGCAGTTCAGGATTCACCCTAAGCCTGCGAGCCCATTTCAATGCTGCTTCCGCTTGATCGAGTTCACCTTTTTCAATCAACGCATGCGCAAGATAGACATGTCCATTTGCGTTTCCAGGATCCAACTCAACTACTTGGGAAAACTCGCTTACTGCTTCCAGCCATTGTTCCCGGTATCCATAGATCGTTCCAATGCGCAAACGAATTTCCGCCACATCACTATATCCGAAGTCTATAGCGTTGTGGAACGCCGCAATCGCCTCGTCAAATCGTTGCAGTCGCATGAGTACTGAGCCCAATCGTTCATAGGCACCGGGATTGCGTTCGTTGATTTTCGTGCTTTGGGTTAGTAAAGCAAGAGCATCTTCACTGTGTCCGCCTCGATACATCAGATCTCCCAACTGGACATAGAAACGAAACTGTTCCGGCATCAAATCAATTCCTCTTTCAAGAATCTCTTTTGCCTTTTCCGGTTGTTGTGTCTTCTCGTACACCACAGCCAGGTTGCTGATCAAGGCTTCATCGTTGGGCTCTATGTCCAGCAAACGCTCGAGTTCGCGCAGCGCGTCGTTGTAGCGATCCGCCCTCAAAAGGCTTTGTGCGAACACAATGCGTCTACCGAAGCCACGAACGTATCTGTTGGGTCTTTGACGCAAAGGATCCAACCAATGCAATGGTGTTGTTTCTTTACTTAGCGCTCTCGCAACCTCTGCTTCAGATTCCATGCCTAGCCTGCCGTACGCGATAGCAAGTAACCTCCAGATTTGAGGATGGGGCAATGATTCAGAGTATGGAACCAACACGTCCACAGCTTCCTCGAATTCTTCTCTGCGAATGTGTACCTGTGCAATGCCCACGGCTGCTGGAGAACCTGCGCCAAGTGCTGCCGCGTCTCCAAAAGCTTCGAGAGCTTCCGAGAGTCGGTCCTGTTGAAGCAACCAATTTCCTCGATGCAGATGAACCGGTACATAACCATGATCGATGTCAATTGCCTGGTCAATTTTCTCCAGCGCCCTGTCGATATCACCTTTTTGTTGGTCAATCAACGCACCGAAATACCACCATGCAAATTCTCTTGGGTCTAAAGTCGAGGCTTGTTCGTACATGATTCTCGCCTCTTCGAGGAAGTGGTTTACCTCGTAGATCATCCCCAATCGTCCACGTAACGAAGCCGAGTACGGTGTCTTTTCTATGAGGTCTATAGTTTCAATAATTGTTTCTGATAGTTCTGAGTCGAGCTGACTCGTATCTAGGACGTGCGCAAAGCCAATGAGGTCGGACTCATCATTCGGATTGCTGCATGACCAGCCAATCGCGCACAGCAACCACAGCAACATAATCCGAGCAAACATTACGCTCCGTTCCGTCCATTTGGACCAATCTGTATGTGTCACGACTCTGATCAACTCTAGCGCGAAAAAGACGGGACCTCAGCAGTCTCAAGAACTCTACTGAACCCAAGCCCAACCGAATCACCAATAGATGCGTAATTGTCGGTTCGACGATTGAATTGGTCAAGTTGCATAAGCTTGGACTGATTCATGTGAATTAAATACAAAGAATAAAAAAGTCCGGCACCGAAACAGTCCGGTGCCGGACCTTTAAAAGATTCAGTCTATTCGACTGAATTGATCTAACGCTACAGGTTCATCGATATTCGAGCAAAGCCCAATCGACCCATTCCGTTGTCCACATACGCCTCAAAACCAACTCCTGATGGAATCGGTGTGGGATAGTGATCAAGGAGGTTTCGAATAGAAACATTGACCGAGAACGAAGACATGCCCAAGAAACCGGTACGGCTATACGTATAGCTGAAATCCCAATACGCGCCCGAAGGGATCTTGCAATAGGGGTTTCTGTCCTGGTCAATGCAGGCTTGCGACTCATCCCAAACGAAGTTGGGAATGTCGTCCGTGTCATCAACATTGAACACCGATCTTCCATTGAACTCGTTGTTGTTCCATCCGTTGGGGTCTGTCAGGTATTCCGTTTCGGAGCACAAGTCCCCGTTGTTCCGTGTGTAGGAACCATCGGGACGCTCGCGGCACTTGGTCCATTCGGTTATCTCGTCGTAGGCAGCACTGACATCTGTCAGCGAGTCGTGCCATCGAACTCCAAGTTGAGCCGTATGCGGTCCGGAGAACCAACGCAATCCAAGATTGACTCGATATTCCGGTGTGGGTGGTAAAGGAGTCGCAAGATCTGATCCTGCCCAAAATGCGACAGCATTTCGGTTTCCGACACCATCGACATTGAGACCTGCATAGCCATGTCCGGAGTCAGCCCCATATCTGGTCAGGCTCAATTCAAGCATTCGCGTCACGGAGAAATTCGCGCTGAAGTTGCCGTAGTTTCCACCGATGAACGGAATCTCTTCGCTATCAAAGCTGTACCCGCCCTGAGCTATAAGGGTACGAGTTCGGTATTCGCCCTGATTGATCCATGCGTTCGAAGCCTGTGTAAGTCTTCCGTCTTCTCGGACAATCACTCCACCCGAAAGTGCGGTCTCTTGCGAAAGCCACTCCTCCACGGCGGCAAGACGACACTGCTGCTCCGCGAGCGGAGTCTGGGCAACGTAGTCCAGCGGCGTACGAGGAATGTTGGGGTACTGGTCGATCGGATACTTGTTCGCATTGTCGTAGTCGATCAATGTGTCGATTCCGCATCGATCCTTGATGAACTGCTCGAATCCCGCCTCGTTCTGATTGACCACAGCGGCTGCTCCGATTCGTTCCGCCCTTCCATTGAACGCAACATCCGTATAGTCGATGTCCATTCTGAAGTCGTCGTCGAACATTCGGAAAGTAAAGCCCGTGTTCCACAGTTCGGAAACTTCCGCAGACAAGTTTCGATTTGCCGAGTTTGGTATTACCAATACACCCTGGATTGCTCCTCCAGGTCCGGCACCTCCACATTGAGGCAGTTCCGGAAGTCCGTCGCAAACGTAGTCGCGAATGGTTTCCTCGGATGAACCTTCACCATCGGTGACATTGAAGAGCTGGAACATTCCTGGCAGAACAAAGCCTTCCGTACGGCTAAAGCGCATTGACAGGTTGTCGTTCGGCGTGTAGCTCATCGCAAACTTGGGGATCGTGACATCGAAGTTCGCCGTTTCACCCGTGGCTGACAGGGAACCTCGTCCCGTGAATTCTGCATAGCGGATTGCGGTCTGAACCTCCATTTCTCCCCAACGCGGATTCGAAATCATCGGCCAGCGGAATTCTGTGAACACCGCGTCGGTTTGCTCCTCCGTGTACTGGAAACTCACAATCGAGGAACCCAATGATGCAGCACCAACCTGATTGGGTCGGTATTCCTCCGACTCGATTCGATGGTGCATGCCAATTGCGAATCCCACCGGCGCATTGTTCCACGGTAGATTGAACAGGTTGGAGTTCGATGCAATGAGGTCCACGAGTACAAATCCCACGAGACGCTGGTCGGTTCTCGGAATGATTCCCGCGTTCCTTGTCTCGAGCGTCGTGTTCCAAGCCGGGTCGTCCTTGTCGCGCCACTGGGGCAGCAACTCTCCCGTCTCGGGATCCGACGCCAACCAACTCGTGCTGAACGGATTGAAGCACTGCTGGCCGTCTCGTCCGCCAGAACACCTAAACGAGTTGACGGCCCAGTGCCAAATCGGCTCTAGCCAGTCATTCTCTCGCTTGTTCAGAGCCCATACCCAGTCGGCATTGATGTACCACTCCGTATCTGGAATTTCGATAGTGGCCCCAAGTCGCAGCCGCATGTCGTTCAGCTGGGCACGATGATCGAAGCTCATGTCGCCGTTCAGCCATGGATAGCTCTCATGAACGTAGGGCTGCTTTGGATGCGCAGCCAAGTTATTCAGTCTTGCGTCCTCGAACAGACGCACGCCTATCGTTCCGTGCGAGTCCGGATCGAATCGGTCGGGAATTCCATCGCCGTCCACATCGCTGTCCAGCGGCAACAGTAGCACTCGATTCTGAGCGCTGTGCTGTGCGGTTCGGTCGTTGAGTTCCCAGTCTTCCGCAACTCCGTCGCCGTCGACGTCGCGATCGGGAAGGCCGTCGCCGTTTGAATCCTGCGCGAAGACAAGCCACTCGCCGGCCTCTTGCAGATAGTCGTAGACCCCGTTCCCATTTGCGTCTATGTACGAAAGTTCCGTTTCGTTGTGTATATCGATGGTTCTTTCAATGTCGTCGTCCGGATTGTCCGGAGTGCCGTTGTCGTCGATGTACGTGTAATACCGGCCATTCGTGAACTCGTCGCAACCTGGTAGGTTCGGCAGCAAGTCGCAGGTGTTTGATCCATCCGCAAACGCTCGGAAGGGATTCCCCGGATTGGAACCGATGGCGAAAGGTATGAATGGACTAAGCGTGTCTTCACCTGCCGCGGCTCCCCACTCGTCGATCCCGAACCAGTCGTTTTGTCGGCCCCGGCTTTCGAGTCGGCTTATGGTGACCTCTCCGTGGAACGAAACGTAGTCATTGAATCTGTGCTCGAAGAAAGCCATGCCCTGCTCGCGATCCTGAGGAGTCTGCATGTCTTGAAAGTCCGTCGTTATACGTCGACAGTCGTACTCCGATCCGTGGCTCCCTGCCTCGTCACCGGTGGTACGGGTCTCGCGTCCCCAGACGTTACCTGTCAGGTACTCGTTTAGGAAGTTGCCCACCTTCGTCGTGTCGGTATATCCAAGACCTCCGGATTCCGAGACCGACCCGGCGGCAAATCGCACGCCGTCCAAGCTGTTGTATCCAGCGCCGAAGTCGTAGCCACAGCCCGGATCGACTTTTCTAAGCACTCTTAGTCGGCCTTGGTTGTCCGCTATGGTCGTGCTAGCGTAGGTAAATTCCTCAACGTCGGGAACCCCGTCACCGTCAAAGTCGTCTACTTGAAGTCGAATCGGTTCGCCCGTTGGATAGAGATACCAAGGGTGCGAACTTGCGAGATATCCCGGTAGTGGTGTGCCCGTCGGGAACTGCGCCCAACCGGAAGGTGTCCACGGTACCAACTCGCCACTTTCGTCTCGGAATGGAACTCTCCAATCGCCTGGATTGCTTGTTCCTGTTTCGCTCCACGTCGGCAGGAGTTGTCCAGTCCACCCGGCCGACGAGATGATGAATTGAGGTCGTTCCGTAGCGGCCATTCGGTCTACGTCGCGAATTGCCATCGCGAAAATCGCGCTTGACTTCTCGCTCTGCGCGCCGGCCAGGAGTTCGAACGACTTGGATGGGGCGCCGCCTTCGATTGCCTGTTGCGTCGAATAGTTGGCGCGGAAACCGTCGAAGTTTTTTTGCGGAATCACGTTGACGACCCCAGAGACGGCTTCGGATCCATACAGAGCCGAAGCACCATCAAGAATGGTCTCGACTCGACCAATCGCAATTCCCGGATACAACGAATTGACATCCGAACCGGAACGCCGCGTTCCAGGTCCGTAGCCCTGTACGTTGGCGGGAACTCGGTGTGAGTCCATCATCGTCATGGTGGCACGGGTGCCCAGTCCGCGAATGTTCGCCCACACTTCGACGCCACGTTGCACGGACTGGTCGTCCGCACGTCCGGTCGGGTGCTCGAACGGCGCAGCATTCGCGTTCACGCCTACCTGATAGGTTTGATCAAAAATGATGTCACCCAAGTCAGGTGTTCCAGCAAGCTGGATGTCCAATTCGGTGATGATGTCCATCGGAGAAGGCGTGTCGAAATTGTCTCGACGAATGGCGGATCCAGTTACAAAGATCTGCTCCATCTCTTCATCGTCTTCCGCCTCGTCTTCCGCCTCCGCGGCGGCATCAACATCCTCCTCTTCATCGCTCTCCTCCTCTTGCGCCATCGCTGACACCGTCCATAAGAGAGCGGCTGAAGCCAGAATCGCGGCAAGCGATCCTAATCGTAGTCGCATATGTACCCCCTGTATCTATCCCTTAGGGCAAGTTTGCAAAGGACTAAAGTCCTGTCAATTCGCCAGGGACCCATTCAGTTCTTTAGACTTCAAGTGCATTAATAAAACTTTCTGAGGTAATTGTCAACTGTTAGATGAAAAATACTCGACGCAACGAGAATCAACCCAACTCTCTTGAAATGTATTGATGACCGCTTGTTTGGGAGATTCTGCTAGTCTAAACGGCAGTTTAGAGATGATGAATTTAAATGAAGGTGTGACGTTCTGAATTCTCTGACACCAGTGAAAACAGGGTCGTTGTCACGGAAATCGTGGAGAAATATCGTGGCAATAATGAACGAACTATGGAAGCGAACCTCGTCTCCGAGCAACATAGAGCCTCCAATTCAGTAGCAGTATGTGCACACTTCGAGGCACTGGAGGAATGAAAATCGGAGTAGTAAGCGATACGCACAATCACATGCGTAACGTTTTGGAGATTGTTCGCCTCTTCAATGAGGCGAAGGTCGACCATGTAGTGCACACAGGAGACATTACCACAGCGAAGACCCTTGAACTGTTTGCAGATCTGAACGCACCCTTTTCGGGTGTCTTTGGAAACAACGATGTTGAAATCGCTTCACTAAAGCACATTGCGGCGAGAAACGAATTTCAGTTTAGGCAACCTCCACTGTTTCTAAACTTTGGTGCGAGACGCGTCGTCGTGGTGCATGATCCGAGGGACTTGACCGAAACATTGATTCAAGACACCGATGTTGCGCTGCACGGTCACACTCACCTGCTTCGTATGGAACGGCAAGATGGATTGACAATCTTCAATCCTGGAGAATGCGCGGGACACATGAAGGGACTCAATGCGGTCGGCGTGATTGAACTTGAGTCCTACCAAATGAGACTGTTGAAGTTTTAGAGCGACTTTGTG
>JAPOXO010000108.1:0-26992 GCA_026707045.1 Gammaproteobacteria bacterium | reverse complement strand
TGATGTTTTAGTGCTATTTTGTGTAGTCAGGAATTGACTCCGGAATATTGAAATTTACTCTCGGGGTCCGTCGAACCTGCTAGCCATCGCGGTCATTAGCTCTTTGTTCGACTAAACGGAGGAACTCTCGTATGCGTCTTGCATTGGTTCCAACATCTGATACTCCTACTCGAGAAGCTGACCGAATGTCGATGGTCGATCCGCGATTGTTCGCGTGTTGACGAATTCGCACAACTATGTCGTCTTTGAATCCATACCAAAAAGTGGTTGCAACTGCTTCTAGAACGGTGTTCTCAGGATCGTCAGTAACAATTTCCCAGTTCAATTCCACTGCTAAATCTCGAACGAGTTCGAAGGCATCATTGACTGTCAGCGATTCGTGGACGTAAGGCTTGACATCTGGGTACGATGCTTGTTGAACCTGTGCAATTTTTTCGTTATACACGAGAGGATTTGAATCCACGCCTCTGAGCTCAATTGCGGCTATGAAGACGGGTGGATCATTGACATCAGTTGATATGTCGTAAATCGAAGGATACCTAAGAGCGTTCATAAAGAGCAGTACAACGAAAATAGAAACAGCAAGCCCCATCAAACCGCCGCCTGCTAACCGAAGGTGAAGTCTTGAAGGTCGGTCGGTCGTGGGGCCAAGTCCCTTGGCCGCGACAATCACGTGACCCACAAGGGCGGAGAAAAAAGCAATACTCCCGAAGACGAGCCCTAATGCCAAGCACAAGAAGCCGATCTGAAAGGTGATCCAGCCCGTTCGAGTAGCGACCATGCCAAGAACCGGTACGACAATGGCCATGATTCCTAAAATTGCAACTACTCTTGGCCAAACCTTCACAATGGTTTCTCGGGCGAAAGTAAATAATTTAGCACCACTTAGCAAATTTGTTCCGTTGTTGCTTGAATCGATCCAACATTGGCTTCGCAGCCGGACTCCAAGCCACTTTCCATTTGGTCAAGTAATCAGGACCTTTCGATGGCTATCTAATGGTTAATCGACCAATTAAATTGTCCAATAGCGAACCGTTCGCAATCGGCGGAACTCGCATGTGCTATTTGCATCCCGACGACCAAACTCGCTGCATAAAGGTCCTTCGCTCGGACCGTACTCCTCTCGAGCGGCGAAAGTCTGCAACTGGTATTCGCAAGTTTCGGAGCCTTCGACACTGGGATGATCAATTCAAGGAACAAGTGGCATATAAGCAATTGATAACCCGGCACGGAGCGTCACTTTGGAATCACATACCGAAATTTCACGAAGTCGTTGCTACTGACTTGGGTATGGGCATCGTTACAACAGTTTTTCGTAACTATGATGGACACTTCCCTCTCAATCTAGATCAGCAGATTCCCCTCGGAATTGATGATCCACTTCGCATTGCGATTGATGAATTCAAGCAATGGTTACGCTCTGAACTGGTTCTAACAAGAAACCTCCTACCCCACAACATCATCGCCGTTCGAGATACTTCCGACACTTGTCGATTGGTGGTAGTCGACGGCTTGGGGAACAGCGAATGGATACCCATTGCAAGTTGGTTTAAGGCCGTCGCAAAACTCAAGATTGAACGCAAAATCTCGAGGTTTGACGAGCGCATTGAACTCTTGAAAACAGGCGCATAGTTTTGCGAGTCTTCAGAGGTCTCGAATCACGCCTACGAGCGTTTCGACGAAAACTGTCGCCTCTAATCTATGCAGGAAACAATGTCTATTGCCCCTTCTGCGACAGGCACTATCGTTCATTTAGACCTGCAGGTAGGCGCAAATTTAGGCGTGGCAATGCTGTGTGCCCTGCGTGCGGTTCCCGCGAGCGGGACCGTCTCATGCACTACTTTCTTGCAAGTCGGAAAGATCTACGAATCCCGGACGGCAAGCTTCTGCACATCGCTCCAGAAACATGTTTGACCTCAGAGCTAAGAGAGCTGGCCTCAAACACTTACGTCTCTTGCGACTTATTTCGTAGTGACGTGAATGTCCAGCTAAACATTGAGCAGATGCCGTTTTCTGACGATGCCTTCGATGTCATTTTCTGTAGCCACGTACTACCGGAAGTCGAGAAAGATAATTTGGCGATTATGGAATTGCGTCGCGTTTTGAACCCTCGGGGTTGGGCGTTGGTCAGCGTCCCTTCACATGGTGAAAACACTACTGAGGTCCGCCCTGGGGACGGACACGAAGCTCCCCCAGAGTTTTTTCGAATTTACGGTTCGGATTTCTCAATTGCTCTAACGGAGCAAGGGTTTGACGTTGAGACTGTTCAGTTGGACGAAGTACTAAACCAAGAACAACAAACAAAGATGCGAGTTAACCGCCAAACTGCGAGTGCAATCTACATTCTGCGGAAGATCTAGACGATCTCAGTCTTTAGTGGTGTGGCTTGTGCGTTGGAGGTGGTTTGGGTTCCGGTGCTATCGGCTCACCCATATATTCGACTCGTGTTGCCCATGCGTAGTCTGCCTCAATGGCCATCAACGTCATGAGAACCATCAATGCTAACGGCGGTAGAAGAATCGCGAATATTAGAGCGTAACGCTCCCACTGCATGTGCATGAAAACGGCGACAATGGCCGCAGCTTTCAAAATCATGAACAGCAGGATAACGCTCGTCCGAAACACTCCATCATCCAGGTAGTCGCTTGCGTAAGAAATTGCACTAAATGCAAAGAGCAATCCCCATACAAGCAAATAAATCTTGATGGGGTGTTGTTGTCCTTCTGTTGCCATCGTCGAATTTCAGCCGCCTACCAGAGATAAAAGAGTGCAAAGATGAAGACCCACACCAAGTCTACAAAGTGCCAGTAAAGTCCTGTGATTTCCACAATCTCAAAATTGGTGTGATCGTAATGTCCTCTCCCGACACGCCAAGCCACGATAAGGAGATAAGCGACACCAGCAGACACATGAAGCCCGTGAAATCCTGTGACCATGAAGAAGAAAGAACCGAACTGTGCTGCTCCCATCGGATTTTGCCAAGCGGCTACCTCTTCGTCGATGATCAGTTTCGACCACTCAAAAATCTGCATCCCTACAAATGTCATCCCAAGCAATGCCGTAGCAACCATTAACAAGACAACACCTTTCTTGTTGCGCTGATACCCCATGTTGACCGCCATAGCCATAGTTCCACTAGACGAAATCAGAACAAAGGTCATGATTGCAATCAATAGCAGCGGTACGGGGATTGAGCTTTCGAAGAATTGCAGTCCGAACAGTTCGTTTGGAATCGCCAGCGCGAAGACCTCACTTGGATTCGGCCAAGGGTCAGTGACGGTCATACGGACAGTCATATAGCTGACAAGAAAGCATGTGAAGATGAAGGTGTCCGATACCAAAAATATCCACATCATGGCTTTGCCCCAGGGCACACCCTTGAATGTGGTTACATCAGAGGACCAGTCCCTAGCCGTGGCTGTAAATATGCTTTCATTGCCTGGTGCTGTAGTTTCGGTCATGGATTACTTTTGATTCCTTTGCTCAATTCTCAGCATTCTGTCGTATTTGCTACGCCGATTCTTTTCGAGGCACATCCTGTGGAACGTGATCGGTGTCGTGACCAGGCACCCCAAAGTCGTACGCCCACCTGTGAACTGTGGGAAGTCTCTCGTCCCAGTTGCCATGAGACGGAGGAGTTTGAGGCGTGCGCCATTCCAAGCTGTTGGCTCCCCAAGGATTGTCGCTCGCTTTCTCTCCTTTGAAGTAGCTGTGAACCAAGTTGTAGATGAACAACAGCTGGGCAATACCCACCACTAGGGCCGCGATCGTAATGAAAATGTTCAAGTAATGGGCTGATGGCGGATAAAAGTCAGGGAAAGTTCCTCCTAATGCTGTCTCGTAATATCGACGAGGTACACCCACAAATCCTAGATAGTGCATCGGGAAGTAAATGACATAGGTACCGATGAACGTAAAGTAGAAATGTATCTTTCCTACAGTGTCATTCAGCATTCGACCGGTCAGCTTGGGATACCAGTGATAGATGCCACCAAAAATTGCGAGAATCGGCGACACTCCCATGACCATGTGGAAGTGGGCTACAACAAAATATGTATCCGATAGCGGAATGTCAATGATCACGTTGCCCAGAAACAATCCCGTAATTCCTCCCATGATGAAAGTCAGAACAAAGGACAATGCGAAAAGCATGGGAACCGTTAGCTTAATGTTGGCCCGCCACAATGTGAGTGTCCAGTTGTAGACCTTGATTGCAGTAGGCACCGCGATAATCAGCGTGGTAGTCGCGAAGAAGAAACCAAAATAGGGATGCATTCCCGCAACGTACATATGATGTGCCCACACGATCAGGGACAGGATTCCAATAGCCACGATAGCCCAAACCATCATTCGATAGCCGAAGATGTTCTTGCGGGCATGAACGGAGATTAGGTCGGAGACCACGCCAAATGCAGGAAGGGCGACGATATAGACCTCTGGATGACCAAAAAACCAGAACAGATGCTGGAAGAGCAAGGGCTGGCCGCCGGAATATTCGAGCTTTTGACCTAGTGAAACGATTGCTGGCATGAAAAAGCTAGTACCAATCAATCGGTCAAGAAGCATCATGACTGCACTCACAAATAGTGCGGGAAATGCGATCAGTCCCAAGAACGTAGCAATGAAAATTCCCCAAACCGTCAACGGCATGCGCATCAAGGTCATGCCCCGAGTACGTGCTTGCAGGATCGTTGTAATGTAGTTCAAGCCACCCATCGTGAAAGCCACGATGAAAATCGCCAGCGAAGCTAGCATGAGCACAATTCCCCAATCTGCTCCTGGCGTGCCCGCCGTAATGGTTTGAGGTGGATAGAGAGTCCATCCTGCCCCCGTTGGTGCAACGTCGGTGAACAGCATGAGTGGATACACAACGAGCAGCAGGATTACTGAGATAAGGTAGACCCAGTAGCTCAGCATGTTGACGAACGGAAACACCATGTCTCGTGCCCCGCACATCAACGGCACGCAGAAGTTGCCAAATGCCCCTAGCAGAAATGCCGTCAATAGATAGATAACCATGATCATGCCATGCATGGTGATAGCAGACAGGTATTCGTCCGGTCCAAATCCTTCCAGAAGTCCTGGAAAAGCAA
This sequence comes from Gammaproteobacteria bacterium, assembly GCA_026707045.1. GTDB lineage: Bacteria > Pseudomonadota > Gammaproteobacteria > Pseudomonadales > Azotimanducaceae > Bin55. The sequence goes on along the minus strand of JAPOXO010000108.1, from coordinate 21,899 downwards.
GTTGTATGCGCATAAGCCACGAGAGGACAAGCGCGACCAATCCAACCGCCATGGCCGTGATTCCGTACTGCACAGCGATCACCTTGTGATCCTGACTAAATACGTACTTGCCCAGCCAAGTCTTGGGATGGTGTAGCGGTACAGTCTCCTGATAGGGAATTTCTGCTGTAGCCATGGTTTCTTTGTTTACCTCGAAATCACGATTACCACGCTTTGAAATTCACGTAGTAATCTCATTCTCTCATCTTCCAATTAGTTTTCGCGTGAGTTCGTCAGGACTACTCAACACTTTCTGGTTGTTCGACCTGTTCTTCTTCCTGTATTTGAGACTTCAGGAAATCAATTACCGAAGCAATGTCCTCATCGCTAAACTCATAGGGGGTCATTTCCGAACTGTAGCCCTCGCGGATTTTTGCGCCTGGCTCGGCTATCGATTCTCGAACATAAGCCTCGTCCACGACAAGCGAGGTGCCATCGTCCATTTGAACCGTTGAACCCCAAAGATTTGTCCATGTAGGTCCAACCATTCGTGTCCCGTCAAGCGAGTGGCATGCGAAGCAGCCATTCGACTCGGCCACGGATCGGCCCTGCATGGCTTCGGGACTGAGCGGAATCGCGCCGGCTTTCATTTCGGCCCAGGTTACTTGGGCATCGAGCCAAGTTTCATATTCATCCAACGACACAACATGCATTTCTCCACGCATCGTGTGGTGTCCTCTGCCGCACAACTCTGCGCACAAGATATCGAACTCTCCCAGAAGTGTTGGCTGAAACCAGAAGTAAGTGACCATGCCGGGCACGGAATCCATTTTCGCGCGAATTTCCGGTACCCAGAAATCGTGCAGCACATCCTTCGAACGCAGGAGTACTTTAACTTTGCGATCAATAGGAATTTTCACCGTCTGAGAAGTAATGATGATGTCGTCCTCAGCGTAGGGATCTCCCTCCATGATTCCCATCGGATTCTCAAAAGTGATGTATTTATTGTGGGCATGTCCGAATATGCCGTCCTCTCCCGGCAGCCGATAGCTCCATTTCCACTGCTCGCTGTTAACCTCGAGTTCAGTTGCGTCGGGAGGAACTCTTACGTATTGGTCCCATGCCACTAGGCCCGGCGCGAGCATCACTACAACACCAATGGTAGTGACAATTGTTAGTCGAGCTTCAAGTTTTGGGTTTTCGGGTTCGTATTCAGATAGGCGTCCAGGAACATACTTGTACTTGTAGACCCACCATGCCATGTACACGCCCAGAATCACAAAAGCAACACCGCAAATTACGAATGTCACTAAAACTGTAAAGTCGATTAGCGCCCAGTTTGACCCGAGTTCCAAAAACGTCCAAGGCGAAAGGAAGTTAAACGCGACCGAGCCAAGTACGACCGCTAACAATATTAGAGCTACAAGCATTCGGTAATTTTTTCCTTTCCAATCGAGATTTAAATCTACGGTCCGCAGAGATGAATCAAGGTCTTAAGACTGCGAAGTCACGATGTTGAATCGCAGGAGCGACTCGACAATTTTACCAATTAGCCACGTCGTTCCGATTGTCGCTCCGAAGCACACAGTTTTAGGCTCGTGTATCTAGTTTGAAGGAAAATACTCTTCCGCCGGGTGGTGAGCTTCTCCTACAGCTTCTGCCACTGCAGCGTGGGTAATCGTACCTTTATATACGTTTAATCCTTGTAGTAAGTGTGGATCGCTTGACATTGCACTGGCTAGGCCTTTGTTCGCAAGCGCCATCGTGAAAGGCAATGTCGCGTTGTTGAGCGCAAACGTCGATGTGCGAGCCACTGCCCCGGGCATGTTTGCCACGCAATAGTGAACTACATCGTGCACAACAAAGGTTGGGTCCGAGTGAGTTGTGGGTCTGGAAGTCTCGAAACACCCACCTTGATCGATCGCAACATCCACAAGAACACTCCCTCGGTACATATCACGAACCATCTTTTCATTCACGAGTTTTGGAGCGCGCTGGCCCGGTACAAGTACGGCCCCTATGACTAGATCCGATGTGGCCACGTTTTGATGAACGGCATCCTCAGTGGAAAAAATCGTGTTTAGTGCGGGACCAAAAAAGAGATCCAGCTCAGCCAATCGTCGCAAGTTGATGTCCAGCAAGGAAACGTCCGCTTCCATTCCCAATGCGACCCTAGCCGCGTTCATCCCCACAACTCCTCCTCCGAGAACAGTAACCTTCGCCGGAGGAGTTCCGGGAACGCCTCCCAGCAAGGACCCTCGTCCTCCTTGGGCTATTTCGAGTGCATGTGCACCGGCTTGGACAGACATTCTTCCCGCTACCTCACTCATCGGTGCAAGCAGAGGCAGTGCACCATTGTTGTCAGTAACGGTTTCGTAGGCGATTGCCGTGCAATGGCTATTCACCAAATCGCTTGTGAGATCCGGATTGGGGGCAAGATGAAGGTAAGTGAACAAGATCTGTCCGGCGCGCAGACGCTTCGTTTCCTCCGGTTGTGGTTCCTTAACTTTGACGATCATGTCGCATTCAAACACTTCGTCAACATCCATGGCAATTTGGGCTCCAGCCTCTCGATAGTCAGAATCGAGCAAGCCGAGCAATAGCCCAGCATCGCTTTCCACGACAATTTGGTGACCGTGACGGACGAGTTCTCGCACGCTGGTCGGTGTAAGACCGATACGGTACTCGTCAGTCTTAATTTCTCTAGGTACACCTATACGCATAGTTTAAAAAGTGATCGAAGGAAGCAAGAGACGCGATCAACCGCTCTCAAAACGGTTGATCGGCTATAAATTGTAATCAGTGAAAGTTTCTGCTCGTATTAATTTGGTTCATCCGAAGTTGCAAATTGCAACTACTCTTCGAAAGACATGGCCGAATTCAAAAATCCACGAAATTCCTCTGATTCGAGCGTAATCGACTCGGTTGCGCTTGGGCTCGCGACACTGGCAACTCATGGCATTCAAGCTCGGGAAATCGAACGTCTAGTCCAGCAGGTTTCATTGGCTCGTAAACAATCAAAGGGTGATTTGGCAGAGCTTCTTTGGGCAACAGAAAATTTCTTGTCGTCGATCACTGCCAACACGCTGACAGAGGAAAACGGCTCGTACGATGTGTTAAGAGATCTTTCAAATTATCTTCTGCACAGCTCGTCCCCAGAAAAGAACGAGTCTTCGCCCGAAACCGAAGAAGTGGATGAATTGCTTGAACGCCTGGACTTTCTCGCCTCAGGCGGGAGCGATCGGGATATACCTAAGCGAGGGCCGAAGGATCGGACATCCCGAACCAAATTCGCGAAACATCAATTTCCCGTTGAACCTTCACCGCTTCTCGAGAATCCATGGTTGATAAGTAGCCTCGAGAAAGCGCGAAGTACTTATCGCCTGCTAGTTTCCGACCTGAAGGCCCACGTCAATCCTCACTCCCTCAAACTCATGGATCGGCAACTCCAACATCTGAAGTCCATGGAAAATCAAATCCTTGGACAGTCCTGTATACCCCTCGCCGAATTCAGAGCGAGACTAACGAGTTCCTTCAACAACAAAGTTGAGTCCAACTCCTCCAATCAAGGGTCTCAAGATCGCAATCCTTCAGAAGCCTCCGGCCATATATTCAGGAGCCTTGCAAACTTTCTAGCTCCAGTTTTTGAAGACTGGATGAAATGCTTGATAGAAATCACTGCTGATCGTCCCCAATCATCCTTCGAATTTAAGACTCTCGTTAAGTCTGAAGAATTGATCCTTTCTTTCTCGTTAAAAGGAATCAAATCCAAGCACGCCGAACTGCTGAACTCAACTGTCGAGTCGGTTGGATCGATCGGTGATCATGATGACGGCAAAAAACCGGATCATTCGAATCGTGGAACAGCGCACTCAGCTAAGTTCCAGTCCTCTCTACGCGCTTTAATAGAGACATCTCAATGTGTTGCCGGATCGCTTGTCGTAGAAACCAACGACAAAAACGAGATTTTTGTCGAGGTATCTACAAATCTGCATACTCGATTGGCTCAGTGGGTGCCAGTCGCCATAGGCACGAGCCGTTACGCATTTGAGGCTCACCTGGTAAGTGCCATCTTCCCTACCAGCATTGTGTCGTACGACCCACACAAGAACTCGGTTGCACACAACGGCATTTCCTTTGAATACGAGACATTGGGATTGGCAAAGAGAATGGACCAAGTAGCATCAATCGATTCGGGATTCGTAGTCCTGTTAGATTGCGGCTCGCGGAAGCTGGCAGTTCACGTTGACGATGTGTTCGCGATCGAAACGGCAGCCGTGCGCCAGTCAAGTTCTCAGGTGGAATATGGCAACACGATGCTGTTGTGGCCATCTAACTTGCTACAACTCGACCCGCACTTGCCCGAGTCGGTGCCGAGCAAGCCTTCCAATTTCAAACGTAAGAGTCTCTGTCTTATTGGAGCTAATCCAGAACTTGTTGACACTTTCCGGAGAGCAACCGTGAACGCGGACATGGATTGCACTATAGTCGATGGAGTGTACGAAGCAATTCGCTCAATCCAAGAGCGCACACCTTGTTTCCTAGTTGTTCAATCTTCAGATGGGGGTCTTAGTTGGCTCGATCAACTGCAACTTGCAAGCAAAGACATCGATACATCAAACATAAGAGTATTGATCGTTACTCCCGACCATACGTCAGCACGGACCAAGTACAAACAAGAAAACTTGGAACTTAAGTGGATTTCAGAAGATATTCCTGTCCAGGATTTAGCCGAGTTGCTTGCTAGTAATCCAGACTCCGAAGAATTCTCGTAGTCGCCCTCGCTCGATTGAGCGTGTAAAAGTGAAAACCTGGGCAATCGTTGTCTACCAATCGCTGACACAAACTTTGGACTACGTCGCAACCGAAGTCTTCTAAAGATGCTTGGTCGTCCTTGTATTCAAACATTTTGCTTTCTATCCATCTCGGTATTTCAGCGCCGCAGTTTCGTGAGAAGCGAACCAAGCGCTCGCAATTGGTGATTGGCATGATGCCAGGAATGATGGGCACATCAATTCCATTCCCCCTGCAAGCTTCAACGAAGTAGAAGTACGCATCGGAGTTGTAAAAGTACTGTGTAAAGCAGGCATCAGCACCTGCATCCACCTTTTCTCGGAGAAACTCGATGTCTCTTGAAGGATTTGGAGCATCGGGATGCATTTCAGGATATGCCGCAACAAAAATCTTGAACGCATTTCCGAATTCTGAACGAACCAAGTTCACCAAATCGACTGCATGATGCACGGTCTGTGCAACGGTTCCCGATGGTGTGTCGCCACGAAGGAGCACGAATCCCGAGACATCCGATTTCTGGTATTTCTTGATCTGCTCAACTACTAGGTCGCGTGTTGTATCGCCCCACGACAGGTGGGGGACTGTCACGAAACCTCTTGAAATGAGTTCTTCAACTGTTTCACTGGTTCTTGTCTTTGTCGATCCTCCTGCTCCGTAGGTGACCGAAAAGAACTCTGGACTAAATTGATTTAGGCGGTGCGCTGCTTCGGTTAAATTAGCTAGCCCACGTGATGTTGATGGTGGAAAAAACTCGAAGCTGAGATGAAAACTCTCTGCAGACATTGCGTTATCACTTGTTGGCGGCGTCTCTGAGCCTGTCTCTTCGGTCCAATTGCTCCCACAAGAAACCTTTGTCCTCACGACCAAAGTGTCCAAATGTGGCAGTTGCTTCGTAGATTGGTCTCTTTAGGTCCAGCATTTCGACTATACCCTTTGGCCGAAAGTCAAAGTGTTCATTTAGCAAGTCCACAATCTCAAAGTCAGAAACACTATTCGTACCAAATGTGTTCACTGAAATCGATGTCGGTTCAGCGAGTCCAATCGCGTAGCTGACTTGGATTTCACATTTTTCCGCAAGACCAGCAGCTACAACATTCTTTGCGGCGTATCTGGCTGCGTAAGAAGCAGACCGGTCAACTTTGGACGGATCCTTGCCGGAAAAGGCACCTCCTCCATGATGCGCCATCCCGCCGTACGTATCGACGATGATCTTTCGTCCCGTCAAGCCACAATCTGCAGCTGGCCCTCCCATCTCGAACTTTCCTGTTGGATTGATATGAAACTTGGTTTCATTGGTGAAAAAATTCCGCGGTAATGTTGGTCGAATGATTTCTTCGATAACCGCTTCGCGGATTTGCATCTCCGTGACACCTGGTTGATGTTGCGTAGACAGCACTACCGTTTCAATCGCAGTGGGAGTGCCGTTGGTATAACGAAATGTTAGTTGGCACTTTGCATCGGGTCGTAAAAAGTAAAGGGACTGTCTTCTGAGCTCAGCGTGCTTCATCATGAGTCGGTGAGCAAAGGTAATTGGAGCTGGCATGAACACATCGGTTTCGTCGGACGCATAACCAAACATCATTCCTTGATCTCCCGCTCCCTGTTCATGTACCTCGGTTTCATCCACTCCTATTGCAATGTCTTCAGACTGTCTGCCCAGAACATTTACGATTTCACAAGTATCCGGATCCATGCCGGTCGCTTCATCCACATAGCCGGTGCGGCGAACCACTCCGCGCGCGATCGATTCCACATCAACATCCGCGGTGGTTCGTTTTTCTCCAGCAATTACGATGGTTCCAGCTTTGACGAGCGTTTCACAAGCAAGTCGAGACTCCGGATCCTGTTCTAGAATCGCATCGAGGATGGCATCGGAAATACGATCAGCAAGTTTGTCAGGATGTCCTTCCGAAACAGATTCAGATGTGAATATGGCGTATTGAGACATGGCTTCTCCACGGAATAGCGGAGTATTCTAAGTTTCGGTATGGTTGGGTGTCGCGAAATTGCTGTTAGAACAACCAACTTCTTGTACGGTTGCCCTTTGCAATGTGTCCCATTTGCATTTGTTAGTTCAAACACCAAAATGTGCTCTGTTCTTCCATCGAGTCCCCAATGACTACTTCCGCTGAACGCTCCAATGCGATTCGAGCACTCGCAATGGATGCCGTCCAACAGGCAAATTCAGGGCATCCAGGTGCTCCCATGGGACTCGCTGACGTTGCGCAGGTACTTTGGCTTGAGAGTCTCAAGTACAACCCCAACAATCCCAAATGGATCGATCGGGACAGGTTCGTTCTCTCAAACGGCCATGCATCTATGTTGCTCTACGCGGTTCTGCACCTAACGGGGTACGAAGTTTCGATTGACGACATCAAACGCTTTCGTCAATTGCATTCGAAAACTGCAGGACACCCAGAATACGGTGAGTGTCCAGGTGTGGAAACAACAACTGGGCCACTTGGACAAGGTCTAGCAAATGCCGTGGGAATGGCCCTCGCCGAGAAGTTGCTGGCAAAGCAATTCAACCAGCCGGGATTTGACATTGTCGATCACCGTACTTGGGTCATTGTCGGCGACGGCTGTCTGATGGAGGGTATCTCACACGAGGTGGCTTCTCTCGCTGGTACATTGCAATTGGGAAAGCTGACTGCAATTTACGACGACAACGGCATTTCGATCGATGGAGAGACAAAACACTGGTTCACCGAGGATGTTTCAGCACGATTCCAAGCATATGGCTGGCAAGTCATTTCGAACGTCGATGGCCACGACATCGAGGCAGTCCGCGATTCACTACAGGAAGCGCAACAATCAAGTGACCGACCGACTTTGATCTCATGCAAAACCATCATTGGCTACGGAGCACCCACGAAAGGCGGTACTGCAAGCACTCATGGCTCTCCACTTGGCGAAGAGGAAGTTGACGCAGCACGAGCGAAACTGAATTGGGAATGGGGACCGTTCGAAATTCCCGAAGACATACGTTCCTCGTGGAACAGAAAGGAGATCGGCAAGGCCAAGGAAGAAGAGTGGTCGTCCCTATTCCAAGAGTATGGAGCTGCACATCCTAATCTTGCCCAAGAATTTCTGAGGCGAATGGGCGGATCTCTACCCAATGATTTCAATGTCGAGTTCGATCGTTTCATTCATCAGACACATGTGACCATTTCGTCTCTGGAAACTCGGAAGGCATCCGGAGCCTGTCTCAATTTCATCGGTCCGCAACTCTCAGAGCTGATTGGTGGTTCAGCCGATCTAACCGGTTCTAACAATACTCAATGGGATGGTGCTGGTTGGCTGTGGGAGGACGGTAGGTACTTGAACTTCGGCGTTCGAGAATTCGGAATGACTGCGATAGCCAATGGAATCGCACTGCATGGCGGCTTCATTCCCTATACAGGAACATTTCTAGTCTTCATGGAATATGCACGAAACGCAGTGCGTCTCGCTGCTCTTATGGGATTGCGACAAATTCTTGTCTATACCCACGACTCGATTGGATTGGGAGAAGACGGTCCAACTCATCAACCCGTCGAACAACTCACAAACCTACGAACTACTCCAAATGTCTCTGTTTGGCGTCCCTGTGACAGTGTTGAGACGGCATTCGCTTGGAAGCATGCTCTGAATCGTGCTCATGGTCCAACTGCAATTGTCCTGACCCGACAAAAAACCCAGCCCCAATTCCGCGACAAAAACACTTGCGAATTCGTAGAACGCGGCGGCTATGTTTTGCACGCTGAGCGTGGAGACCTTGCAGTTGTAGTAATCGCAACTGGCTCCGAAGTGGAGTTGGCAATCGAAGCGTTAGACAAACTTGGGACTTCGGCTGATGGAGTGCGCATCGTTTCCATGCCAAGTGTAGACACATTTCTCGAGCAAGACATCGAGTATCGAGAGTCCGTGCTTCCACCTGCAGAAAGAAGGCGCGTGTCGGTTGAAGCCGGACACACTGACTATTGGAGAAAGTTCGTAGGTCTCGATGGAATAACTGTGGGAATCAATCGATTTGGTGTTTCAGCTCCCGGACATGTGGCAATGGATGCACTCGGAATGAACGTCGAATCTGTTGTCGATGCCATACGATCAATGATGGACTGATTTGTGAACATCCGCACTCTTGACGACATTGAAATTAGGAACAAGCGTGTTGCGATTCGAGTCGATCTCAACGTACCACTAAATGGAACTGAAGTTGCGAACGACGAAAGAATACGAGCAATCTTGCCTACGTTGAAACTCTGCAGGGATCGCGGAGCAGAAGTTGTATTGTTATCCCATCTCGGTCGACCGGACGGAGCTCAGGATTCCAGATTTTCGTTGCAACCGGTTGCTACACGTCTATCCCAGCTGCTTGATTTGCCGGTCAAGTTGGTTGCGGAATGGCGAGCAACTTACTTGAACTCGGGCCTTTCTAAACGCGTACGACCCGGAGAGATTTCAATACTGGAAAACGTCCGATTTGAATCTGGTGAAAAGAAAAACGACCAAGAGCTGGGCAGGGAGTTTGCATCGATCGGAGAAATATATGTCATGGATGCATTTGGCACAGCACATCGGGCACACGCGTCGACCAATGCAGCAATCGAGTGTGCCGAAGTTGCCTGTGCGGGCCCATTGCTCATCCAAGAGATTCAAACAATAGAAAGGGCACTGAAAGACCCAAAGCGTCCCCTGATTGCAGTTATCGGAGGATCGAAGATTTCCGGAAAATTGGAGGTGCTGCATCATCTGTCGAAGCTGGCCGATTCAATTCTTGTCGGTGGGGGCATGGCCAATACGTTCTTACTTGCCCACGGTCATCAACTCGGACAATCGTTGGTCGAACCAGACCTCGCAGGCGAAGCTCGATCCATCGCCTCCGCAGCAAAAGTTCCATTGCCAGTCGATGTCATGACCAGCAATGGAATCTCATCTTCCAGCATTGCCACTTTGAGACGTTGCAAGGATGTTCATCAACATGAAACAATAGTGGACATAGGTCCCAACACCGCGCGTATGTATGCATCAATGATTCGCAAAGCGGCCACAGTGTTGTGGAATGGTCCGATGGGAGTTTTTGAGTTCGATCAGTTCGGAGAAGGTACCCGTGTTGTTGCTGAAGCCATAGCGGACACTTCAGCAATGACGATTGCAGGTGGTGGTGATACGATTGCGGCATTGGATAGAAATGGACTCCGCAGCGAAATCGACTATGTTTCTACGGGAGGCGGTGCATTCTTAAACCTAGTCGAAGGTAAGGAACTTCCTTCCTTGACGGCTTTGGAGAAGCATGCCAGTCGAACTCTCGCTGTAGACTGACACGACTTTGAAACGGTCCGCTGCTCTAACCTAGCGCCAGCTATGTCTCGTTCAAGCAAAGTCTCGATTACGCCGAAAGAGCAATCCAAATTTGTAAATCGCGTCGAAGGCCTTTTTTCACCGGAACAGTTCAAACTTTCTAATGAAGATCGCGAACACTGGGGACAGGATTGGACCCGTTTGTTCGAAGTTGCACCACTAGCCGTAGTTTTTCCTAACTGCATTAATCAAGTTGTAGAGCTTGTTCGGTTAGCAAATGCCTATGACTATAAGCTTGTTCCGTCGGGGGGCCGCACTGGATTGTCAGGCGGTTGTGTTGCCTCGAATGGCGAAGTGGTTGTGTCATTCGATCGGATGAATCAAATTCTCGAATTCAATCCTGTCGACAGATTGGTTCATTGTCAAGCTGGAGTAGTAACGGCACAGTTGCAGCAATACGCAATGGAACAAGGATTGTTCTATCCAGTCGATTTTGCATCTTCAGGATCAAGCCAGATTGGCGGCAACATTGCGACCAATGCGGGTGGCATTCGCGTGATTCGCTATGGCTTGACTCGAGATTGGGTGTCAGGAATGACCGTCGTTACGGGAAATGGCGAAGTTGTGAGCGCTAACAAGGGGCTAGTTAAGAACGCTACAGGATACGACTTGCGCCACTTGTTCGTGGGGTCGGAGGGAACGCTGGGATTTGTGGTTGAAGCCCAGATGAAACTGTGCGCACCACCCGAACTCCAAAGAGTAATGATTGCCTGTGTCTCTTCTCTGCAAGATCTCCTATCCATACTCCAGTGTTTTCAAAAAACGCTTGAATTGTCTGCTTTTGAATTCTTCTCCGACTTAGCCATGTCCAAAGTACTTGGCCATAGGGGAATTGATCGTCCCCTTTCAACCGTATCGAAGTACTACGCATTGTTAGAGTATGACGAGTCAATGACTGAAGTCGCTACTCAAGCATTTTCCGTCTGTGTAAACCATGGCTGGATAACCGACGGGATACTCAGCCAATCCATTTCACAATCTAAACGCCTGTGGGAAATCCGAGACGGAATCACCGAAAGTATTGCAAGATTTACGCCCTATAAGAACGATATTTCAGTTCGCATTTCAGAAGTTCCCGGTTTCTTGGACGATGTGGAAGGAATCGTAAAGGATCACTATCCAGATCTAGAAGTCTGTTGGTTCGGACATATTGGAGACGGAAATCTCCATCTAAACATTCTGAAACCACAAAATGTGGGGATCTCCGAATTTGAAAAGCGATGTAGAAAGATAAACCATTTACTTTTTGAACGAATTAGGAGGCGAGGAGGCAGCATTTCGGCGGAACACGGGGTTGGACTTCTAAAACGAGACTTCCTCTCATACAGCCGCAGTCAAAGTGAAATCGAAACTATGAGAGCCATTAAGGAAGTGTTCGATCGGAACGGAATAATGAATCCGGGCAAAGTCTTTTGAAACGCACGTTCATATCGAAATGTGCCTATTTTGTGGTAAGGACCCTACCACTTAACGAGAACCAGATCCACTGAGAATAGTCCGGCTAGAATTCAGATATCTCTTCGAGAGACACACTCGCAGTAATTCTGGTTGAACAAGCTTTGGCGGATTCTGATCTTTCCCCGAACGGTTTACTCCGAACTCCGGGAAAATTCGCGAACATTGTTGTCTCTGGGATCCCGCTTGCAGGCGTTTTCATTTCGGCGATCGCCGTCGCGATTCTTGCTCCTATTCCAATTCCTTCACACGAACAAGTGGCGGAATATCGCATCAAGAGAGCTCAGCGGCACGTAGAAGCCCTACAAGGAGTCCTTGACCAGGACCAGCGAGACAAGCGACGCGATGAACTACGAGAAGAGTACTACGGTCCACAACGCATTCCATCCCATTTGAGAGTAGGTGCAAATCCATTGGATCCCGTAGTGAAGCCTTTTGCACTTGTGTGGCTCCTAGTCTTCATGGCAACAAGCTTCAATATCGTGACGAGGCTTGTAAAGTCGGACGTAACGTGGGATAAGTGGTTTAGTTTTTCTTGCTGAGCAATGCTGCCGTTCATTTTTGACTGTGCAATAGATGTTGTATTTGCATCTATGAACATGCATCGAACCTACCTGATATACTGGGACTTAGGTGGTTTTCATTGGTTTATGACCACCACCAATATCTGGGGGGGGTCTGGGATTAATTATCCAAGTCCAGGGACCTCGGGCCTGGACATCGCAAGGAACGCTTGCTTGTCTGGGACTGGCTTTATTGGCATTTTTGCTTGTTGTCCCTCCAATGTTCCTGCTGCTATTTTTTGTAAATTCCTTCAATGCTTCTCTGATTCCCTGACGGGCAATCACTCGACAACGCGCGCTCTCACCGATTTCGACTTGCGAAGAGTGCTAATTTCGGACTCCGTTTGTAACTAGATTCAGCGAGCATATAAAGTGGTCTCATTTTTCTAGTATCACTATTTCAATTCTCATCGCGGGTGGGATTCAGTTTGACGTGGTACTTGCCTTCAATCGAAAGGCGACTTTACAGGATCGCTTGCGTCGCCAGATTCTCGTATTGAGTTCCGCTCCAGTGGCTGTTGTTTCTTGGCATGGAATGTGCGAGTAACAAAATAAAGAAGGACGAAGTCCGACCAGAACCGAAGAGAGAGTCGGAGACTTTCACTCTTCATCCTGAGTCCAAAAAGGCGATTTGGGAAATCGCCGAACAAGCCAAGGAAACACCACTAGAACTGGCCGATTGCTAAATCTCTTTACATCATCGCATCATCGGACTTGATGATGGTCCATGAAGTAGCACTTGAATACGTTGGTGGCATACCGGTTGAGCTTAACGACAACGCACGACGATTGGCAAATGCAGAACTATATGTCGGCTACCGCCAAATTATTCCTGAGAAGCAGCCGTGATTACCCAAAGGCTAGTTCGCAGCCTAGGTTCGCAGATGGGTCTCTCCCAATTTGAGATCCAATTAGACGTATAAGAAGCATTCGGCCTAATTGCAAGCCGCACGGCTCGAGCCGGAGTGATTAGGCACTACAGTCGAGCGACAGAACCATCTCGTTTGGAAACAAACACCTCGTGTGGCCGGTGCAATGCAAATATCCCGGCTGTCACCACACCAGGCAAATTATTAAGTGTTTGTTCCATTTCTTCAGGGTCGTCAATTACAAGCCCGGCAACATCGACGATAACGTTGCCATTATCTGTGAGCCGGGAGCGTTCGCTCGGTTTTCCTCCAATAGATTGCGTGAACCTCATGACTGCCGATCTGGCTGACGGTATGACTTCAATTGGTAGTGGAAACGTACCCAGTCGCTCTACCAGTTTCGTCTCGTCTACGATACACAAAAAGTACTTGGAAATGGAGACCACAATCTTCTCTTGGGTTAGTGCACCGCCCCCTCCTTTGATAAGTGCTCTTGACCCATCTACCTCGTCTGCTCCATCGACATAAATGTCGGCGCACTCTACTTTGTGAGTTTCTAGAACTGAAATGCCAAGATCTCTAATTCGGGCTGTGCTGGCAACCGAACTCGAGACTGTGGCTTTAAACGAGCTCTTGAATTCAGCGAGTAAATCGATGAAGAAATTGGTAGTGCTTCCAGTACCGACACCAATGATCGAGTCAGGACTTACCATCTCAGTTACACGATCCAATGCCGCTCGAGCAACCCTCCGTTTTAGCTCGTTCTGGTCCATTTCAATCGACTGATTCCTGTTCTTTTGCTAATCGCTCAAACTCTGACTCGAACATGAGTCTCGTCATGTCTGTCAGGCGATCGACATAGAGGAATCCATCGAGATGATCAAATTCATGCTGTACCACAGTTGCATGAAACCCTTCAAATTCACGTGAGTGTTCGTTCAGCTCCAAATCTTTGTAATCGACCCGAACTCGCTGCGGCCTCTCGACCCATCCTCGCAAGCCAGGAATCGAAAGGCAACCTTCCCAATATCCCGCTCGGGAAGATTCGAGCGCGGAGACAACTGGATTTATGAAAACTGTCAATTCAAGCGACTCAAGATCTCCGTACCGAGAACCTTCACTTGGGATTTCGATCATTGCTAATCGCACGCTCTCGTCAACTTGAGGGGCCGCCAGGCCAATTCCTCCATAGTCGTGTAGCGTGTCGGTCATGTCGTGAACAAGCCGAGCGATTTCTCCACTAAGAATTTCGGAGTCCGACAGAGGACGCGCAACCTTACGAAGCGTGGGGTGTCCCATGCGAATGATCTTGCGTACAGCCATTCAATCAGCCCTTAGAACAGCATTCATACTGCTATTAAACAACCGCCAGTTGTTTTCGGTGACGATCGCATCCATTGCTACGTCCATTTCGCTCGTGGAAAACTTGTCGCTTAACTGAAACTCGTGAGCGATCCCAAGTGTCAATGGGCGATTTTCAATGTCCAATGCACGGTCGTAGTAACCGCCTCCTCGCCCAAGACGTTCTCCGACAGACGAGAAAGCTACCAGCGGTACCAAAATCAAATCGATATTGCTCATTTGTACTTGTTCGATGTAGTCCGGTTCTCTTATACCGAAGGGACCACGGAGAAGTCGCTGTTTGGGTTGCAGTAGAGCAAACCGCATCACTCCCTCGCGCAGGTAGGGAACTGTCACACGAATTCCATGCTCTTGAAACCACTTGAATGCGTTGGAAAGATCGACTTCACCATCGTTCGCCATATAGCCAGCCACGCAGCCAATATGTTTGAGAACTAGTCGACTTCTGAGTTTTTCCGTAATTCGAGTTGAGTGTTCATGCTGGAGTTGCGGCGACATGGTTCTTCGAGAAGAACGCATGAGACTTCGAATCTCGCCGTTCAGTTTGTTGCTTGCGTCTATGGCTGGGATCCTGAAGCTACGCTTCCGGGATGCAGTGAGTGGTCAGACCCTGAACCGTAGTGGTTCAAGGCGGTGACCCGGGAACAGCTTTAGGCTTCCGGCTTCTCATTTCGCCGGCCTGCACACCAACAATTCACCGACGTCTCCTAAATTTCTTCTAACGGTTCGGGACGAAAACCGACTCTCAGACACCCCGGAGACATTCGGATTATAAAAATGTACGAAGGAACTAACGAGTATTCTTCAGCTAGAGCTTGCAACTGAAATATAGTTCTGTCAGGCAATCTGCGATGTTTCCTTCTCTACTTAGTTTTCGAAAACGAACTACGAGACCTCTTCATTGCAGTCCAGGACACGTTTCTTGAGTCGTTCGGCGCGGTCAGCTACCTCAACAAGCTCTGATTCTTGTCGAGCAATAGTTCCGATTAGATTGACAGCCACGGCGATGGCCAGTTTTTCATTGCTAAATACATCCCTGGGCAACGATTCTCGCATTTCCCTCATGTATTCACTCAAGGTCTGCGCCGACTGTCGTAACGACTCGACATCTTCAGGCATGCACTGTAGTCGATACTGTTTCTGAAGAATTTGAACGCTAACTTCAACAGGAGAACTCTCGGACATTAGGCATTCGCCTGCATCGACTGCAATTTGTCAATGGTTTGATCAATACAATTCTCGACACTTTCAAACTTCTTGAACAAGCGCCGACGTTCTTCCATCCACTGTTCGTGCGTTTTAATCAGTCGAGAATTCTGTTCTTGCAAGCTTCTGCAGCGTTGCATAAGTTCTTCGACCACAGACTCCAGGTCTTTTAAGGCATCAGTTGACATTTGGAAGGAAGATCCGGTGGGGACTCACGCATTTTAATGAATAGTAGGGCATGAAAAACATCCCACCACGCTACTGCAGAAGACCGTGGAAGATCTGACCGAACTACTCGTGCTTACATCTATTGCTCTGCCTGAATGGGAGCTGCATGGGCTGTCCGTCGGTGTTGTAGTCGGTATGCAAGTGGAAGATCCGATTGCTGCTGCTCGTCTAATTGACGAATTGCGGCCTGGGCTTTGTGTACCTTCACGATTGACTGAATTATGTACTTCTGTACACAATCAAGTTTGCGCTACAGATCTTTCGTTTCATCCCTTGCTGCCAGATGACGAGATGCCCATTGAAACGCGTCTCGAAGCTCTTGGAGAATGGGTTGGAGCATTTCTCGAAGGATTTGGGGCATTGAAACATCCTGACAACGAGCAAATTGACGAAGCGCTTGCCGACTTTGGCGAAATATCCAAAGTAGATTCAAACGTGGAAAATACGCCTGATGCAGAATCCTCTTATATCGATGTTGTCGAGTTTGTGCGGGTTGGCACAATGTTGATTCACGGCATCGTGCAACAGGACAAGGATTGATGGACAAAATGGAACATTCCCACAGAAGGGACCGACTGATGGCTGCAATCGGTCCTCGAAGTGTCGCAATTATTGCTGGGGCAAACGAGCTACGACGCAACGGAGATACTCATTTTCCATTTCGACAGGAGAGCGATTTCTTCTATCTAACCGGGTTCACTGAACCCAATGCTGTTCTTGTTTTGACTCCCTGCGGCAACAAGGCCGAGACTACTCTCTTTCTAAATCCTAAAGATCAAGCTGCCGAACAATGGACTGGGCGTCGTTTGGGGGTCAAAGCTGCGCCCGAACGAATGGGAATTGATCAAGCCTTTGATGTGGCGAACATGGACGAGGAACTGCCCACGCTTCTGAAAGGCAGACAATCTCTACACGCGCTGTTCGGCTTTGATTCCACATTCGATCAGAGAATCTTTTCTTGGATCAACAAACTAAAGACTCAACGGCAAACTCATCCAGGAGAATTCATCAATCTGGCACAGACGTTGCACGAGCTAAGAGTGATTAAATCACCCGTAGAGCAACAGCAAATGCAGAGAGCTGCAGAGATAACTGCAAAGGCTCACATCCGTGCGATGAAGTCCTGTAGACCGGGCCTGGGTGAGTGGAGTCTTGAAGGAGAGCTTCTCGCGGAGTTCATGAGCCATGGTGCACGATTTTCTGCATATCCAAGTATTGTTGCAAGCGGTGAAAACGCATGCATCATGCACTACATCGACAACGATGCCACACTCGAAGATGGAGACCTTGTACTTATCGACGCTGGCTGCGAGCTCGATCATTACGCCTCCGATGTGACCAGAACGTTTCCCGTTAATGGCACATTCACGTCGGAGCAACGCGATTTGTACCAATTGTGTCTCAATGCACAAAAAGCCGCAATCGAAGCCGCATCACCGAAAGCACGATTCGGCGATCCTCACGAAACCGCCAGACGCATTCTCACCCAAGGCTTGATTGATTTGGAGATCATCGACTGTGAATCAGTGGATGTAGCAATCGAGAAGGGTAGCGAGAAGAGATTTCTCGTGCACCGATGTTCGCATTGGTTGGGGTTGGATGTACACGATGTTGGGATGTTTGAAGACAATGGCAAGTCTCGTGTACTTGAACCAGGCATGGTCCTCACAGTCGAACCGGGCATATACATTCCAACGAATGAACAGATGAAGGACGTGGATTCCAGGTGGCAAGGAATTGGAGTTCGGATCGAGGACGATGTGCTGATCACCGAAAGTGGCAACCGCGTTCTATCCCAAGACGCTCCGAAAGAACCTAGCGATATTGAGTCATTGATGGCTAATGGACTTTGATGTCATAGTCAGCGGAGCCGGTCTTACCGGGACTGCTACTGCCTTGTCATTGCACCAGCAAGGTCTTCGTGTTGCGTTGGTGGATACATCCGAAGCCTTTAATGCGAATGGTCGATTCGGGTTTGACCTCCGAACGCTCGCGCTTTCTCCAGCAAACCTCGCATGGCTTGACTCTCTTGGAGTCGTCAACTCTCTTCCAAGATATCCCATTGAACGTATGCAAGTATGGGAGCACGACGGTTCAGGATCTGTTACTTTCGATTCGAAGTCGGTGGGACTGCCGAACTTGGCGGTAGTCTTCGAACATAGTCCCCTTATTGATGTGTGTAGAACCAATTGCAAGCAGGAGGTCGAGATGCTGGAATCTACACATATCGTTGAAATAGACAATCCCAAGCAGTCGGTGAAACTGAATAACGGGCTCCAATTGAGTTGTAGGTTGCTCTGTATCGCAGAAGGACCAAACAGTACTACTCGAAAGATTGCAGGTGCAACCTGCAGGAAGCAAACACTAGCTCAATCGGCACTGGTTACATTTGCCAGGTCATCTGATGGACACCAAAACACGGCATGGCAAAAATTCGATGAAGGCATCCTTGCGTTCTTACCGTTTGAAGACAATTTTGTTTCTGTTATTTGGAGCTTAGACAATTCACGATGTAAGCAAATGATGTCTTTACGAGAGACTGATTTCGCTCGACTTCTGTCGCAAGTTAGTGAACGTGTTTGCGGAGAAATAGTCGAAGTCGACGAACGAAGGTCGTTTCCGCTACATCAATCATTGGCAGATACATTTAGTCCCAAGCCCTGGATTGCATTAATTGGTGATGCAGCACACACACTGCACCCACTATCAGGACAAGGTGTAAATCTTGGACTGGAAGACGCTCGAGCCCTCCTACAATCCCTCAAGATTGCAGACATGAAAAGCATTCGCTCGGCTTCCATCACAAGCTTTGCCCAACATCGTCGACTCAAAGCCAAGATGATGATTCGGATGATGTCGTTCTTCTTGAACACTTGGTCTTGGGAACGGCCTACTTCCCGATGGGTTAGAAACATTGGCGTCAGATCGTTTGACAAATTGGGTTTCTTGAAACAGCAAGTAATTCGAGAAGCCATCGGATATGGACCGTTGGGAGGTCTCAGTTGAAGACTCCACTTCACAACAACCATGTCGAACTCGGTGCAAAAATGGTTGACTTTGCTGGCTGGCAAATGCCTTTGCACTACGGATCTCAAATCGAAGAACATCATTCAGTACGTAAAGCGGCAGGGATGTTCGATGTCTCTCATATGCTCCCGGTTGACTTTGTCGGCGCAGATAGCAAGCAACTCCTCCAACTCCTGCTTGCTAGTGATGTCGAAAAACTGAACGAAGATGGTCGAGCGGCATATACCGTCATGCTAAATGAGCAAGGTGGAATACTCGATGACCTCATCGTGTACCGACTCGATGTAGGCAGCTATCGAGCCATCTTCAATGCGGGTTCTGCCGAAGCTGACTTGAAATGGATTGAATCCAAGGCAAGTTCAAAATTTGATGCCAGTATCACGCCGAGGCACGACCTGAACATTCTCGCGGTACAAGGACCCGACGCACTCGACAAAGCTGCACTAGCGCTTGAACACGCTAATTTCGACGCATTGAAGCCTTTTCGTAGTACACAAGTGAACGAATTTTTTGTTGGTCGTACTGGCTACACTGGCGAAGATGGAATAGAAATTCTGTGCGGTTCCGATCAAATCGAATCGCTTTGGCAAGAACTGCTCAAGGTTGGTGTTCATCCCTGTGGACTAGGAGCAAGAGACACCCTCCGTTTGGAAGCTGGATTGAATCTCAATGGGAACGACATGAGCCCGACCATTTCGCCGCTAGAAAGTTCTTTGTCATGGGTTGTAGATTGGGAACCTGAGGATAGAAAGTTTATCGGTCGAGATTCCCTCAATACAGAACGAACAACGGGGCCAAAGCGGAAACTCACTGGTATTGTTTTGACCGGCGGCATCATGCGCGCTGGCCAAGAAGTGACCACTGATGTTGGAACCGGAGTCGTCACGAGCGGGTCATATTCACCTACGTTAGGCTACAGTGTTGCACTTGCAAGAGTGCCGGTAACTGCAACGGGCAAATGCAGAGTGAAGATTCGCAAACGTGAACAGGAGGGGCGTCTGGTACGTCCACCATTCGTCAGGAAAGGAGAAAAAGTACACAAGTGAGTGATACACCTTCAGATCTCAGATATACGAAGACCCATGAATGGGCGCGACTGGATGATGGCATGATCGTTGTTGGTATATCCGACTATGCACAGGATGCACTCGGTGACGTCGTTTTCATTGAGTTGCCTGTCGTCGGTGACGAGGTTAACGATGGAGAAGAGGTTGCTGTGGTGGAATCGGTCAAGGCCGCATCCGATATTTATGCCCCTGTAAGCGGTTCGATTGCAACGGTTAACGAACTTTTAGATGAACAACCAGAACTGCTAAATTCTGACCCCTACGGAGAAGGATGGATTTTCATTTTGAATCCAAATAACTCTGAAGACCATCAGGAGTTGCTCGACTCGCACAGTTACGACGAATTCTGCAGTTCGGAAGAAAACGAACACTAAGATCCTGTTTTCTTCCGATGCCATTTATTCCACATACAAGTGACGATGTTTCTTCAATGCTGCAAAGCATCGGAGTTTCAAACGTAGAAGATCTATTCTCCGAAATCCCTAGCACCATTGAACGTGCCGATCTGTCGTCGGTTCCGCGAGGAATCACCGAAATGGAAATGTTGCGAATCCTGTCGGAACGCGCAAAGAAAGACGAAATCGGGCCTTGTTTTGCAGGCGCTGGGAGCTATGACCATCACATACCAGCAGCTGTATGGGATCTGGCTAGTCGCGGTGAATATCTGACTCCCTACACGCCTTACCAGGCCGAAGCAAGTCAGGGCACCCTACAAGTTCTCTACGAGTTTCAAACCATGATGTCGTCGCTCACCGGCATGGATGTCGCTAATGCCTCTGTATACGACGGCGGATCGGGATTGGCAGAGGCAATTCTCATGGCCGTGCGCTGCAACCGTCGAAACAAGAGCAGAAAGGTCCTGATTTGTGGTGGGGTGAATCCGTTCTACCTGCAGGCTGCAAACACTTTAGTTTGCGGTCAGGGCATTGAGTTGATTCAAGGAGATTTGTCTCAAGGTACCTATTCGATCGACTTGGGCGAAGCAGATGAAATCTGCGCAGTCGTTGTGCAGCAACCAAACTTCTTTGGACTTCTTGAAGACATCGATGAAATCTGCGACTGGGCAAGAACCAAGAATGCATTGGTTATTGCAGTAGTGAATCCTATGACGCTTGCAGTTCTCAAACCGCCGGGTGAATGGGGCACACAAGGTGCAGATATCTGCTGTGGAGACGGACAGCCTTTGGGTGTTCCAATGTCCTCAGGAGGACCTTCATTCGGGTTCTTGTGCACGAAGTTGCAACATGTTCGTCAATTGCCGGGTCGCATTGTGGGAAGGACAGCTGATAGTTCAGGGGATCTGGGCTACACACTCACTTTGCAGGCTCGGGAACAACACATCCGTCGTGCGAAAGCAACCTCCAACATCTGCACAAATCAAGGGCTGCTTGTCACCGCCGCTACGATTTACATGGCATTGATGGGGCTCCGAGGGCTAGGAAATGTGGCTTCCACTTGTCACACTAACACAAAATACGTCGTCGACCGACTTTGCAAATCTGGTCAGGTTGAGACTACCTATTCCGCTCCTTACTTTCACGAATGTGCGTTAGATCTCAAATGTGATGCGCAAGTCGTTTGCGACTCATTGCTGCGGGAAGAAAGCATTCTTGCGGGCTATCCACTCGGAAAGTCATTTCCTGGTCTTCAAACAAGTCTCCTAGTCTGCTCCACCGAACGCCGTACACAAGGTGAAATGGATCAGTTCATTGGCGCGTTGCTGAATACATGTGAGAGCTTCTGCCGTGGACAATAACGATACGATTTTCGACATATCTCGACCAAGCCGATTTGCAGGTGCTCAGGTGCCTGAGATGGGGAGCCTCTCGGATATTCCTATGCACTTCCTGAGAAACTCCAGTCCGTCTCTCCCTGAAGTGTCCGAGATTCAAGCGATTCGACATTACACAAATCTGTCCCACCGCAATTTTGCGATTGATAGAAACTTCTATCCACTGGGCTCGTGCACGATGAAGTACAACCCTCGGGGCGCGCATCGAGCGGCA
>JAPOXO010000018.1 GCA_026707045.1 Gammaproteobacteria bacterium | reverse complement strand
CAGTCTGACCCTCATAGCTTTGTACAACTGAACCTGATATACAGCCCTTGCCGAGCCTACTTGGATTGTCGCACTCCTCAAAAACTCCGTGAACCTGCTCCCCATCCACGTACAGGGGCATTTCTACGGCTTCACCAAGATCAACTTGCGGAGGAACACCGAGGATGGGTTCGACCATCTTTGCGTAGTCCCATGCAGTAGACGGAAAGTTGTGCTCTGCATTCTTCGTGGAATCCTTAAGCGGATCATCATTTTTCACAGTGGACCCTGCGTAGCTGACTAGGCTTAGACCGCCCATAGTTAGAACTATTGTGGCTAGTGTCTTCAGATTGATTGATGGAGCTAGAGAAATCAATTTGCTTAACTAGTGCTTATCCGAGGCTGCCGATCGTTTACAACTTGCTAGGAATTCTTTTCATTCATGAAATCAGCAGGTTACACAATATTCTTCTTCCAAAGCGTTTAGGCAGAAGGCTCGACTTCGCCGACTTCCCGTCCCTTCTTGCGAAGACTTAGCGCCATTGAATACAAAATAAGCAACGAAGGTGCCACCGCTACACTGGTAAGGACAAAAAACAAGGCCCAATTTCCACCTAGGTGGTCGATTCCAATACCACTGAAGGCTGCCAAAATAGTTCTGCCCGCATTTCCAAGAGAAGCTAGCGCACCATATTGTCCCGCAGCATGTAAATGACTCACGTAGAAAGTAATAAACGCCACAAACGCAACAGTCGATATGGATTGAGTAATGCCGTCACTCACCACGGCAGCTAGGAGCAAGTTCAAGTCTGGTCCCGTCATAGCAATCCATGCGAACATCAAATTTGTGAGTGCCATAGCAATACCCGCAAAAAAGAGCATTTTGAAAACACCCAACCGAGGCATGAGCACCCCTGCAAATAATGCAAATACGACCGTAATACCAGTACTGACAAGCTTGGACAAGGTTGCGACTTCCGTATTTGTGTAGCCGATTTCTTTGTAGAAGACATAAACCATCCTTCCTAGAAAAGCTTCGCCAATCTTGAACAGAAAGATAAAAAGTAAGAGGCTCAGTGCAATCTGAACTCCATGTCGCCCGAAGAAGTCCTTTATCGTCTCTGCATATTCAAGTAAAACTGTCAAATACCACTTCTTTGAAATTGATTCGCCAATAATTTTGGGTTCCTCAAACCATTTCAATACCAAAATGGCTACAGGAACCAGCATGACTGCTGCAAACACGTAAACGTACTTCCAAGCCACCACATCAGCCAGATATAACATGCACGCCGAGGTTATTCCAAAGCCAATCACCCAGCCACTTGTGGCCATTGCTGCACCCAAGGAAATCAGTTCCTTTTCTTCTGGAGGAATGATCGTGATCCGGTAAGCATCAATGGCCAAGTCTTGAGTGGCTGAAAATAAACCAACGCCAATTGCCAAGAGAGCAAACAACGTGATGCTGTATGTCGGACCAAACACGGCAATCAAAATCGTTAGTAGAACCAAGGCTATTTGGCACACCAAAATCCAAGATCTACGTTGTCCGATTCCATGTAGCCACTTGAACTTAACCGCGTCAAGCATCGGAGCCCATAAGAAATTGAACGTGTAAGACAAAAAGACGAGTGAGAACAAGCCTATCGCCCCTCGAGAAAACCCCTCGTCCTTTAGCCAAAGTGACAATGTGGAACTTCCGATAATTGCCCAGGGATATCCGCTAGCACATCCGAGCATCAAGATTCGCCAAAGCCTGATGTCTCTCAGCAATTTGATGGATTCAGTCAGGCTCATATTTGAGTTCTGAGTAGGTCTGGTGGAAGAATTCATAGGTCGGCCTCCTGCCGTCTCGATTCGTGGTTCAAGAGCCTACAAAACAACTAGCTGAGCAGCCTCAATCGGTCTGTGCTTCGTCTTCGTCCGGCTTCTCCGGCTCTAGAAAAATCTCGTCGCCGGTACAGCTTTCAAGTACTTCTTGCATTGCATCTCGTTCGGTGCTGTCCACTGACATTCCATACTTTTTCTTCACCTGAATGACGGTAAATACATACCAACATTTGTTGTATTGCGGTAGCCATTCTCCGGCGTCCTTATCGCTCTTTTCATTGCGATTCAGGCTGGGTGTCGAAAGAGTAAGGTTAAGTAAATCGTTGGCAAATTTGTAGCGGACTTCTGGTGTAGCCTTGCACATCCCGCTTTCATGCGCTTCCTTGCGAGCCACAATGTGGTCAATGTCCACATCTGTGGCTTCGTCGTACCAAACGTCGTCATAGGGAGAATAGAATCCGCCCAGCGATTTTTCAATTACCAGATCAGTGTTTGAACTGTACGCGTAATCGGAGGAAACGGAACGGTATGTGGGGCAATCGTCGTCATCAAACTCTTCCCGAACTTCCAAGCCTTTCCAAGTCTCTGCAAACAGTGTGTTTGAGAGAACTACCATCAGTAATATCGAAAGTACGACTTTCACAGTCAGGTATCTGGGCCTCAAACCGATTCTAAGGGTATTATGCCCTACTCATCACACCGTGTGGAGGTCATTGGTTGGCCTCTCATTCAATTCTTGTTGAACGGGAAACGTTCCCATATTTAAGCGCTCTAAGTGCAAATGGACTGTTGCGGAACACCATAGAGATACATTGACTTATTTATAGGGCACGTCAATATGTCTCGCGGCATAATTCTCTAGAAATGCGGCAGAGAACACTTCTATCTCATTGTCTATGCAGAATGACATCAAAGTCTGTCCGCATGTATTCGTTGCCAGAGCAATCTCAATTTACTCAACTGGATAGCTCGAACTGGTCTCATACAATACGGGTGACCTAGTGTTTTCCGAATCGTTTGGCTTTCCTGACAGACTAGGCAAGCAAACTTGGACTTCAACCCGGAGATTGATGTGATGCAGGGATCCACTGAAGAAACGAAGAATGCTGGTGAAGCACCTAAGTGGAAAGGTATCCTCCAGCTCGTCGTGATTGTTCTTGTCATAGTTGCGGCAATCTGGTTCGCACGTGCGCCAAGCCGGGAATTTCTTGAATTGGGATCAGGCGGCGGATTGACACGAATCGATCCGACGGCAAACGTCATTCTGCCGGAAACTACTCGAGCCGCTCACAAAGTCACTCTTACCGGAACCATCGGCACTCTCGGTGAGGTTGTAATAGTTCCTGAGGCCTCTGGGGATATCGTTTATGTTGCGGAGAACTTTCGCAATGGAGGAAAGTTCTCCAAAGACGAAACTCTTGTTCAAATCGACAAGACCAAATACCAAATAGCCCTTGATAACGCAAATTTGGCCCTGACCCACGCGAAAGCACATCTGCGCGAAGTACTTGATAAACAATCTCGTGGCGATCTCTCACTTTCAAGAAATGATGACGGGGAAATTAACCTTTGGATGGACCTCGAAGGCGAAATAGATCAAGCCAAGGCCCGAGTCGAAATGGCAGAAAACGGAATTAAGCTCAGAGAAATCGCCTTGGACGAAACCAGAATCAGAATGCCTTTTGACGGCTATGTCATGGCAACTCAGATTTCAGTCGGGCAAGTTGTTACCAGTCACTCATCGCGAATCGGACAGGTATATGCGAAAAATGAATTGCGCGCACGGGTACCAATATCTTCGTCTGACCTCGACTCATTGCAGCCTGTGTTGGGACGATCGGCGGAAGTTACCGTCGACGGTCGCGTATACCGAACTGAAGTAGAGCGCGTATCTAGACGAGTCGACATCGAAACTCGATTGGGGGCTTTGTACTTGTTTCTGCTGGACCAGGAAAACGCCGAGCATCTACCACGGCCTGGGGCATTCGCGGACGTGATGATTGAGGGACCACAGCACGAAAACGTCTTCGTTCTACCCGAAGCAACTATGCAAATCAACGGGTCAGTTTGGCTTGTGAACGAAGGGGTGCTTGTTTCATACATTCCGGAATCGTTAGGTTTTGCGGACGAGGGATGGTTGGTGTCCGCGTTTGATCCCCTAGACGGCGTAGTTATGGGAAGCATCTCCGGAGCCCGAGAAGGTCTTGCGATAGATGCGATTCCCATACAACACCCGTAACACCAACATTCGGATCTCAAGCCCAACAATCAGGGATCTCAAGTAGGAATCGACAATGGCCGAACCCGCGGACTCACACTCATCGGCGTCTGCCAACAATTCCGGAATCATCAATTGGTTTTGCCGCAATCCAGTAGCAGCCTACGTGCTGCTCGCTGTAGTGTTCGCTTGTGGTCTCCTCGCAACTAGTCAACTGCATGTCGAGACTTTTCCAAAGTACGATCCCGGCATCATCCGCATCACCGTCCCCTATCCGGGTGCAACACCGGTTGAAGTTGAGGAAGACATTGTTTGGCACATCGAGGAGAGCCTCATAGGCGCTGTGGGTGTAGCCCACAAAATCGCGATCTCTGAGCAAGGTCTTGCAACTATCGATGTTGAAATCGAAGAATCAGCAAATCCCATCGACACACTTAACAATGTCCGCACGGCAGTCGAGCGTGTCGAGGACTTTCCGCCCTTTAACGCAGACCAACCGGAAGTCACCCGCCTCGAAGTGCAGCGCGGTGTCTTGAAAATTGCGGTTAGCTCAGATGTGTTGAATCCTGTTGAGCTTCGTGATACAGCCGAGACTTTGAGAAACAGTCTACTTCTAGTTCCAGGAATTGCAATTGTCGATCTATTGGGTATTCCGGACCAGGAAATTCACGTTGAAGTGAGCGAGGAAGATCTGCGCAGACACGGTCTTTCGTTCCAAGACATCGTCGATGCAATCAGATTTTCCTCGGTGAACGTTACTGGTGGAGATCTGCGAACCGATTCAGGTGACATTGTTATGAGTACTCTTGCTAAGCGTGACTACGCGGCAGAGTTCACTGACATCCCAGTAATCTCTAAACCTGACGGCTCAATTGTTCGGCTCGGTGAAATCGCGGAACTGACGGATGGGCTGATTGAGCAAAATATTTCAGCGACACTGAATGGTTCACCGACCATTTTTCTGCAAATTAGTGTCGCTTCTGGTATTTCTTCGCAAGAAGCCAGTTCCAAAGTGCGAGAGTTCGTCAGGAATTACTCCACCCCCAATGAAGTTCGACTAACCATCTGGGAAGACGATTCTCTGGCCGTTGCCGACAGTATCAGCTTGGTTCTGCAGAACGGTGTCATCGGATTGATACTAGTGTTTCTGGTGTTGCTGCTCGTCTTCGACCTGCGTATTGCGACTTGGGTTGCACTCGGTGTACCAGTAGTTTTTGTGGGTTCGCTGGTGGCTTTTCCCTTTCTCGCGCTCTCCATCAACATTATCACGCTCTTTGCATTCTTCATATTGATCGCTCTAGTTGTAGACGATTCGATAATCGTGGCCGAAAGCATCGACACCGCGCGATCCGAAGGACTCTCTGGTGGACAGGGAGCTTACACCGGCATTAAGCGAGTGCTGGCACCCATTACTCTCGCCACTCTCACAACCATGGCAGCTTTTGCTTCGCTACTTCCATTGCACGGGGCGATTGGACAGATGTTTTCTACGATCCCCATTGTTGTCATCGTGGTGCTGTTTTTAGCACTCTTGGAGTCTGCTTTCGTACTACCAGGCCATCTGTCGAGATCACGACGGCTCAAAACCTGGCCTCTGTCTCTGCTTCAGCAACGAGTTCAGCGTTCGCTAATGGGACCTATCGAGACTCGGATCGTACCGATGATCACTTTTTCCGCGAGACGGCCAATGTGGCCACTCGCCATTGTTGTGATCCTGTTCTTGGTTAGCTGCAGCCTCATTTGGCTCCAAATTGTGCGCTACAGTCCAACTCTCGATATTTTGGACAACACGAACATTCAAGCCGATCTTGCACTACCCACAGAGGCACTACCTGAAGACGTCCATGCAACTACTGCTCTCGTAGCCACTGCGGCTCGGGAAGTCAACGACGAAGTTGGTGGAAATGCTGTTGCGGGAATTGTGGTCACGACTGGTATGCAAATTCCGATGGAGACCTATGAAGACATCGGCTATCGCAAATTCCGCAGCAATATTGCGTCGGTCCAATTGAAGCTGCAACCTGTTTCCGTTCGTGACGTTTCGGTCAAAGAATTCAGGCTCAGATGGCAAAACAAACTCAAAGAATTGGCACAAGCTGATTCCATCTCTTTCCCAACGAGTAACAACCGGCCTACCGAACGTGTGTCCTATGCTTTGATTCATGCAGATCGTTCAGTTTTGGAAAGCGCGGTAGCAGAGATCGAGAGTGTGTGGGCAGACCTGCCGGGCGTGATTAGGGTGGAAGATTCCTTGGATGCCGACAGCCGCAGATTGGATGTACGGTTGAACGATACTGGCCATGCCGCCGGACTGTCTCCCGCTGCAGTAGCGACCCAGTTGCGAAACTCCTTTTACGGTGCGGAAGCTCAGCGTATTCAACGTGGAAGAGAAGAAATTCTCGTGATGGTTCGCTATCCAAAGAATCGCCGAGCCAGCTATGCGGAACTTCAAAACGAACGCATCAATCTGCCGAATAGCCGTAGACAAGCGCCGTTGTATACCGTCGCGGAGATTCTGGAGACCAAGACTCCTTCTAGGAGAATTCGTATCGATGGGCAGAATGCGGCAATTGTGACTGCTCATCTCGACTTGGGATCATCCCAATTGGTCGATGTTGCACAACAGTCCAATTTTGAAGTGCTGCCTGCGTTGCAAAGCCGTTATCCCAATCTGCAAGTACGTCGTCATGGCATGTCGAGAGAACTACAAAGAGTGAGGGATACCCTTTTGATCTCAGTGCCAATCGCTATTCTCTTTATCTATGGCTTGATCGCATCGTTTCTACGAAGCTTCATTCAACCTTTGCTTGCATTGGCAGGTGTTCCAATGGCATTTGTGGGAGCCGTTGCTGGACACTGGATCCTAGGCTATGAGTTGACCATTACTTCAATATTTGGGCTCATCGCGGTATCTGGAGTTATCGTCAACGACACGATATTGCTCATGCACCGGTATAACAGCATTCGGCAAGAAGGAGACATTCCCGAAATTGCGGCTATTTCAGCTGCGGCACAACAAAGAGCACGTGCAATTCTGATAACAAGCTTTACAACTGTTATTGCACTACTCCCTATTTTGTTTAGCGATGCTGAGTCCATACAGTTCCTGATTCCGCTCGTTGTCAGTTTGACCTTTGGCTTGATTTTCGCGGGCATTGGTCTGCTCTTCTTCTTGCCGTCGGTACTAATGATGACGGAACTGATAAAAGGCAGGTTGGCTACGATTCGATTCCGACATTGAATTCCAATAGGTGGCACGATCTATCGGCAATGACGTAAACAACGAAAACAAGACCCTAGCAATGCCGAAATCACTCTTTGAATACATGGCGACAAATCACATCGCCGTTTGGCTGACTACTGCTCTGTTGCTTGGGTTTGGACTATATGCGTTGTTGACCATAACGGTCGAACGATATCCGACACTGGACTTTCGAACAGTTATGGTAACTGTACCGTACGACGGAGCAACTCCGCGAGAAGTAGAGGAAGACGTAATTCGCAAAATCGAGGAAAGCCTCGTAGGTTTGGATGGAGTAGAAAGGATTACATCTGACGCTTTTGAGGGATTGTGCGAAGTAACCATCGAGTTTGTGCAATGGCAGGACATGACCGCACGACTCGAAGAGGTGAGAACGGCAATTGAAGGAATTGAAGATTTTCCACCGCTCGGTGCGGATGAAGCCGAAATAGTCAAGCACGAAGTCATGCGTGGCGTTGTGTCGCTAGTAATCACCTCACACACTGCCACAGAGAACGAGCTAAGACTTGCAGCGGACGAATTGCGCGAAGAGTTGCTATTGCTGCCCCAAGTGGCGTTCGTCGACTTGTTGGGAGCCCGAGAACGAGAAATCCAAATTGCTCTCGATGAAACCCGCCTACGAAGCCATCAGCTCAATATTGGGGAAGTAGTAGCACGAGTTCGCAGTTCGTCTGTGAATTTGTCAGGGGGTCCCCTCGGAACAAAGTCAGGAACAACTGTAATCAGCACTCTAGAGAAGCATTACATAGCGGAAGAGTTTGAAGACATCGTAGTCATCGCCAAACCTGACGGTTCAATTATTCGTCTAGGCGACATTGGCACACTGCGAGACGGCTTTGCCGAGGATCCTTTGCTCAACACCGTCGATGGTGCTTCGGCGGTGTTTGTAGAAATCAGCGCTCCGAGTGGAATCAATCCGCAAAAGGTGAGACAAGAAGTCGAAACCAGACTGGCGACCTATGAATTGCCTCCGGGAATGAAGTTGGATGTATGGTTGGACAGGGTTGTATCCGTCAGAAAACCTTTGGCAGCGGTTGCTGGGAGTGCAATTACGGGTATTGCACTTGTGTTCATTACTCTCATTTTGCTGCTTGACCTGCGTATTGGTAGCTGGGTAGCCATCGGAATACCAACGGCAATCATCGGATCGTTCATTCTCCTCGTTCCGATGGGACAAACCCTGCACATCATGTCTGTAATCGGCTTTGCCATTGTTGTTGGCATAGTCGTCGACGATGCAATTGTCGTTGCAGAGAACATTTCCCGCTACCGCGATAGTGGCATGCCCGCACAACAAGCGTCCATCAAGGGCGCACGGGAAGTAATGGCACCGGTTGTTGTAGGAGTTCTAACAACTGTACTCATGTTTGCTGTTCTGATCCCGCTCGACGGTGCGTTGGGTCAAATGTTTTCGACCATCGGCATCCTTGTATTCGTTGTCCTTCTGTTTTCTCTGCTTGATGCCTTCTTTCTACTGCCCGCACATGTATCCGGAAGCGGTCAATTGGCATTGTGGCCACTCTCGCAACTGCAAAGCAGGACAAAAAGAGGATTCGATGGATTCATTGAAACGAAAATGGCCCCAGCGATCAGATATTCAATTCAACGACCCATTACGGTTATCTTGGTATTTGCCGTAATTGCGGCAATTGCCGCTGCGCTGTTTATGTCAGATGTGCTCCGCTTCAACAGTACCGGCAATCGTTTGGACGAGCAGCAGCTGCAACTTGATTTGACGTTGAATCCCGGATCCACTTTCGAGGACTCTTTACAGGCCGCGGAGCAGATTGTTGAAGCAGCTAGAGAAGCCAATTCCATCACAGGCGGAACGGCAGTCAACGCTATCAACACTATCGTGGGCCAACATAGGCCTATGGAGACGACCACTGGCTTGTCGGCAGCGGACCCTGGTTCCAATCTTGCTAGCGTGCAACTCAGGTTGAACACGTTTCCGGTTCGTGAAGTCTCGGTTGCGGAACTCCGAAACGTCTGGCTTCGTTCGATTGGTTCTATACGGGGAGCTGAAACGATCACGTTTCCACAACCTACCGGGTATTCCTCTGCAGGCATTGGACTGGTTCTGCAGCACCCAGATGATGAACAACTGCTTGCTGCGGCGACCGAACTCAAGCGACGCCTGACTGAGCATGATCCAATCTACGAAATCAGGGATACTCTCGAACAGGGCAACCTTCGATTTGAAATACACCTCACGGACCTGGGAATTGCATCTGGATTGACTTCCGCGCTATTGGCGATACAACTTCGAAACCGCTTTTTTGGATTGGAAGCGCAAAGATTCATACGGAACCAGGACGAATTAGAGGTCATGGCCCGTTATCCGATCAAGAACCGCTTGCGCCAGGCGGATCTTCAAGATGAGCGAATCAATTTGCCCAATGGAAGACTGGCTGCTTTCACTGACGTTGCCACCGTCCAAGAATCTCAGGATTTGGCGCAACGCCAACGAGTAAATGGACTACCTTCCGTTTCGATAACCAGTAACTTCAACATTGCTGCGACAAGTACAAGGGAACTCGGAGGACTGATCCTAGGGAAATGGTTCTCAGAGCTGCGGCAAACCTACCCCGGACTTCGATTCTTGCCTGACGGAACGACACGCGATACTCGGAAAATCCTGAACATGCTCTCGATTACGTTTCCCGCAGCACTCTTGCTCATGTTCGGGCTAATAGCGATTCAACTCCGAAGTGTTTTGCTCCCCTTGTACATGATGGTTGCAGTTCCAATGACAATCGCAGGGGTCTTTTGCCTTCATGTCTTGCTAGGTTACGACTTTAGCCTGACGTCGATATTCGGAACAGTAGCTGTCACAGGAATAGTTGTTAATGACGGCTTGGTTTTTCTAGACATGTACAACAGAATTCGGCGAGATGATCCGATGATGAGGGTTGAGGATGCGATATTGCAAGCTGCGAGGGTTAGGGCACGTCCAATTCTTCTCACAACAATAACGACCATTGTTGG
>JAPOXO010000143.1 GCA_026707045.1 Gammaproteobacteria bacterium | reverse complement strand
GTCTACGAGCTTACGGAGTCAGCCTTGCACCTGGCTCTGGTCTTAGTTTCTTTCGCGGTACCACAAGTGGCCCTCTCACTTCTGGGTGGGGTTGTTGCTGACCGATTTCCAAAGCGTGGAATTCTGACTGTCGGACAATTGTTGAATGGTCTCGCAGCACTCGCTATGGGCTATTTGGTCTTTTCGGGGAACGTTCGATTCAGCCACTTCATTGTTTTTGGAGTGCTGAGCGGCACCATTCTGGCGCTGTCGTTTCCATCTCGACATGCAATAGTGCCTGACTTGGTTCGCGACCGTTTGGTATTTTCAGCGATAGCACTGAATTCCACGGCTATGAACATTGCACGTGTCTCGGGTCCGGCGTTCGCCGGATTGTTAATCGCGTGGATGGCAGGTGGAGATACATCGAGCGATATTGGTGTTGGGATTGTGTACTTTGTTATTGCAGGGCTTTATGTCGGTGCCTCGCTTATCTCTGGGATGATTTCCGTACCGGGAAGCGTGAATGTTCAGCAAACGGTGCGGCATGTCCTATCCGACATGGCCGAAGTGCTTCGTTTTGTACGCAGACATCCAACAGTTTGGGCGTTGGTATGGCTAGCGATTGTTCCCTTCATGTTTGGACACTCGCTAAACACGTTCCTACCTGCATTCAACGAGGATGTCCTGAACGGAGGAGCTGACAGTTTGGGTCTGCTTCTCTCGGTCATGGGTGTAGGATCAATCCTAGGGTCTCTAACACTTGCAGCGGCAAGCAGTCTGCGGAGGAAAGGCACTTGGCTAGTTGTGATGATCGTCTCTTGGGGACTTGCGATCTTTGCATTTGGTTTTGTTCAAAACAACATTTCGGCGTTCGTACTAGTCATACTAATAGGGTGGCTATCAAGTTCATGCATGGCGATGAACCGTGCTTTAACTCAAATGCATACTAGGAATCGTATGCTCGGTCGGGTCATGAGCATCGACATGATGTCACATGGTCTCATGCCCATAAGTGCCATTCCTATAGGCATCTTGGCTGACACAGTGGGAACCGCTTTCGCAATTTCGACTAGCGGTGTATTGCTTATGGTGATTGTTTCCCTGATGTTGTTTGCATCGCCAAGCGTCAGACATCTCACCAAGCGAGATTAGATCTTTCGACGCTAGAGTTTTCTCTATACTTTTACGCCCTTTCAAGCTTTGACAGCACTCAACGCGATGAGAATCGGACTCGTGTCGGACACTCACATTCCAGAGGCGACTCCAATCTTGTGGCCTCAGGTCTTCGACGCATTCGAAGGCGTCGATTGCATCTTTCATGGAGGAGATGTTCACGAGTTCGGACTGTTGGATCAGTTCGAAGAGATTGCGCCGGTCTATTGCGCACGCGGAAACGGGGAAGATGGTTCCGGAGGTCGCCCTGTTCAGCCACAGGACGAACGTGTCAAGTATGTGTGGATGCACGAGTTTGAAGGACTGCGCATCGGACTTACCCACTACATTCCGGTAGATCAATCTACTCCCGAAGACTATTCCATGCAACTATGGGTTGATCGCTACTTTGATGGAGTCTCTCCCGACGTAATCGTATTTGGAGATACGCATGTCGAAGTCGTTCGAAGGATTGACGGCATTCTTTGTGTAAATCCCGGCTCGCCGACCTATCCTCACAATTACGATACTCAGTATGGAACGATCGGCTTTCTTGAACTAAGTGACCGACGGGCTGAAGCTTCTGTTTGGCTCATAACAGACGAAGGAATCATCCCATTCGACTGGGACGCAGTTCCTCCATGGAGATTGCGCAGATAACTAACGGATCCGCTAGACGCTGCGGATCACCCCATAGACATCATTGGATTGATGGGAGGCCAAGAGTCCTTTGTAGCAAGGATTGCTGCTCCGACTTCTTCCACGTCCCAAGGACCGTCGGATTCATTCTTGCGGGCAAGAGGCTGCATGTTCCAACTCAACAACGAAACTCTGTTTCCTGCAACCAACCACGTACGCCCAGAAATATCCTTCGCCTCGTCGGAGCATAGCCACACGACCATAGGAGAGACTTTATCTGGCGGAAGCTGATCTTTCGCACTTTCGGGAAGGATATCGTCTGTAAGACGTGATAGGGCAGTGGGTACGAGGACATTCACGGTTACTCCATACCTCATTCCTTCGAGATACAGACACCGTGCCATTCCAGCAATTCCGGCTTTGGCGGCTCCGTAGTTAGTCTGACCAAAGTTTCCAAATAGTCCGGAAGTCGAACTTGTCACAATGATTCTGCCTCCGTGTTCTTGTGCGAGCAATTGGTCGTATGCGGCTTTAGTAGTCAGATATGTTCCCTTCAAGTGGACATTTACCACTACGTCCCACATGTCGTCCGTCATGTTCTTGAACGATTTGTCCCGTAGGATGCCTGCGTTTGCAACACAAATGTCGAGCTTTCCAAACTCAGCAACTGCGCGTTGAACCATTGCTTTGGCATCGTCTGGTTGGGCTACATTTCCATAGTCTGCGACCGCACGGCCTCCATGACTCTCGATTTCGCTAACGACAGTATCAGCCATGTTCGTGCCAGATCCTGTACCGTCCCTCGAACCGCCCAGGTCGTTGACGACGACACAAGCGCCTTCTCTTGCAAGAAGCAGGGCATGAGTTCGGCCCAAACCTCCTCCAGCACCGGTAACCAATGCAACTTTTCCATCAAGAAGTGCCAATTTTCTTCTCCCTCAAAATTCGCTTTTTAGTGCCCCAATCAGCACTTGGTTCCAGCGAACCTTGAAATCAGTGCTTCGGACCGAAAGTATGGTATCAATCGACATCGGTACCACGGGTGCGCTGACCTAAGGTGAGAAGTATGTGAAACACACGAAAAACTCTAAATTGTCATAATTCGCATCGTCGGGTCACGGATTTGAAGTTAATGGATAGCCTGTTTGACTTCTCAAAAAAGGTAGCAATGGTTACCGGTGGTAGTCGCGGATTAGGCCGAGCAATGATTTTGGCGTTTGCAGAGCGTGGTGCAGACGTCGTAATTGCGAGTCGTAAGCTCGATATGTGCGAACAAGTGGCCAAGGAAGTTGAGGCAATGGGCCAAAGAGCCCTGCCTGTTGCCTGTCATGTGGGACATTGGGACGATCTGCAAAACCTGGCGGATCGTGCCTATGAGGAATTTGGTCGCGTTGACATACTCGTAAACAACGCTGGAATGTCCCCGCTATATCCGGCATTGTCCGCCGTCAGCGAAGAATTGTTCGACAAAGTTGTTGGAGTGAATCTCAAGGGACCCTATCGTTTGTCTGCCATCATCGGAGAGCGCATGGCAGAAGGCGAGGGTGGCTGCATCATCAATATCAGCAGCACAGCGGCCGTCCATCCTAGTCCAGACTCAGAACCATACGGTGCATGTAAAGCAGGAATAAATTCTCTGACTTTGTCTCTCGCTCATGCGTTTGGACCTAAAGTACGAGTCAATTGCATCCAACCAGGACCGTTTCTTACGGACATATCCAAAGCATGGGATATGGATGCTTTTAAACGTCGCGCGAAGGCAAGCATTGCACTTCAACGAGGCGGCGAGGCAGAAGAGGTCGTTGGAGCAGCACTCTACCTCGCTGGGCCAAGTGGTAGCTATACAACGGGTGCTGTCGTAGCAATCGATGGCGGAAGTAGGTAGTGGTTGATGCAATACTGGCTTGCAGCTAAAGGGCGCTGGTGCTACGGTTCTGGATGCCTATCCGTCAAAGGTCTGGAGAAAGCTGCAAAAAAACTTCATAAGCAACAACTGTTCCGATCCAAATTGCTCGAAGAGTCGAAATGTTGCGCTCCGTCGCAACTCTTTGTAAAATGCACCGGTGACGCTACTAGACAAAGACTACACACTTACCGCCAACCAAATACCTGAGTTCGTTCCGGAGCAGCTCTCGGAGCACGAAACTACCGATTTAAAGAGCGAAATTAAGGACTTGCTCCGGACTCAAGATGCCGTACTAGTGTCGCACTACTATGTCGATGGAGCGGTACAGGATATCGCGACAGAAACGGGCGGATGTGTTTCCGATTCCTTGGAAATGGCACGTTTTGGTCGAGACCACACGGCACCGGTGCTTGTTGTCGCCGGAGTCCGCTTCATGGGCGAGACGGCAAAGATTTTGTCACCGGAGAAAAAGGTGGTCATGCCCACCCTCAATGCCGAGTGTTCGCTTGATCTAGGCTGTCCTCCAGACGAATTTAAAGAGTTTTGCGATTCTCATCCAGACCGAACTGTGGTTGTGTATGCAAACACTTCCGTCCAAGTCAAAGCGCTTTCGGATTGGGTAGTCACATCCAGTGTTGGGCTGCGAATCGTTGAACAACTTAAAGTGCGAGGCGAGAAGATTCTCTGGGCTCCAGACAAGCATCTCGGTAACTACATCCAACAAAAAACGGGTGCGGATATGTTGCTTTGGTCCGGGGCGTGCGTCGTACATGAAGAGTTCAAATTTCGTGCTCTAATGGACATGAAGAAGTTGTATCCGGCTGCTGGAGTCCTTGTTCATCCAGAGTCTCCAGCGGCAGTTATCGACTTGGCCGACTGCGTAGGTTCAACAAGCCAGATTCTGAAGGCCGCATCCGATCTTCCTCACGACACTTTCATTGTTGCCACAGATCGAGGGTTGTTTCATCAACTCCGCCGGGCTGAACCCTACAAGAGATTCATCGAAGCACCAACCGCAGGAGATGGTGCAACTTGCAGAAGCTGCGCACATTGTCCGTGGATGGCAATGAACGAACTCAAAGCTCTTCGAGACACTTTATTGACCCTCGACAACGAGATACAGGTGAATCCCGATGTGGGTCAACGCGCAATGATCCCGTTGCAGCGAATGTTGAATTTTCCCGTATAGGGCTTTAAGAGTTTTTTGCTCTGGGCTGTGGGAATCCGCGGTTCAATGCCCCGTTCGTTGCTTATGCACCTTGTTCCGCTCGTTCTCTAAGTTCGAGAATACGTTGATCCAAGCTAGCCTCCAGACGGAAGCTGGCTCCGTCGCTTGCTTTCTTGGCTAGATTCAATTGTGAAATCGCCCGATTAAATTCCCCTCGGAGAGCATAGTATTCGGCTCGAGCTCGGTGAACTTCTACGATTTTGTCTGCAAGACCCGCGGTCTCAGCAAGCTCGAACCAGACATCTGTGTCGTCGCTATGGATTCTTGCCTGCTTTTGCAAAACAGAGGTCGCTTCTGTGTATCGCTCGGCTGCCTTCAATGCTCGGGCGTAAATCATTGAAAGAGGAGCGTTGTCTGGCGTGTCGGCTAGCGCATGTTCGAGCACAGTTATGGCTAAAT
Organism: Gammaproteobacteria bacterium; assembly: GCA_026707045.1. Classification (GTDB taxonomy): domain Bacteria; phylum Pseudomonadota; class Gammaproteobacteria; order Pseudomonadales; family Azotimanducaceae; genus Bin55. Next base: position 5,046 of record JAPOXO010000143.1, on the reverse strand, counting down.
CCACCTTTTCTGACATTGTGAGAAGCTCCGCAAAGCACGAAATTGCCAACAAGCTCGTTGGCATTTGCTTCACGACTTTGCGCATTTCTTCGATTGCATCTTCGAAGTCTCCTCTTTGATGCAGGACGAGGGCTCGCTCATACCAGTCTGCCAGTTTTTCGCCCGTGATGGACTCTGGATTGCGAACAGAACTGGTAGTGGTTTCGATAAAGCGTTGCAGAGCTCGCACACGCATTAACTGGTACTCGTCGCTGGACTCGAACTCGCCTTCTGGAAGTTCAAGTGCTTGTGCACTCAAGTCGGCTACTCGTTTCTGGGAAACTGGGTGGGTACGCAAGAACTCCAGGGCATCATCTTGCGTACCTAACCGTTCAAACATTCGAGATGCTCCGTACGGATCATACCCGGCCTTTGTTAGTGCGTTGAATCCGATGCGATCAGCTTCGCGTTCCTGTTGCCTGCTGTACTTCAGAGTTTCGGCTTCTACCATACTTTGGGTGCCCAAAAGTCCCGCCAAGCCGGCATCTGTAGCGCCTGAAGCCAAGACTGCCGCTGAAGTCAGGAATCCGAACAGCTGCGCAACAGTTAGTTGTCGTTGCTGATCTATTCGTCTTGCAAAGTGTCGCTGGCTCAGGTGCGCAAGTTCGTGAGCGACGACTGAGGAATACTCGTGAACATCCTCAGCAAACCGAAAAAGCCCCAGATTTATACCGATGATGCCACCGGGCGCGGCAAATGCATTAAGTTCTTTTGCATCGATGATGACTGGGTAGAGTTCGGTTTGAGTCAGATCGGAATGTTCCGCCAACTCGAGCATGTTCGTCCTAACAAAGTACTTGAGGATAGGGTCTCTTACAGTGCGCACACTGCGTCGTAATTCCATTAGAAACTGCTGGCCGAGAATCCGTTCTTCGTGAGGCGAAAGAACGGAAGACTCTCGATCTCCTAGGGTGGGCAGCGGCTGTTCCTGTGCAATTGCGATTGCCGCAATGATCGTTAGTGATATTGCTGTGCACAAAAGGGCAAGACGCTTGAACATATGGGCGATAATACTCAAAGCAACAAGGACTTTGACAGAAGTATTCTTGATTTGTTTGTACGCTGTGTGATTTGACCCGCAGAGAATTCTTTCTCAAGAATCCTAGTGAATGCACTGTAACCACAGGACATTTTATGAACGAAGCTACGACCACACTCGATGTAAAGGGATTGCAGTGCCCGATGCCTTTGCTCAAGGCCAAAAAGGCGTTGAACGAACTCGCACCTGGGGAGTTGCTGCGTGTTGTTGCGACAGATCCGGGTTCGGTGAAAGACTTTCAAGTTTTCTCGAGGCAAAGTGGCCACGAGCTTCTCGAGTCCGTGGACAACGACGGGGTTTTTTGTTACCTGCTCCGCAAGAAATCTCGGTAAGAGAGTGAAATACCAATAGATACTTCAGAAGACCCTAATGAATTGGCTAACAATTGCTTCTTGCTACCATACATATGCAGCGCATCGCCTTGATCAGCTTGCGGGGTAGTCGATGATTCGCGGTAGTCTGGTAGCTCTTGTGACTCCAATGCAAGAGTCTGGTCATGTTGACTGGCAAGCACTCGATTATCTCGTGGATTGGCACTTGGAATGCGGGACCCACGGGATCGTACCGGTAGGAACCACAGGTGATTCAGCGACTATTTCTGTCGCAGAGCACCTTAAAGTAATTGAAGCAACTGTACAACGTGTGAACGGTAGAGTTCCGGTTGTTGCCGGGACGGGTGCCAACGCAACTGCAGAGGCTATTGAATTGACAAGACATGGAAAGTCCGCTGGTGCCGACGCATGTCTCGTTGTGACTCCCTACTATAACAAGCCCACGCAAGAAGGGTTGTATCGTCATTACAGTGCGATTACCGAAGCTGTGGACATTCCGTTGGTCTTGTATAACGTTCCTCCACGGACAGCATGCGACATGTCTGCGGCTACGGTGGCACGGCTCGCGCCGAATGACCGCATTATCGGGATCAAGGAAGCTTGTGGCGATGCACAGAGAGTCAAGGAAATCAAGCGTGTAGTGTCTGAGGACTTCATTCTGTTGTCCGGTGAGGATGCCCAGACCCTAGAAATGATGCGATATGGTGCCGTCGGGACGATTTCCGTCACAGCCAACGTTGCACCTAGGCGTATGGCACAATTTTGCGAACGATTCTTGTCGGGAGATGTCGAACGAGCGAAAGTCATCGACGAAGAACTGCAGCCGATACATGAAATCTTGTTTGTTGAAACGAGTCCAATCCCCACGAAGTGGGCATTGAATGCGATGGGGCGGATTGGAAACGGTATTCGACTACCCTTGATCGAACTTTCTCAACAGCATCACCGAGAAGTGCGAGATCGCCTGACCAAAGTTGGATTGCTCGAATGAAGGATTGCCTACGCATTTTTGTATTTGGATGTATGGCGCTAGCACTGTGTGGCTGCTCCATTTTGGCCAATCTTCCATTGATCGGTAGTGTTCCAGAACGTATGGAAGACCCTGAGGACTATCTGGATCCGGAGCAAACGCCGGACCTCTACATTCCCTCCGATATGCCTCATCGAGAGATCGAGGACAACTGGGTTATTCCTCCAATCACCGATCAGCCGCGACCGAGACTATTTCCTCGCACTGCACCTCGACCGGAAAGCATTGTCGGTGAGGCAGACCCTGACTTGGTTCGAATTCAAACCCTTGGTCCAAATAGAAGTTGGATGGTTGTTCAACGACCACCTGAAACCGTATGGCCCGTCATTAAGCAATGGATCCACGACAACGAGATAGGAATCGAACACGAGGATCCAGCATCTGGACTGATATTTTGCGAACAACTAAATCTCAAAGGGGCCGACCCATTAGAACTGCGTGCGCAAGTTTCTGCACGTAAACAAGATGCCCAACTTACTGGCGATATGGATTGGATTGCGATTCGACTAGAAACTTCGATGCGTCATGGATCGTCTGAAGTTCATATTCGGTACCTAAACGATTTGGAAGCACCTGACTTGCACAGTTGGCCCGAAGCGTCCTCAAACTACGGTATTGAGCGTGCGATTCTTGAAGTTCTGGCCAATTACGACGCAGCGGGCTACGTTGCGCCAACCGTGTCAAGTATTGCTCAGAATATTGCTCTGCGATTCAAGGTTGAGCAGTTGAATGACGAACGAGGTTTTCCGTTACTGCGCTTGAATGTGGACTATGCGAGAGCATGGGCTACCCTTCAGAAGGCTATCGAAAATTCGGAGCTCAATATTATTGGAGGCGGCCCTGAAGACGGCTATTTCGAAATTGAAATGTCCCGCAATATGCGCAAGGGTCGTCGGCAAGGGCTACTTGCGGAATTCGTACGTCGCAATTCGAACACCATTGCCGACCTGTCAAGCATCAGAGTTCATCTAAAGGAATCGGTTGATAGTTTTGACGTCTTCGTAGATCGTGCTACAAGTGCAGCAATATCGGCCGAATTTGCGCAGGACTTCTTGTCCGTGTTGCGTGAGAACGTTATTTAACGCCTTTACTTATTCTCTCCCTAATACCTAAGAGGGCACCGATTGCAATTTACTTCCATAGGAAGCGGAAGCAAGGGAAATTGCACCGTCGTCCGCAATGGTAAGTCCACCCTACTTGTAGATTGCGGTTTTGGACTCACATATACGATCAGCTCGCTTGTTGCGAAAGGGATTGAACCTCGCGAAATTACCGCAATATTCGTGACGCACGAACACGGCGACCACATAAGGGGTGTTCGTATGCTCGCCAATCGTTTCCACATACCTGTTTTTGCAACAGCCGGTACCTTCTCAAAGATTGCCAAATTGGATCGTGCTTTAGTCAACGAAATTGCAGGTGGAGACATCATTTCGATTCATGGAGTTAAGGTGCGAAGTGTCGAAGTGCCACACGACGCTCGAGAGCCAACCCAGTTTGTCTTTGAATCTGCTGAATCGAGATTCGGATTGTTAACGGACATTGGATCAATCACAGATGCCGTAGTGGACCACTACTCGGATTGCGATTCACTGTTCGTCGAATCCAATCATGACATCGACATGCTGTGGAATGGAAATGATCCCGAGTTTTTGAAGCATCGGGTGTCTAGTGATCTAGGCCACCTGTCCAATGGTCAAGCGAAAGAATTTCTCAGTCGAGTGAAACACTCTCGATTGTCCAATGTGGTGATTGGACATGTGAGCCAGCGCAACAACAATACTGAAGTACTGAAGCGCGAGTATGATCAATTGAAACGAGAAGTTGATGTGTGGTTCGCGACCCAAGAGAATGGAACTCCTTGGGTCTCAGTGAAGGACTAGGCAAGTCCAACCGCATTGACCACTCACTCGAACGTCAAGGATCGAGATTACGGGTTATCCGTCGAATCCATTTTTGTTCGGCTTGAACCGAAACTATACTCCAAGTGCTTCTTTACCATTCTCAAAACTGATTCCTCTTGGGTAAAAGTCTCGATGTCGTCCGTGTGGATCCATCGAAGTTCATGCGACTCGGACGTTCTCTGCAAGGGGTGTTTTTCGTCGGCGGAGAGCAAAAACCGCAAGTCATAGTGGAGGTGGGCTGGTTCATCTCGATTCGCTGGAACCTGGTGAATATCAATGTCAAAAATGTCAAGGCTTAATGGCGACGAATCAAGTCCGGATTCTTCCTTGACTTCTCGCTGCGCCTCCGCTAGCAGATCCCGACTGTTTTCGACATGACCTCCTAGTTGCAGCCATTTGCTGATTTTGCGATGGTGGGTGAGTAAGCACAGTTTGCGACTTGGGTTGACGACCCAAGCAGATGCGGTGAAATGTCCGTCTTTGAAGCAGTGGCGATCGAAGCACTGTGATTGCGATTTGGCGAATGCCAAGCATGTTGCCGGAGCAATTTCCGTAGGAAACTTCTGGTGATATTTTTGAATCTGTTCAAGTAACGTGATCATTGCAAACGTCACTTTAAGAGTTCGAATTCATAAAATTCCATTGCACGGAGAGGTGCCAGAGCTGGTCGAATGGGCCTGACTCGAAATCAGGTGTGCCTTC
>JAPOXO010000138.1 GCA_026707045.1 Gammaproteobacteria bacterium | reverse complement strand
CTTCTGACCGGGGTCTGTTATCGCAACCACCACCCTCAAGGCCCAATGTTCCTTTGGATGTAATTGGTCTATAACGCAGAAATCTCCATTTGGTTTCAAACTTACGAATCCACCCAGCATCGATCTCGCGGCGGAGGCTGACCCAATTCGTGCAAGGTTTGCTAGATCGTGAATTTCCAGCCCTAGACCGAACGCCTGATTAACCGACATCGCCAGAGCGGCAAATCCTGACGCTGAAGATGCGAGACCACTACTCGCTGGGAAATTGCTCTCTGACCTGATGCAAACTGGCGGAATTTCATAGCGGCTTCTCGCAAATCTCAACCAAGACTTGATTTTCCCGTCCTGTGTATCCTTGCCATCGATTACTACAAGATCGTTGAACGATTGTTCTACAGTGGTGGTAGTTGTCAGAGTGTCCAGAGTTGCAGACACAGATGGCGTAAGAGGAATGTTTCTCCCACCTGATTGTTTCCCCCAATACTTGACTAAAGCAATATTAGGGTGTGCACTTACCGTTGCTTGACTCACCGATAGTCGGGGGGAGCAACGAAAGAATATCCCTCACTTTCAAGGATTTTCGCTACGTCGATCGTCATTAAATCGCCATACTCCGGACCAATGATTTGTACGCCGGCAGGCAGGCCACCTCCAACTAGCCCTGTAGGAATTACCGTTGACGGCAAATATACGTTCACAGCGAGACCAGCCCAAAACAATTGGGTGAAGTAGTTCTGCTCTTCGCCGTTGACCATGATGGTACGTTCCCACATCGGTCGGTGGTCGTGAGGAAATGCTGGCGATGCCATGATTGGTGCGATCACAACATCAAAATTTTTGAAGAACTCGTGCCAACTCCATCGAAGATGCGTTCGCTCCTCGTTGAATTGCGTCCAGTCCTTGAAGCGTGCAACCTGGGAGATCCGGAGCTGATTCGCTCGACGATCTCTATCGTTCGATGTGGGATTGTTTGCTTGGCCTTCAACTCGCTCAACCAAGTCCGAGTAATCATCATCAGGAAGGCGACACGACATGGTCGCATTCAATAGACACTGGTAAGTCGTATGCACATTCTCCGACGAACCAAATGGGCGAGCTTCAAAGTCGATTGAAGCACCCAGACTATTCAGCGTTTCGGCCACTGCAAGAACCCGTTCTTCAATAACTTTGTCAACTGGAGCAAAAGTTTCGTTCTGCCAGATTGCAACACGCCACTGCGAAGGGGGCTTGGTCATTGATGGCAGATTGAGTGTCAGTCCTCTTGACTGAATTTCGTCCGGACCAGCCATTACTCTTACAGCGAGCTCAAGATCTTCTGCGGATCTAGCCATCGGACCAATAACCGAGAGATCTGAGGGCGAAAGAATTCCAGGTGTGGCATGCCCACGAGGAGGCAGCAAGTTCCAAGTGGGTTTGTGGCCGAATATTCCGCAAAAGTGCGCAGGATTGCGAATTGAACCCCCAATGTCCGAACCGGAATCTATGCCGGATAGCCCAGCCGCCAATGTGGCTGCCGATCCTCCAGATGATCCTCCCGGAATCAATTCACGATTCCAAGGATTGTTGGTTGTTCCATAGATGTCGTTATAACTCTGAAAGTCGGACAATCTAAGCGGTACATTTGTTTTGCCCATAATCACCGCACCTGCTTTCTTGAGACGTTGCACGGACAAGGCATCGTTCTCGGGAAAATTGTCTTTTAGATCCGGGATTCCCCACGTACTTGGTGTGCCGACCACGTCGTAAGATTCCTTGATGGTCATTGGAACACCATGAAGTGGTCCCACCTCGGCGTTTGATGCCAAGCATTCATCTGCTTTCTGTGCGGTATCCATCGCCTGTTCACGCATCTGCCAAATAATGGCATTTAGTCCCGGGTTGTATTCGTCGATTCTGTGAAAGTAGAAATCGAGCAACTCGACGCTAGAGATTTCCTTCTCTCGGATCATTTGCGCCAAATTCGTCGCGGACTGAAAGGCTAATTCACTCATTTTTCGTCGATGGATCAAGATTGTTCTGCCTATGATAAAGACCTGATACCTGTCCACCACAAGCCGACCAAGAATGCTTGCGTTCACGTTAAGACCAACGCAGGGATTAGTGTGCGAAATAGTCCCTCTAAGACTCCGTAAATCACTGCGCCACTTAAGTTCTGGTAACGCATTAAACGAATATACTGCGTAGATGAACTCCAATCGGAATTCAGTCATGGTTGCCAAAAAGCATTCTTCCTGGATCACATACCGATGAAGAAGTTCGGTGCACGATTAATTTTGTGCTGTGTCGTTGCTCTTATCTCTCCTTACTTTTCACTCGACTACAACGGCACTGCGGAGGCGAAAGTTGAATTCCGCGAAGGCTCGATCGAATTCTTGTTGGCCACCGAGCAATCGACCGTACCTGAATCGGAAATGAAGGATGACATTGCCAACTCGTATTTTTTGGGAGACGAGTGTCCCGTTCCGCTGGATGAGAAGGTCTGGTCTGATAGCGACTGCTTAGAGGCCATTGACAGCCACTTTATTGATAAGCCTGCCTACGTCGTCAATTTCCCCGGAATGATTAGCAGAGGAGGATGGTTTACGTACAGGGATATGTTCGAACAACACGCTAACGACCGGAAACTGGTGGCCGAAGCTCTTGCGAATCCCGAGTGTAGATTGTTGGAAGGTCCAATGCGATTGAATCTGAGAGACACGTGCAACGCAGACGCTTTTTCCCGATATGCACGAATGGCAAACCTCTGTTACTTCGCAACAACCAATAATTGGTTCAAGCCCGACGACTTTTTCAGAGGAAAGTCCAGATATCAACAAAACCTTAATGGCATGGAAGACTTTGACAGCTATCGGGAGCGGCGATACGACGATTTAGAGAAGTACTACTCATGGCGGAATGCGTTGCGAAAATCAGCGCTACTCGACGTTTGGCTCGAATCCAGCAATAAATGCAAGACCGATTTTCTTTCACCCCACGAGGAGCTAAGTGCTCAAGAACCGCAACGACTCCTTCACTACGACCTAGAAGAAATAGCCGCACGATTAGGAGATGAGCGAATGCTCTTTGCAAGCCAAGGAAGTACAGGTTGGTACGGGGACAAACACTATCAGAGATCGAAGTACAAACTGCACGCGTGGCAGAACCAGATTCATACAGCCATTGGAGGAATTGGAACCCTCATTTCAACTGCCAAACGCCCAGACGCAATTGCTTCGGCAGCATGGGGAATTGTTGGCATGAGAAAAGCAGGATACGAAGCTGACTTGGAAAGAATCGTCTCTAAACTGTGCCAATCTAGATCGCTTCAGGATGAAGAAGATGTCAAAGAGTGTTCAACTGCATACCAACACGCCAGATCGCTTGTGGATCCCACAGAAATGGATGTGTTTCGAGCGTTGGACGAAATAAAAGAGACAGCACTAGGACTTGGTCTCTTTCAAGTGCCTTGACTTTGCCTATAGACTGAATCTATTGCCTCCGAAGGTTCTTTTGAATCCTGTCGAGATTTGTTGATGCTTTTGATCTGACTATATCGTGTCCTAAGACAAGGCATACTATTCAAAGCAATGTCGTCAAAGCATAGACCAATCACAATCATGCGCAGATTCTCCATCCTTAATCGATTGTTTCTGCTTTTTGCCGGGCTTGTAGTAGCAATAAACGTCTCCGGTGCAGAGATCTCAGGAAAGGTCACCAGTGTTTCCGGAGAGGCATTGACCGGTGTCATGGTTCGTTTCACAGAACCCGAATCCGGCGTTTCCGAGTCTGTATTCACTCGCAAGGACGGGAGCTATTCGATTTCGACTCGCCTCTCAGGATTGCTGCAAGTTCGCCTGCGCCTTCCATACTATCGCGACCGAACAACCAACTTGACCAATGTCGGGGCTAAGTCTGAACACGAACTTTCGTTCGCAATGGAAGAGATGGTAGGAAATCAAGAAATTTCTGACAGCCTCCCAGCAGCATTCCACTTTGGAAATCTGCCCTATGAAGAAGGCGACGACGCGCTATTCAATCGCTACCAGTTCCAACGAGATTGTCTGACTTGCCACCAACTGGGAGATCCCTTGACGCGCGTAGTCCGAACTGCCGAAGGCTGGGTCGGCACGATTCAAAGAATGCATGCCTACCTTGGGAATTTCGATGCTGAACTAAGAGATCGACGATCGGTCATTCTTGCCAAGGGATTTGACGGTTATCCATTGAAAGTTCGTCCACAATTCCCAATCGATCCGTCGCTATTCACAACAAAGATCACGGAATATCGGATGGAACGCGGCATTGTTCCCCATGATGCAATTGTGCATCCAACTTCGGGCCTGATCTTCACGATCGATCAAGGTGCGGACCACATGGCAATTACCGACCCCGATACAGGTGCAACAAATTACATCTCTCAATCTAGGGGAGGGACCGAATATCACGAATTCGGTTCGGTGGCTGGCGAAATTGCCGTTTTCAATGGCCGCAACGGGCCACACTCTCTTGCGCTGCATCAAAATGGCAAGTACTACGTGACTAATACCAGCACCAATAGCATTGGGGTCTTCAACCCCGAGGCAATGGAATGGGAGCCCCTGCATTTCATCGGGCACGGTGCCGACTACCCACACACCATTCGCGTAGATTCCAAAGGTACTGTTTGGTTCACGCTCGCCGGGTCGGAGCAGGTTGGCAAGCTTGACCCTACAACAGGCAAGACGCAGGTTGTGAATCTTCCAAAGGTTGAGCCCGGAGGAATGTCAGGTGGTACGACTCCGTATGGAATTGACATCGACCCAATTCATGGAGATATTTGGTATACGCGGCTGTTCGGAGACAGAATCGGTCGCATAGACCCCGTTACACTAAAAGTCACCGAGTACGAATCCCCAGTGAGAGGTCCACGTCGAATGAGATTCGATCGATCCGGCATTCTCTGGGTGACTGGCTATTCAGAAGGAATGTTGGCGCGAATCGAAACCGACGGCTTTGAGACTACGGTATACCAAATGCCCGAGTTTGTTCCCAACCATCGGCCCGCGCCATACGCCTTGGGTGTACATCCCCAGACCCAGGATATCTGGATCAACGAGAATATGACCGACCGCATTTATAGGTTCATTCCTGATGAAGAACGGTTTATCGCGTACCCCATTCCTCTATCGGGTACATATACAAGAGACACCGACTTCATGGCCGACGGCTCGGCATGCATGTCCAACAATCCCGTTCCCGCAAGCGCTTTGGAAGGAGGGGTGCTTCAGCTAATCTGCATCAATGTGAACGGCAACGCGGAAAAAGATACTCAAGAGGAAGGCTAGAACTAGGACTAACTTCTACCTCGGTGTAGATTGGACGCGCGGTTCGAGCGACTAGCCCTCCGTCTCTTGAGAAAATGCTTTGTTGTCATTCCTTTCAGATCGAATTCGTTCGATGAGAAAGTCGACAACAGGAAATAACTCGTCCTTTTTGCCTCCTACCATCTGGACATCGACCAAGTACTCACCTCCAACGACCAAACAGGGAGTACCGTGGGCCGCAATTCGCCACAAGCGATCCTTCGTTTTGGCATCGCTGATTCTCTCTTCGACTTCGTCCGACCAGAATTTCTCTTTAAAAGTGTCGGGATCGACATCTTCAACGTTGTCAAACAAAGTCATCAATTTTCGTTCTTGATTCATGACGATACCGTGGTCATGAATCGCCTTGAACATAGCATTGTGAATCTTCGGTGAAAGTTTCAGGTCTTCCGCGACATAGAAAGCTCTAGCTAAAGTCTTCCAGTACGAATTCCAGCCTACGTGTTCACGCTTGAACGATACGTCCGATGCTTTGGTCTTGAGCCAGTCTTGGATAAACACTTCGAATCTGTAGCAGTGTTCGCATCCGTACGAGAAAAACTCGATGACTTCGATGGTTTCTTTGGACTTGTCCGAAGAACCCTCATCCGCGCTAGCGAATTGCATAGGTAGCCGTACGAAGTGCTTGCCTTCTTTGTACTCGTCGGTCTGCGCGAAAGATACTCCCGATACGAGTAGGAGTGAAGCAATCAAAAAGCAAGTCTGCGTTGCAAGTTGTCTCATCAGATGGTTACCTTTGTGCTGGATTGTTCCAAAGGCTTGGCCTTGGATTCCTTCAATTGGGACAAGGGAGTTAGAAATCGGTTCCGACGATTCGGTGGAACTCAACGCCGCATCAAGTGCTCTCTACTGGTTTGGCTTTCTTCGATTCTGCTCGGATTTTGTCGGCCAGGAAGTCGACAATTTGGAACAACTTGCGTGGATTCCGACCCGCGCTCTCGGTCGTAATGACGTACTTCTTTCCTACCACAAAGGTCGGCGTTGCGGAGATTTGCCAAGTTCTTACTTTTCGATGCCCTTGTCGAATACGATCCTGCGTTTCTTGAGCCCAATACTTGTCTTTGAATGTGTCATTGTCGACCTTCGCAGCGTTTTTAAACAACTGCATAAGCAGTTCTTCGTCAGTCAGATTGATTTCATACCTGTGAATTGCTTCGAAGATTCTGTCGTGAATTTTCGGTAAGACCTTCAAGTCTTCGGCGAGATAGTATGCTCTTGCCAAGGGCACTGAAGATTGACTAAAAATAACGTGCTCTCGGCGGAATACAACATCCTCGGCTTTACGCTCCAACCAGTTCTTTATGAACCCTTCCCATTGTTTACAAGCAGGACAGGTATATGAGAAAAATTCGAGGACTTCGATCGTAGCGCCCGACTGTTCATCCTTCGACTCTTCCGACTCCTGAAGCTCCGCTGGAACAAGGAAAAAGTGCTGTCCTTCTTTGTACTCGACAGTCTGAGCATGAATGTTCCACGTCACTAAGAGAAGAACGACACTTACTATCCATGCTTGGATTTGACGCGGTGTTGTCACTTGCGCAACTCGCTTTCCCAGTCGAGCCTAGTATAGACCCGTCATGTAATTTGCAACCGCCTCAATTTCTGAGTCCGTAAGCTTCGCAGCAATGTCTCGCATCATGTTGCCGAACTCCTCGTCTGTGGTGCGTTCCTGTTCGCGATAGGCCTTGAGCTGAGCAATGGTGTATTCGACGGGTTGCCCTGAAAGACGTGGAAATCCTGCCAACATATTGCCATTTCCGTTGGGCGCATGGCACGCGGTGCAAGCTGCAACCTGTTTATCCGGAATTCCGCCACGATAAATGGATTCTCCCTGTTCGAGACCTTCTTCTTTCGATTGGCCAATTCTTCCAGGCAAAGAAGCGTAATAAGCCGCGATGTTTCGAAGATCTTGTTTGTCGAATTTCGTCAGTTGACCAACCATCACGGCAATTTCACGTTTACCCGATTGAATATGCAACAACTGTTGGTAAAGATACTTCTCGCCTTGACCCGCAAGATTGGAATTTGCCGGTGTAAGAGTGTTTCCGTCTGTGCCGTGACAAGCAGTACACGGAGCGGAAAGTGCTCTTCCGGCTTCCACGCTCGAGATTTCAACTTCTGGGACCGATACCTCAGCGACTTCGCCCAGTGATTCTGTAGAGGTCTCTGCTTCCATTGCATCCAGGATGTCATTCTCGGTTGGCTCCGATACATCTGTGTCCGCGTGTATCACGCACACGACGATTACTAACAGTAGAAGCAGAACACTGCAATACCATACTGAACGGCTGATTGGCAACAGTCGAGGCATCAACTCTCCTGGGAACAGTAAGCCACATGCGCATCACCGGGAGACCCCGCCATGCGCATGAGAGGCGACAATTATAGCAACGCCGATTCGAAGGCACGGACAAGAAATCTGCTTTCGATTTACACTAATCCCATCTGAAAGATTGGCTTTTCGCGAGTGGCCAACGAACATTCACCCATTGAATCGGTGTTCCTAAAAAGCGCTCTTCTTTTGAGGGATTGTCCCAATGACGATATCCCGGAAGTGGCGTTTGCAGGACGCTCAAATGCCGGAAAGTCCAGCACCATTAACTGCCTTACCGGTTCGAAAAAACTTGCACGAGTGAGCAAAACCCCTGGTCGTACCCAACTTTTGAACTTTTTCGATTCCAATGCGGGAGGCAGACTCGTAGACCTTCCCGGTTTTGGCTACGCTCGAGCAGACCGTAACAAACAAATCGAATGGCAAAAGGCCGTCGACAACTATTTGGAACGTCGCAAAAGTCTCGTGGGCCTTGTGCTCATCATGGACTCCCGCCATCCGTTGAGACAATTTGACAGCGATATGATCGAATGGACCGAACGACAACAAATGAATTTGCTCGTATTGCTGAACAAATCAGACAAACTGAAGCAAAGTCAGCGGAGTTCCTGTGTTCGTGTCGTTAACGAAGCTATTAAAAACTGTGTTCAAGCGCAAGCGATCCTATTCTCAGCACTAAAGGGCACTGGAGTGTCCGAAGCTAGAAGCTACATACGAACCATGTGGAAAGCCGTCGAGAACCCTATCTAGTGCGCTTCGCTCCAATTCGAGCCAACGCCCACATCCACTTCTAAATTCACCGACAGTTCAGCGGCATTCTGCATTGCTCGGACTACACCTTCGCGCAAGGAATCAAGCGCATAGTTGTCGACTTCGAAAACGATTTCGTCATGGACATGCAGTACCATCTTTGCATTAACTCCACTAGATTCGAGAAAGTCGTTCACTGAAACAGTTGCTCGCTTGATGATGTCAGCAGCCGACCCTTGCACGGGAGCATTGATGGCCAGACGTTCTGCCCCTTGTCTTCGAGGTGGATTGCGGCTGTTGATTTCGTCGAGGTATATACGGCGGCCATAAATCGTCTCCACGTAGCCAAAATCGTGGGCATGTGCCTTGGACTGATCCATGTAGGTCCGGACTCCTGGATAGTGGCTGAAGTAAGTCTCAATAAATTCAGCCGCTTCGCCTCGACCAATGCCCAAGTTTCTCGCAAGTCCAAACGCGCTCATGCCGTAGATTAGTCCGAAGTTGATGGTTTTTGCGTTGCGCCGCATGTCTTCATTGACTTTGTCGTATTCAATTCCATACACATCCGCTGCGGTAGCTCTGTGAATATCCAATCCGTCATTGAATGCTCTCTGTAGCGATTCGTCACCAGACAGATGCGCCATGATTCTCAGTTCAATCTGTGAATAGTCTGCGGACATGAATAAGCTGCCCGGAGGCGCAATGAATGCTTCGCGTATACGACGTCCATCTGCGGTTCGGATTGGAATGTTTTGTAGATTTGGAGCACCCGAAGATAGGCGTCCCGTTGCTGCATTAGCTTGATCATAGGTGGTGTGCACGCGACCGGTTGCGCTACTGACCCAATGTCCAAGTTGATCTGAATAGGTGGACTTGAGTTTGGTGGCGGATCGATAGTCGAGAATGAGCTGTGGCAATGGGTGATCGTTTATGAGCTCTCGAAGTATGTCTTCGGATGTTGATCTCGCACCTGTACGGGTTTTTCTAGGCGCTGGAAGATTCAATTTGTCGTACAAGATTGTGGCGAGCTGCTTCGGAGATCCCAATCCAAACTGCTCTCCCGCGGACTCAAATGCGTCCCTTGTGATTTTGTCTATTCGATCCTTGAGTTCCTCACTCAGTCGTTGGAGTTGCGCAGGTTCAATGCACACGCCGTCGCGTTCCATCTTAGCCAGAACGTTGGTAAGCGGAGCTTCTATTTCCTGATAAACACTCAACATTTTTGGATCTGTTTGGAGTTCCTTTTCCACTATTGGATACACCTGAGCGTTTACACAGGCGAGTTCTGCCATGTACATCGCAGTTTCGGGAATTGCAACCTGGCTCAACGGAATTCGCGACACACCAGATCCCGTCAGCGTGTTGCGATCGATGGTCGTATGTTCCAAGTGTCTGGAAGCAAGAGCAGAGGTGTGGTGCCCGCCGGGCGCAGTACTGTTCAATACGTACGACATGAGGCGCGTATCGTAGAGCGGACCTCGCAATGAAACGTTGTGCACGCTGAAGAATTTGATCGCGCTTTTGAGATCACTACCTATTACTGAAATCTCATCGTCTTCCAGAAGAGGTTTTAGTTCATCAATTACGTACTGCAAACTGAGTTGCCGAAAATCAGAGTCCGAGTGTTCGATTGGAATGTAAGCTGCCCGATCACGATTCGCAGCTAGTGCTATTCCAACACAACCAACCGCTCCGTTATGCACGGACGGCTGCAACACCAGTGAAATTTGCTTGCTCGAGCGGATTCGATCCATCCAGACTTTGAGAGTCATTGGATCTGAGACGAATTCATACGCAGCACGTTGTTCCGCCTTTGGTGACTCCTCGCGGTCCTCAGTGATTTGCCTCAATAGTGTTCGAAACTCGAGCCGGTTGAACCAATCAGTCAACGCAGGAATGTCCATTTCCTTTACCTGCAATTCTTCATGGGTCCACTCCAATTCCACATCGCACTTGATCGTGGCAAGTTCCCTTGACATAGGAAGCATCTCTGACGCTGCTACAAGGTTTTCACCAACCTTTCCCTTGATCTCATTCTTATGCTCCAAGATCGAATCCAATGACCCGTATTGATTGAGCCATTTGGCCGCTGTCTTTGGTCCAACCTTCGGAACTCCGGGGATGTTGTCCGACGTATCCCCCATTAATGCCAAGTAATCGATGATGAGCTCGGGCAATACGCCAAACTTCTCAACAACACCATCTCGATTCATTGCTTGGTTCTTCATTGTGTCAAGCATGGTTACATGTTCGTTGACTAGCTGCGCCATATCCTTGTCAGACGTCGAGATAATCGTGGTACGACCAGAGTTGGTGGCCTGAGTCGCAAGAGTCCCGATAATGTCGTCAGCTTCGAATCCGTCTTTCTTCAGCAGAGGAAGTCCCATGCATCCTATGATTGTGTGCAGTGGCTCAATTTGTTGCGCCATCTCGTCTTGCATTGGAGGACGATTTGCCTTGTATTCATCGTAGAGTTCGTGACGGAACGTTTTCGCCGCCGTGTCGAAGACAACTGCGATCGTGCTCCCGGGATAGTCGTTCATCATTTTGAGGAGCATTGATATGACGCCCCGAATAGCGCCGGTGTATTGTCCAGTTGACGTCTTCAGGTCTGGTAAGGCGTAGAAAGCCCTGAAAAGGTAAGTCGATCCGTCGACGAGGATTAGGGGATTTTCGTTTTGCATGGTAAATTCTCCCATAGGAAAGCTACGCTACCAACCAAATGACACGTATTCTGAACGACGCGCGCAATTTCTGTTTGACGATTTTCGCAGGTTTCGCGCTCCTCTTGGCTCCCGCTACTCTGGCTGAAGAAGGTAGCAAAAACAAGAAGGAGAAAGTCAAAGGACCCGATGTCGTCCTCATTGAATCTAAGCAACGGTCGATACAAGAATATCGACAAAACGGGAAACTTACCATGATCAAGGTCGTGCCCAAAAAAGGCAAACCTTACTACATGGTTCCCGAAGATCCTACAAAGCACTTCGGAGACTTGGAGCGTGCGGATCGACTGGTTCCGAAATGGAAGCTTAGAGAGTTCTAACGCACCGTCGAATGGCAGTCATTACTCGCCTGACGCATTCGGCCGTCGAATCGATCCTTGAAAACTACGAAGTCGGTAGACTAATTCGTCTGACACCCGTAGCGCAGGGAATCGAAAACACCAACTACTTCGTTCAAACTAGCACAAGTCCCGACAAAAACGAAGTGCCGTCCGAGTTTGTACTCACTGTAATCGAGGACGACCGGTTGGACCAACGTGAGATCATGTTTCAAACGTTGGAGGCTTGCACTGACTACGGTTTGCCCGTCGCCCGTTTTGTGAGAACAAAAGAAGGTAATTCACTTTCAACGTTCCGTGACAAGGCGATCATGCTCAGCGTTCGACTGAGTGGGCGTAACGTAACGGCTCCGGCAAGCGAACAATGTCGAGCTATTGGCCGTTTTTTAAGTCGAATGCATCACGCGACCGATGATCTGGACGCTGAGAGATTTAGCTACGTTCGAGATGCAGAATGGATTCAGGGTACTGCAACCACTGTCATCGGTCACTTGTCTCCCGGAGATCGATTGCTTCTACAAACTGCTGTGCAAGCCGTATGTGCAATGTTGAGCCGTAAAGACGTTCAATCCCTACCACAAGGCGTAATTCATGGAGATCTCTTTCGAGACAACGCGCTGTTCAACCAATTCGGTCTCACAGGCGTAGTGGACTTTCACCATGCCGCCTACGGTTTCCGAATTTACGACGTAGCTGTCGCGGTCAACGATTGGTGTCGCAGTGGAGATGCACTGGATCAAAGAAGAACCATTGCGCTATTGCAGGCGTACAACCAAATCCGCCCCTTTGAATCAGAGGAGTACTGGTTCTTCGATTCGTTTCTGCTCTACGCTGCATTGGCGTTTTGGCTTTCGCGACTTAGTATTGCAGTACAGGAAAACTTGCCCGATGGACAACCCGTTAGAGAACCGCAAGAGATGAAACGGCTAGTTCAACAGCACCTATCAAGGCCATATCGACTCCACGAACTCGCGTTGGCAAGTTAGTCTTACGCACTGTTTCGGACGAATCCGCCCGGAAACTCAAGAAGCCTACTCCTCCTCCCCCAAGAGATAAAGAAATTCACGACTTAGTCGGGGCTGCGCATCGATCGTCCAATCCCAATCCTGGAAGAATCTCGACCTAAATGCTAAGCCAAGCTAGCAATAGCTGCAACTTTCCTCCACTATTTCTCCATTTTCTAGAACGCAAAAATGATATAGTATGTATGCAGGGGTAGAAGAAAGGCGGATTGTGCGCA
This sequence comes from Gammaproteobacteria bacterium, assembly GCA_026707045.1. Classification (GTDB taxonomy): domain Bacteria; phylum Pseudomonadota; class Gammaproteobacteria; order Pseudomonadales; family Azotimanducaceae; genus Bin55. The sequence goes on along the minus strand of JAPOXO010000138.1, from coordinate 63,171 downwards.
TTTCAGCGCATCCAATCAGTCCGCCCAAATCACATTTAGAACAACACGTCATGACCGGGAGGTCATCATGCGAACGACATTTCACAGCCGCTGGATGGCGGTTGTCATATTCCTCTTTTTTGCGCCAGTGACGGCACTAACTCAGGAAACAGAGAACGAAGAGGAGCAAGACGAAGAAAAGGCGCAGGAAATGGATGTCCTGATCGTAACCGGTAGCCGATTGCCTACCGGAACCGGAGCTTCTCCCATATTCGAAATCACGCGACCCGAAATTGACGCTCGGGGACTTACAAGCATTGAGGACATTGTCCGATATCTGCCTCAAAATTTTTCCACAATAACCAATGGGGGAAGCCTGGACAATCGCTCTCCTCGTTTCCAGATTGGCTCGGTTACGATCAATCTTCGCGGACTCGGAGAGGGATCCACATTAGTACTGGTAAACGGCAAGCGCTTGGCGGCTTCGCCCGCAGAGAGAGGCACTTTTACAGATGTCTCAACACTTCCTTTCAATGCAATTGAGCGAGTGGAAGTGATGACCGATGGAGCAAGTTCCGTCTATGGCTCCGATGCGGTCGGAGGCGTGGTGAATTTCATCTTAAAGAAGAATTACATAGGTTCCGAATCCTCGATGCGCTATGAAAATAGCAGTTCAGGTGGACACCGAACTATCTTCGAACAGTCGCTAGGATACTCGTGGGATACTGGCAATTTGACGGCATCCTTCAACTATCGCGACGACGAACCGGTGTTCATGCGCGATGCGGGGCTTGATACGGATGGAGATTACCGTGAGCAAGGCGGCAGACTCTACCCCAACACTTTTGGACAGCCAGGTGTTCTTCTGAGGTTTAGACTCCCTTCCAACGCGCCACCGAACACCACATACGGAATCCTACCCGATGGCGATGGAACTAATTTCACTCCCGACGATGTCATCTGGGTTTCCAATGAGGAAGTCGCGACTCAGACCGGCAACTTTAATCTTCTTCCAAAAGGGCTTTCCGCGAATGCTCCGGGCGAGGCAATTCCCGCTTCGGAGCACATGTCCGCTTACTTGAACCTGACGCAGGATCTCGGTGAAGACCTGACGCTGACCTTTTCCGCAACACTTGCACGTAAAGAATCCATTCAGGAAGCGGTAGGTGCTTCATTCAGCGGTATCGTACCGGCAAGCAACTACTACAACCCATTTGGCGAGCCCGTCTACATCGCATACACGTTTGAGCGTGAAATTGCCGACGGGAAACTGGCGGGTTTTGCGAGGACAACAGACTTGGATCGCTTGAATTTCAGCGCTTCGGCAACCTGGGAAACACCTATGGAGGGTTGGACAGCCGTCTTTTCAGCCAACTATGGAATCGACAATCCATATGGAGGCTACCCGGGCTCTTTCAATTATCGTGGTGCCGCGTTTCAAGCGGCGCTCGCAAGTAGCGATCCGGCTGAAGCAATAAATCCGTTCGGAGACGGAACAGTACAGCGCGCCACTCTCAACGAATTTTCAGAATACGCTACCCGAGGAGCGCGAGAAGGCAGGCAAAGAGTTTTTGGCGCGACCTTATCTGGTTCCATTCTCGAAATGGACGGCGGCTCAGTCGAAATGGCTATAGGCGCTGAATCTCGCACAGACACCCTGGACTTCGATTCTTTCCTATTGAATCCGTTTACTTTTAGGGTAGCGGGAGCACCGGAGATTGTTCCGGAGTCTACGAACACGGCCTTGTTCGTCGAAGTTTCCGTTCCGCTCATCGGTGAAGCCAATTCTCGGCCTGAAGTTCATGAATTGACTCTGTATGCAGCTGGACGCTATGACAAATATGACATCGAAGGACCCTTCGAAGGCATCCTGGATCCTGCGAGCAGCCGAACTTTCGATGACTTCGTTACCAAATTGGGAGTGGTCTACTATCCAGTGGAGAACATCAAGCTTCGAGCCACATGGGGTCAGGCTTTTTTGGCAGCGACTCTACCGGAATTGTTTGCGCCAAAACGCGAATTCACGTTTTTCCGTTTTCTCGACCCACTCAACCCTATCGAGAATGGAGGACCGTTTGCATCGGTTTTTCCGTTGACAGTACTCGGAGGAAACCCCGATCTGAAACCCCAAACTTCCACCACTACTACAATCGGACTCGACTACCTATCCATCGATATTCCGGGATTGTCCGTTTCCGCGTCATACAGCAATACGGAATTTGAGGATTTGCTTGGGACGTTAAACGGCATTTTCGGATGGCCCCCAGTGTATGCATTTGAAAATTGGGACCAGTTTCCCAATTATGTAAGGCGTGATGCAAACGGCGTTCTGACGTATGTTTCTATGCAGTGGGCGAACTTTTCCGCCAAGTCAAGCAGCGCTTTGGACTTGGACCTGCGCTATTCGTTCGATTCGGAGTACGGTGAATTCGCGGTAGGTGCTCTTGGTACGTACACGCTGAAACTGGAAACTGTTCCAGGACCAGGAATTGATCCTGTAGCACACGAGGGCACTAATCAAGGTCCTGTTGATTTGAAAGGCAGCGCTTTCCTTGACTGGTCTCGTGGATTGTGGAGCGGGAACCTGACGATCAATTTCGAGAGCGGCTACGAGAATATCATTGCCGGAGTATCTAAGACCGATGTGGATGGCTATACAACAATCGACGTCCAGGGATCGTACATGCTTCCGGATTCGGGTTGGCGATTTTCAGGTGGAATTCAAAACCTCTTCGATGCTGATTTCCCTTTCTTCGACAGTTACCGTGGTGTTGATTCCGCTCACGTTGACTTTCGCCGCCGCATAATCTTTTTCGATGTCGTGAAGGAAATTTCCTGGTAGAAGCGGCCAAGAGTTTGACTTTTGGCGTGACAGTTATACAAACTGAGAAAGCTACGCGAACGCCAATCTGAGGCGTTCGCGTCCGTTCGAAAACGGACTCCACCGCCTCAAAGAGTATGTCTTGCATGTGGATAGTGTCACCCGCCTTCCGCTTTTCCAAGAATGAAGGCGGAGTCTTGGTTTAGATTGGCCGGCAGACGGTATTGCTCCAATACCCTAGTTTGAACGTACCCGATCAATGCAATGCAGATTCGTTCGAGCTTGGCAATTCCTCGTCCAGCACCAAGGAATAAGAGGTACTGCGGCCGCCTGCTGAGTCTCTTTTCAGACCTCCTCGTTGGATAAGGTCATTGATATCCCTTGTCGCCGTGTCTTGAGAGCATTTTGCAATTCGCGCCCATTTCGAACTAGTGAGCTTTCCTTCAAAACCGTCGAGTAGTTTGTTCAATACCTTGACTTGGCGGTCGTTCAGAGGCTCTGTTGCAAATCGAACCCAGAACTTTGCTTTTTTGAGGACGGCATCTAAGGTCTCTTGACTCAGTCTGATGGACCGCTGTAAGCATAGGAGAAACCACTCCATCCACTGGGTGACGTTTGTAGACCCCCTCTGTGTCCATTCCAAAATCTGATAGTAGTCTTTACGTTCGTTACGAATTTGAGAAGACATACTGTAAAAACGTTGCCGAGATTTTTCAGATCTAGCGAGCGCCATATCCGCTATCACTCGTGCAATCCGACCGTTTCCGTCTTCGAACGGATGTATCGTCAAGAACCAAAGGTGTGCCAGTCCCGCGACACACAAAGGATGCAACTCGTTAGGATTCTCGAACCATTGAAGGAAAGTTTCCATTTCCTCGGAAATGCGCTTTGCCGGAGGTGCCTGAAAGTGCACTTTCTCTCGGCCCATTGGACCAGAGATCACTTGCATAGGTCCGTCGCGATCATCTCGCCAGGTCCCTACATTGATTTGCACCATTCCCGAACGACCCGAAGGAAATAGCGACGCATGCCAGGCGAACAGTCGTTCCTCATCAAGTTCTGTGTCGAAATTTTCTGTTGCATCTAGCGTCATTTCTACTATTCCTTCTACTTTCCTATCAGCCTCAACTAGACCGGCTACATCCATTCCAAGTCTTCGAGCGATTGAAGAGCGAACTTGATTTGAGTCAAGATTTTCACCTTCGATATCGCTGGACTGGACTACATCTTGCGTAAGCGTGATTAGTTGGGCTTCATTTCGCAGATCAAAACCTAATGCTTCTAGGTTGCCCTGCATTCGTCCCTGCTCATGGGCTACGATAGCAAGAGTCGTCGCTAATATTTCTTTATCCCACGTCAGTCTTGGCCACTCGCTCCGTTCCCATACATAAGGCATATCTATTCTCCGCACACAATACGTAGATTATCATCGATATTCTCCGCAAGATCAAGTATATACCGCAATTAGTGCAGAGAATAGTTTTCTATTGTCCGCAAATTGATCTATCGTACACCGCCAAGCATCTGAATGCGTTCGACAACATATAAGGCAGTTTGTGCCAAGAGCGGCAATGTAGAAATCCACAATAAACAAAAATGGGCAAACAACGATCCCTATATTCTGTACTTCGTTAAGGACAACAAGCCAATAGACACTCGGGCATTTATTGAGTCCTGAATGCTCTCAGATACAGCCCACGTTAGTCATGAGATTATCGTCGATCCCGCTCGGCATTCGGAACAGGCTTCCAGCCACTCTTGAGGTACATTTTCGTATATTTGGGATGGATTCGCTGTGAAGAATCGTCTGGTATAATCGATGAGAGGTACGATGCGCCTCTTGCGATATTATCCTTTGATGCTCAGTATCCGAGCAATCGAAGACAGCACTCAGACTGAGCAATTTACAGATCAGAAAGATACTATAACAGATATTTGAAAGCCACGTTATAAGCAGACTATAACTAGGAGCAAATCTTCTTGCTTATTATAGTTTCACGTCAATATACATTAAACAGATTTCAGATTATCTGAAAAACTGAAATCTGTTCGTTTTAGACTTCCCGAATGATTGATAGGAGCGACAAATTCACGGGCTCAATTGCTCCACTCCACTTTTTTCGCGAGGCAATTTGAGTAGGCGTCTCGCCAGCCCAACGAAACTCTTTGCTTTGACCTTACTTGATCTGATTTGGATTCTTCGCCTTTCCGGTACGTATGTAAAGAGCGAATGATTGGTCTCGGTCGAAGGAGACTATTTCTTGAGCAAATCTCTCACAAACTCAAAGACAGAATTGTCTTGAGCGATCCAGCACAGCTTACCTTGTCGGTCCACAACAAACATACGCGGAATGCTAGTGATTGCCCACTGGTCGCGAAACTTTTCGTCGACAAGAACGGGCCAATCGATGCGGTGCTGGACAGCGCATTCTCTCACTCGTTCCTCTGCAGTACTCGATCTTCTGAAGTCTCCTACCTCAAAATCATTGGACCGGGATTCCTCTTCATGGTAGTCGCGGTCGCATGCCAAACCCACAATCTCCAATCCCAAGTCCTTGTGTGAGTCTCTGAAATTCTTAAGAAAACGTATCCCCTGAAGGCACGGCTGGCACCACGTAGCCCAAATGTCGATGAGTACGACACGTCCACGGAAATCACGAGTGTCAATTGTCTCACCGGAAAGCAGATCTTTGAAAGCAAGGGAGAAGGGTTTCTCCAAAGACTGGAGATTCCAGTACTTCTCTTCCAGGCTCTTGTTGTCTGGAAAAAGCCTGCGCACTTGTTCAAGGTACCCTATTTGTTCCGTATGCTCTTCGTTTCTAAAGGAATCAACGGCTGCCATTGCTGCATCCACATCGAACTCATCGAAATGCTCAATGAGCTCCTTTACGGATTCGTGCTCGAACTTGAAGCTATTCCGAGACCGGTACTCTTGTCGTTTCGTAAGAGTCAACAGGATTTCTTCTCGCAATGCTACCGCTGTGAAAAAATCGTCGTCAACGGATTGAAAGAGTTTTGTTTCCAGATTACCCAGCAGAGAGTAATAGGCCCACGCAGCACCTTGAGAATTTGGATGTGTGGCGAGAAATGTCTCGGCCATCTCTGCTTCGCGGGCACTCATTTCCTCGTATTCACGATCGAAACTCTCGTACTTCGAATCATTCCCTTCCGCCCTATAGAGGCCTGAAGGAAGTAACTCAGCCGCCCCGAACGAGTCTTTCACTCGTAGAAAGAGACGTTGTTGGTCGTACATCCAAAACCAAAGCTCCTGCAAGCTTGGAACAATCCACTCGTTATAGGGATAGTGTTCGATTAAAGAACGCAAGATGGCAACACGTTTCCGGGTCCACACTTCTTTGTCCGTATTGGTATCACCTGGAACGACGAACACCTGCTTCGAAAAATCCCCAAGCTGATCCAACAATAGGTTTAGTGGAGGTACGGTCCGTTCGCTAGTAATAATTACTCCTTACAGCGCATTAGAGCAACTATGAACATGCGCTCTACGTCCGTCCAGATTTCTTCCAACGCAAATCCGGCTTGAGACGCTAGCTCTTCAACTTCGTCGCCACTATATTTGTACGATCGCTCCGTGCAAATGCTTTCACCTTCCCGGAACAGAAAAGTCTCGTCGCCAACTTCCACTTCGTGATCGCGTCGACAAACTAGATGCATTTCCACACAACCGGCATCTTCCAAGTAGTGCGCTCTGTGGTCGAACAAATCAAGTCGAAAGTTCGCACCCAAAAGATTATTCAGGTGATTTAGCATGTTCTTATTGAACTTTGCGGTTACTCCTCGAGAGTCGTTGTAGGCAGGTTCAATAATCGAAGCAGGTTTGCGCGTGTCAACTCCGAGTATTAGGAATCCCTCTTCCCCTACCACTTTTGCGACATTGCTAACGAACTCACATGCATCACTGCGTAAGAAATTGCCAATGCTGGATCCTGGGAAGAACGCTACCTTTTGCATGCCATTCACTTCGGATGGTAGTTCGAAGGCGTTTGTAAAGTCTGCACAAATGGGATATACGGACATGTCGAGGTAGTCTTCTCGAATTCTATGTGCCAACTCCAATAACGGGTCCGAAGATATGTCTACTGGTACATAGGCGGTTGGCTCAATTGCGTCCAGAAGAATGCGGGATTTCTTGCCACTTCCCACGCCGTATTCAAGTAACGAAGATCCTTTCTTGAGAACTCGCTGGAATTCAGTGCTGCGTTCTTGCAATATTCCCGTTTCGGTCCGCGTCAGATAGTACTCGGGCAGTTCTGTAATTTCTTCAAAGAGTTCCGAACCTCTTTCGTCGTAGAAATACTTAGGAGGAAGGGTCTTCTCAGACTGGTTTAGTCCTGCGATTACTTCATCTTGCACACAAGGTGCAGTCGGTTTCAAGTCGTAAAACTCGAATTCGGAGATGGAAACTTCAGCCGACATCGCGTGCTAATCGAATCCCCGTAAATTGCCAACGATCATGAGCATAGAAAAAGTTGCGATAAGTTGTGCGAATGTGTCCTGGAGGTGTGGCTACAGATCCTCCACGCAAGACAAACTGATTTGCCATGAATTTGCCGTTGTATTCGCCAAGCGCACCCTTCAACGGAGTGTATCCGGGGTAGGGCGAATAGCTGGATGAAGTCCATTCCCAGCATTCACCAATCAGTTGCTGCAATCGGTTACTGTGGAGAGCCGGTCGAGGATGTAGATCGTTATCGGATGGGACACGTGATAGTTCTTCTGCACCTCGAGATCGTGTTGCATGTTCCCACTCAAATTCCGTGGCGAGACGTGCTCCGGCCCATCGAGCAAACGCATCCGCTTCATAAAGACTAATGTGAGTAACAGGTTGGGAAGCATCGAGTTCTCGATCGCCAGAAAGTGAATATTCCGTCCGTTCAGCATGCTCTCCCGACCAATACTCAGGCAAGAGCCAACCACGCTTGTTTTTCTCGGCCCAACCATCCGATAGCCACAATCGAGGGTCGTTGTACCCGCCGTCTTGTACAAATTCCTCGAATTCGCCATTGGTTATCAATCTATTGCTCAACAAGTAGGGCGCGAGATAAACCTGGTGTTCAGGTGTTTCATTGTCAAAACAAAAACCCGATCCATTCATCTCCATTCCGACTTTGACCATGCCCTCATCGAAGGTTGAATACGTCAAGGAGTCGACGGCCTGACTTTCCAGCTTCGAAAAATTGCCGATGTAAGAGGGCCGCAATGGGTTTTTGCCGAGAATGTATTTGAAATCTGTAACCATCAGTTCCTGGTGCTGTTGCTCGTGATTCAACCCCAAGATCACTCGGTCTCGAATTTCAGGTCCAATAGCGCTTTGGAGCAATGACTGCATAGCCTGGTCCACATGCTCCCTGTATTCGTAAACCTCCTTGACCAACGGTCGAGTCAGGTTTCCTCGGTCAGGGCGTGGAAAGTAATTGCCGATTGTGTCGTAGTAAGAATTAAACAGATAGTTAAAACTGGAGTTGTATACGCGATAGTTGGGAACAAACTCTTGAAGGACAAAAGCTTCGAAGAACCATGTCGTATGTGCCAGGTGCCACTTTATTGGACTTACTTCGGGTATGGGCTGGACACAATAGTCTTCAGTTTCCAGCGGAGCACACAGTCTCTCGCTACGCTGGCGGACCGTGCGATAAGAAGATCTGAGATCTCCTGTTGCCTGAGAGTTGCTGTCGTTCACTGATTTCTACGACTTGGCTTGTATTACTGAAGCCGAAGCCGATAAGACTTAGTCCCACATGTCCGATATTTCGCGCTTATTATCCCCACTTGGAGATTTTCGAAGTGAAATCGCTCGTTGCTCACACGAAAATTCGAAAGAAAAACGGAACAAAATTGCTAGGCCTGACGACTATAGGGCATGATTTGGATACAAGCAAAGCATCATAGGCTATGAATTCAAAGAATGAATTGGATCACAGCCTGTTGTCGCGCTTCTACAGAAATCGCGAATTCGAAGCTCTTGCGGAATTCGTTCGACGTCACCGAAATTGGGCGATACGGCGGGCTGCACAGTTCTCTCCTACAGATGCCGAGGACATCGTGCAAATTTCGATCTTACGACTTATTGCAAGCGAGTGCGGTGAAGACCCAATACACAATCCACTCGGTTGGTGGAACAAGATCATTGCTGGCGCAGGAGTCGACCATCTGAGATCACGGGAACGACGCAAAAGCAGAGAAGATGCGGCTATTGAACTGGCCGATCGCAATTCGTACGACCGATTTGGACCTGAAGAGGATATAGCTCGAGAACAGCTACTTGACGTCATACAAACTGAGATGGACGGAATGGGCGATAAGGTCCGACGACCCCTCGTGTTGCGGTTCCTCAAAGACCGAAGCTACACCGAAATCTCCCGGTTGCTGGGAATTCCAATTGGAACAGTGTCTTCACGAATTCACCGAGGCTTGAATCATCTCAAGAATGTACTGACCGAAAGAGGTTACTTGTATCCGAAGTCTGCGAATCCAACTCTTTCACCAATAGAGGAGAAATTTAGCGTGAAACAATCAAGACAAGAAATAGTGGACCAAAACCGACTGTTCTCAAGCAAATGGGATGGTCTTTGGATGGTCGGAGGCCGCAGTTTGGGAAGAGTTAGTTCTCGTGTCGACATGAATGGGAACGTCATGTTGAAGTGGCGAGAAGACACCCCGATGAAGGGTTCCACATGTCCTCAGGAATTTCCTGAACGTGCCAAAGACAGGTGGTGGGAAGAGAAAGAGATTGTGTTGTCCGACTCCAGATCGTTCTGTTGGTCCGCACTTAGATTCCGAGAAGGGGCAATTGGGCGTGCATCTCGTAGATTCGGCAACACAGTCGATTCCAAGTCAGAGTTTGTGACCGAGATTTCACCCCTGAACGATGTTGAGATGAAGATTCAATCAAGCTTCAAAGAAGATTACATTGTCGAAGCACAGGGAGAAGGACCAATAATCATTAACTCACTACTACCATTAGTTTTAGGTGAAGCGAATCACGATTGCGACAATTCGTGGCCACTACGATTCCTTGGTGAATGGCAGGAAGACGAAAATGATTTTCGCTCCACTACTTGGGTGTCCTTGGCCGCAAAGGCAAAGTATTTGGGCAAGATCGGTCAGCCCATGAACCAAGGACACTTGTATGAGTTCGTAAACATGCAAGATGAACCTGGTCAGCGTGTATCACATTGGGAGACCGAGGAAACCGAGATTTCAGGGACCTTTTGGGAGGCCGAAGGCTGGATCTACACAAAAGAAGAAAAAATTGCGCGAGCGATGGTTGCATCTACTCCGCAATGATCTTAAGACTCGACCGGCTTTCGAAGAGCTCCGAGCCTACGGTGCAGGCTACGAGGATGAATCCTGTCGCTCCTTTGATGAACTGGCAAAGTATCGAAAGATTCGTGCAAGCTGAGTGAGTTCGTGCGGCCGTTTGATGTAGCCAATGCATGACCCTTCAGGAGAAAAGACAACGATGTGTCCTTGATGGTCGACTAAATAATCCAACGCGGAAGTGTTTGCTTCCATTCGTTCGTAACCAACACCCACAGTAGTCGCAAAGTGTCTAATTGCGGTTTCGGACCCCGTTAAACCAACAAAGTTCGGAGAAAAATAGGAAACGAACTCGCCTACAGTCTTTACGTCGTCCCGAGCTGGATCAACGCTGACAAACATTCCTTGAAAGCTTGCGAAGATCTCAGGGGAAAGGGTCTCGCTCAGTCTCTGCTCAGTCTGTTGGAGCAAAGACATTGTTTCACTGCAGAAGTTTGGACAGTGTGTAAACCCAAAGAACGCATAAGTCCACTTGCCCTCAAGATTCGAGGGTCCAAAAGTAGCACCAGTGTGGTCCACTAATTCGAGCTCTTCGATTTGCATTGGTTTTGCCAGTGGTGCAAAACCTAGAGCTTTAAGTTCTTTTGGTGATAGATGGTCGTCTCCTGTATGAACGGCATACCAGAAGGTTACGCCCAACGCAAGGATGATGGTTGCAAAAACAGCGATTCGGATCTTCATAAACTACGATTCTTCTTCAGTCCGACGCAACGCGAAATACCAGTATCCTAGGACGATTAGGATACCAATTAAGAGCCACTGAACTGCGTAGCTCCAATGTGTACTGGCCCCCTGCTCGAACGCCAGGTGAATCGGGACTAAAACGCCTTCGCTTTCGGGCAAAAGACGAACTTCGTCCTCATGCGATCCAATGATTCTGGCCATCTCTTTGATATTCAAACGATTGACGCGCCTAGGCCACGTACCCTCGTCGTATCCAGCTGTGGATCTTTGGCGTAAATTCGGCCACACAACTCCGGAAATCTGCACTAGCTCTTGTGGTGTTTCAATTGCAGGCGTGTGAAACCAGGATCCTTGAACTGGAACCCATCCCCGATTGACCAAGAACACTCCGTTGTCTGTATCAAACGGAGTCATGATCCAAAAACCTGGTTGACCCAAGTGTCGTTGATAGGCAACAATGAACGTTCGGTTTTCGTCGAATCGGCCTAGCAGGTCAATTTTTCTGTAGAAAGTTTCTCCCTCGACAAAATCCTCGCCGGATAGTGAAGGCATGTCGAGTCGGTCCACATAGACATCCCGAAGCTCGGACTTCTCAAGTCCGCGTGTCACTTGCCAAGTACAGAGCCCCAGTGTCGTCAGCACCGCAATCACAACCTGAACTGCCAAAACCCACCCGCCTCGAGGACGTAGAGAAGCAAACGAGACATTGCCTGATCTATCGTTCATGCCTAAGCTAACGTCTCTTCCTCAAGATCGCATTGAACTCAGGACCTTTGACAAGACTTCGGCATCGAGTTCGACATTTCTCCAGAATTTAAAGGCTTCGGCTGCCTGAAACACCAACATGCCGAGTCCATCGGAAACTTCGCGCGCGCTCCAGCGTCGGGACTCAACCACAAACGAAGTCAATCCGTCTGGCTGATATCCCAAGTCATAGCACCTTGCGTTAAACATGATGCTCGAATTCACATTCAGACTTTGCTTGCGAAGAAAAGCGGAAGTTGCATTGATAACAATATCCCATTGGCCTTCCACTTGTTTCAAAGGAACAGTGGAAAGATTTGGAAATCTTTCTTTTAGATTCGAAAGTTTGGACTCGGTTCGATTTGCAACGGTTACGCGACATTCTTCTCTCATCAGAGGACCCAAAATTCCACCGGACGCTCCGCCCGCACCAAGAATGAGAATCTTCACTTCTTTAGCCAACCAACCAAGTCGCCTAAGGTCTTGCACGAGCCCCAATCCATCAGTGTTGTACCCCACCATCCGACCATTTCGACGTGCAATCGTATTGACCGCAGCGCTTTCTTGTGCCAGCGGATCTGTTTGATCCACCCAACGAAAAGCATCAGACTTGAAGGGTGCGGTCACGCTCAGACCTTGTCCGCCGTCATCGAAGAATTCGGTGACGGATCTGTCAAACCCATCTGTAGGAGAGTGCAACCTGAAATACTCGAGCTCTTGCCCAGTGATTTCGGCAAACATGGCGTGAATCCTAGGCGACAGACTGTGTGCCACAGGATTCCCAATCACCGCATAGCGGTCAACGCTCATCGGAGTTTTGCGCCGGTGAGTGCGTCTCTAATCGTACTCGGACCCGTAGCATCTCCGATCCTGCCGGGTAGGACAAAGTCGACAACCGATCCAAGAATTTCGTGAATCTCGGCTCGAGTCTTCGCGGGAGGTTTGTTGCTAATGTTGGCTGAAGTAGACACTAAAGGTTTTCCGTATCGTCTGCACAATTCCCTCGCTTGCTTGTGATCCGGCACCCGAAGTGCAATGGTTAATCTGTCACCGGTAACCAATTTGGAGAATCGCTCCGACGGTAGGATCCATGTGGTGTGTCCCGGCCAACTTCCTCGCACCATTTCTTGTTTGTTCAGTTCAAGCTCACAAATTTCGGCGTCGAAGATGCATGAGTCGTGTGCGATCACAATCAGTCCTTTGGTTTCATCACGGTGCTTGATGGACAGAATTTTTGTAACTGCGGTTTCGCTCCAGGGATCGCATGCCAATCCCCAAACGCCTTCGCACGCGTGAGCGACTATCCCTCCGTTTCCTAGAACGGCAACTGCCTTTGCTATGTCGGCGTCTTCATCGGACGCGGTTGCATTCATTCGTTCTGAATGGAGTTGTTCTGCTCTGAAACTCTAGCCACACTCTCTTCTCGATCTTTTTTGAGTTGCTGTTGCAGTTTGTCGTCCGACACTCCAAGAATCTGAGCAGCAAGATGACCTGCGTTTTTAGCTCCTGCTTTGCCAATCGCAACGGTTGCTACGGGAATGCCACCGGGCATTTGAACTGTAGATAGAAGTGCGTCGATCCCGGACAACGGACCGCCGTCCATCGGGACGCCGATCACTGGTTTGGTTGTATTTGCAGCAACCGCTCCGGCAAGATGAGCCGCCAGTCCGGCTGCGCATATAAAAATTTGGCAGCCTCGCGATTCCGCAGACCGAACATATTCTGCCGTTTGCTCCGGATTCCTATGTGCGGAGGTTACACGGACTTCATAGTGTATTCCGAAGTCACTCAAGATCTCAGTCGTTGATTGCATTACGGGCCAATCTGAACTCGATCCCATCAACACGGCTACCCAGCCCATGTTCTCCTCCTGGTTTCTATTATTGATGGCTTCGAAGATTCATCGATTTCAAAGTGAGCCGGCCATCAAGAGCTCACTTGTTCATGGAAAGAAGCGAAATTCTAACTTTAGCTGATCAATCGCTTAAGTCCTGCAATTGTTCCACACGATAGTAAGTTTGCTAAATGATCCAACCGACCTTCGATTAACGTGCGGCTTCGGCGAGTTCTTGGGCAGCGTGCTCTGCAGGCGAGCTTGCCGACAGCGAGCGTCTTGGATCAAACGCGTCTCTTACACCCTCACTAATGAATATTAAAAGAACAAGCATGATTGCCATTGTGAAAAATCCCGTGAGTCCGAGCCACGGAGATTGAATGTTTGCCTTGCCTTGCGCGAGGAGTTCGCCAATGGACGGCGAACCTGCGGGCAAACCGAATCCAAGGAAATCAAGAGCGGTGAGCATTGTCACCGCTCCGCACAAAATAAAGGGCACGTTGGTTAGCGTTGCCACCATGGCGTTTGGCAACACATGACGTCGCATGATTGTTCGATTGGAGACACCGAGAGCACGCGCCGCTTTGACGAAGTCAAAGTTTCGAGTGCGCAAGAATTCGGCACGGACTACAGCAACTAGGGTCATCCAGCTGAAGCAGGTGAGAAGTATCAGCAACCAAATCACATTCGGTTCAATAACACTGGCCAAGATAATGAGAATGAGCAAGACGGGCAGCCCCGCCCAAATTTCAACGAACCGCTGTCCCAGCAAGTCGACCAATCCTCCGAAGTAGCCTTGCATCGCACCCACTCCAACACCGATAAGAGAGCTGAAAAAGGTCAAAGTGATTCCAAAAACCACCGATAGCCGAAAACCGTAAATCAAACGAGCAAGAGTGTCTTTGGCGCGATCATCAGTCCCGAGCCAGTGTCTCCTCGATGGAGGTGCTGGAGTCGACTGATCGATCCAAAAGTCCACCGTGTCGTAGCTATATGGGATGGGAGGAAAAATCGCCCATCCATTCGCCTTTTCGATTAAGTCCTTGACATACGGATCGGTGTAGTCTGCTTCAATTTCCAGCTCGCCGCCAAGGTCGCTTTCAGCTACGAAAGTGAAAGCGGGAAAAAAGAGCTTGCCATTCATGGACAATACCATCGGTTTGTCGTTCGCCAAGAGCTCCGCTATTAGCGAAAGACCAAAGAGAATGCCAAAAATCCAAAGAGAGTAATAAGCTCTCTTGTTTGACTTGAAGTTGGCTATGCCCCTTTGAACCAGTGGACTCATTCGCGAGTCTCGAAGTCAATTCTCGGATCTACGAACACGTAGCAAAGATCACCAACCAAGTGCATGATGAGTGAAATCAGCGTGAAAACGTACAGTGTTCCAAACAGAATCGGATAGTCCCTCTTAACGACGGCCTCGTAACTTAGTAGACCAATTCCTTCCAAGGAAAAAATCACTTCAATCAACACGGACCCCGTGAACAAAATGCCCACGAAAGCTGCAGGAAAACCCGCAATGACTATTAGCATGGCGTTTCGAAAGACGTGCCCAAATAGAACTCTACGTTCTGATAGACCTTTGGCCCTAGCTGTCAGCACGAACTGCTTGCTTATCTCTTCCAAGAAGGAATTCTTCGTGAGCATCGACAAGTACGCAAATCCGCCGATAGTCAATGACAAAACGGGAAGCGCCAAGTGCCAGAAATAGTCTCCAACTTGCCTAAACCATCCCCACTCTTGATACCCTTCCGAGTGAAAACCTCGCATGGGAAAAACTTCCCAGTAACTCCCACCGGCAAATAGCACGATAAGAAGAATGGCAAAGAGAAAGCCGGGTATTGCGTAACCCACGAAAATGATCGAGCTTGTCCATAAATCGAACCGTGTTCCATCCTTAACTGCCTTTCGAACACCCAACGGGATCGAAATCGCGTAAATCAGCAACAACGACCACAAGCCCAAAGAAATGGAAACCGGCAACCTCTTGATTACAAGATCCACCACGGGTTTGTCCTGAAAGAAACTTGTGCCAAAGTCGAACTTCAGGTAATTCCAGATCATCGTGAAGAAGCGAACATGAAAAGGCTTGTCGAATCCAAATTGCTCTTTTAAGTCGTCGATCAGATCAGGATCTAGTCCGTACGTTCCAGGACTGTGTACGCTCCCCGACGCTTGAATTGCTTCAGAAGACATTCCCGTGTCGCCACCACCACTGATACGCTGTGTGGACGAAACTTGTCCCATCGTTACCTGGGCGACTATCTGTTCAATGGGACCGCCTGGAGCGAACTGGACAATGACAAAGTTAATGAGGATGATTCCGAATAGGGTCGGAGGAATTAGAGCCAATCGTTTGAAAATGTATATGGCCACGCAGTCGTCCTAGTTTGCTACTCCACCGACGCAGCTTCGGCAGTTTCCTGATTCTCTTTCTGGTCTTGTTCGGCGGGTTTGGAAAATCCTTCTTCCACTCTCCTTGCTTTCTCTTCATCCCACCACCAAGCATCGACGGCGGGAACGTACGAGAGTGGGCCCGAAACAGCTTGATCCACTTCTCCAAACTTGTTCCAGGCCACTAGACGATAGCCTGGCTGACCCATCGTCGGAATCATGTAGAAGTTCCAAAGTAGTACCCGATCAACCGCTCGAGTAGCCGCGTAGAGATCTTTGGCTGTTCGGGCTGTGATCACCTTATCGATTAGATGGTCTACTACTGGATTTTTGATCCCTGCCCAATTCAGACTATAGGGTTTATCCGCAGCTTCGCTCCCGAACCGATTCCTCAGGTCGAATCCCGGCATATTTCCCGGAATCCATATGTAGCCGCTACCATCAAACTTTCCAGTTTGTACCCGATGCTGCCAATTGGAAACCTCTGGTGCAATCGACGACGTCGAAATTCCTATCTGATTCAGTCGCCGGACATAAGGCGACTTGGCGCGAAGCAACATTGCGGAGACCCAAACAAATTCGATGTGGAATTGCTCGTCGGTTTCAACGTGCCGGAGCTCCCCTCGCTTGAGCACCCAACCTGCTTCCTCGAAAAGTTCGAGAGCGCGTTTCATACTTTCTCGATTTGTGCCATAACCAGTGGATGGCGGATGCTTGTACTCGTGTGTAAAAACTCGATCCGGTATTTGCCCACGAAGAGGTTCGAGTAGTTCCAGTTCGTCTTGAGATGGAAGTCCCGATTGCGCCATCGGGGAGTTGTAAAAGAAGCTGTCTCCGTAGTCGTAAAACCCAAACAGAATTACGCGATTAATCCACTTGAAATCGTAAAGCAGCCACAGTGCTTCTCGTACTCGAATGTCTTGAAACTGCTCTAGGCGCATGTTCCAAAACGTTGGCCACCACATTCCCCATGCGCGTTTCAAATAGCGTAGTTCCTTTCTGAATAAACCTTGGTGCAATGCATCGAAGTCGTAACCAGTGGTCCAATTCTTTGAGACTGTCTCCTCTCGCATGTCGTAGACCCCAGCCTTATGCGCCTCAAGCATCACCGTCTCGTCGAGAAAATAGTCCCACTTGACTGTCTCAAAGTTGTAACGACCTCGCATTACTGGAAGGTCCCATCCCCAATAGTCCGGATTTCTCGCGTAGTAAATCTTTTTTCCGAAGTCCAATTCCTTAACGATGTAAGGCCCGCTTCCGAGGGTCGGCTCTTCAGTAGTTTTGGATATGTCCCGAGTTTCCCAATAGTGCTCTGGGAGAATGGCGAGTCCCCCGTATGTAAAAGGAATGTTCGGGCTAATCTCGACGTCTTGCTTGGTGACAAAACAAACTTCCTGATCCCCAAACTCGAAGACGCGATCCAGCTCGGTTAGAGCTGTCTTTAGATTGACCGAACCATTCTCCTTGTAGGTATTGAAGGTCCAGACGACATCGCTTGCCGTGAGAGGTTCGCCATCGTGCCAGTATGCGTTTTTCCGCAACTTGAAGGCGACCCAAGCATAGTTCTCCTCCACCGCAACACCTTCTGCAAGGCGACCGTAAGCACTTGCATTTTCGTCTGCCGTACCCTCGAGCAACCGATCATAGACCAGCGAATTCGCTCCTCCCAGATCGTAGCCAGCGACCAAACGCCCCTTGTCGACAATGCCATTGAAGTTGTCCCAAGTACCCAAAGCTGGAAACCGAATCATTCCTGCTATTGGAGCGGAGGGATTGGCATATAGGAAGTGATCAAACCCAGGCTGATACTTGAGTGGGTCTACATAACTGATACCGTGTTTGTAGTCTGGATTCCGACAAGGTTCTTCAGCTGCCAAGTTCGAGCAAACGAGATTGATCGCTACGGCAGCAGAAACAACCCAGACCGGTTTCATGTATTCCCTCAACCCTTCCTCTCGCATATCGTAATCGCTATTTGAATCAATGTTGAATTACGATAGTCGGCTATTCTCCCAAAGCTACATTCAAGGAACGCTAATGAGTGTACAAACATCACTGTTTGACTTGTCCAATTCTGTCGCGCTACTTACTGGTGCATCCAAGGGAATGGGCTTAAGTATGGCTGAAGGATTGGCGGAACATGGTGCCCATGTCGTAGTCTCAAGTCGGAAACTCGATCAATGCGAAGCAGCTTGCAAACACATCAATGCTTCATGCGGTGAAGAGCGTGCCATACCAATTGCCTGCAACATTGGTTACAAAGATCAGCTGGAACATTTGGTCGGTGAAACAAGAGAGCGTCTAGGACCGATCGACATACTCGTTAGCAATGCAGGAGTGAACCCTTTTTACGGACCTATGTCCGAAATACCCGATTCGGCTTACGACAAGATCATGAACTCCAACGTCAGGTCCAATCACTGGCTGTGTCAAATGGTTGCTCCCGACATGGTGGCCAAGAAAAAAGGAAGCATCATGATCACTGCAAGCACGGGCGCGTTTTCGGGATCTCTGACGTTAGGTACCTATAACATTTCAAAACTGGCGGACATTGCGCTTGTACGAAATGTTGCTCTGGAATATGGACCTCATGGAATTCGTGTCAACGCAATCTGCCCTGGACTGATCAAGACGGATTTCGCAAAAGCGTTGTGGGACAACGAAATGGCAAAGCGCAATGCGGAAACTACTACTCCGCTACGTCGATTGGGTGAGCCCGAGGACTTAAAGGGAATCGCTGTCTTTCTGGCTTCTGACGCTAGCGCATACATAACCGGACAGGCTATCGCCGTTTGCGGCGGCACGAATATGTGGAGATAGTCCCGAATCGCTAAAGACTCACTATCGGAGAATTACCACGGATTTCTCCTTCAAGTTGGATATCGGGTCGAAAACAACGTTCCGGTAATTCACCTTAGCGGTCGGCTAACGGACGGCCAGTCATTTCTCATCCGAGAGACGCGTCGAATTCCTCACTTCTACGTTCGAGACAAGGATGTCGGACATCCAGCGCTACGAAAACTGGACATCGTCGAGTCCGAGTTCAACACCTTGGCTGGAAATCCCGCCGCCAAAGTCATCGTCCATCTGCCTGCTGACACCCTTCCAATCCGAGACCGTCTTCATGCCGAAAGCGTGCCGACTTATGAGGCTGATCTGAGATTTCCCATTTCCTATCTGATCGACAAGAACATACGTGGCGGAATCGGCATTGTGGGCATTCCGGATGATCGAGGCTTCGGCGCAGATCTAGTCTTCACAAATCCAGAAATTTTTCCGTCGAATGCCCGATTGAATCCAAGGGTTCTGTCGTTCGACATTGAAACCGATCCGAACGCTCGACGCTTGCTCGCAATAGCCATTCATGGACTGGGCGTGGACGAAGTGCTCGTTGTGGATCCAGAAGAAAGGCAACTACCAAAATCGGCAGTTGGGTACCGAACCGAACGTGAAGCCATAGAGGTATTTATCAAACGAATCGAGATTCTTGATCCTGACGTATTGACTGGTTGGAACGTAATCGATTTCGATCTTGCAGTGTTAGCACGTATTGCACGAAGATGCAGGATCCAGCTTTCCTTGGGACGGACGGACTCGACCGTTCAAATTCGAGAGGCACAGGGCTTTTTTGCGAGCAGTCAGGCGATCGTACACGGTCGAGTTGTATTGGATGGCATTGCGCTTATACGTGGAGCATTCATGCCGTTCAAGAACTACTCGCTTGATGCCGTGTCTCGAGAAGTACTTGGCGTAGGCAAAGCCGTTGAAGGTGATGTCAGAGATCGCGCCGAGGAAATCCTGGATAAGTACAACAACGACCTACCAGGTTTCGTTCACTACGCGGGTACGGATGCCCGTCTTGCCTTGGAGATCGTAAACAAACTTCAGCTCATTCCATTGGCGATTAAAAGAAGTACATTGACCGGTATGACCATGGACCGCGTGTCCGCCAGTGTTGCATCTTTCGATTTCGTGTATCTGTCTCAATTGAGACGAAAGAAAATCGTAGCTCCATCGGTCAATTCGGCGAACTACCATCAGCGCGAAGTCCACTCGGGTGGTCTCGTCCTTCAACCGAGCCCGGGGATGTATCAAAACGTCTGGACCTTTGACTACAAGAGTTTGTACCCCAGCGTGATACGTACGTTCAACATCGATCCTGTGAGCTATCTAGCAGGACCAGAATCGGAAGATCCAATCGAAACCACGAATACTGCTCGGATCAGCCGTGATCCTGCAATTCTTCCCTCAATACTCGATACATTGTTCGAGGAACGCGAAGCTGCTAAGAGAGAAGGCGACCCAGTCGCCTCGCAAGCAATTAAGATTCTGATGAACAGCTTTTACGGAGTCCTGGCTACTCCGGTGTGTCGGTTCCACAACGCCAAGCTTGCCAATGCAATAACGTCTTTCGGGCGGTACTTTCTACGCTATGCCAAGGATTGGTTCGAGAGTCTTGACTATCAAGTTCTCTACGGGGACACAGACAGTGTCTTTGTGGAGTCGGGTATAGAGTCGGACAGTGAGGCATACGAGATAGGTTCCGCACGTGCTGCAGATTTCAACCAAGAACTGTCAGCACACGTCGAGAAACAATGGTCTGTAGAAAGCAAATTGACTCTCGAGTTCGAGCATCTCTACTCAAAGTTCTTCCTACCGGCCATGCGCAAGTCCAAACAAGGAGCACGAAAGAGATACGCTGGCATGGAATACCCATCTGGTCAGGTTGAATTCACTGGCATGGAGGTCGTGCGTCGCGATTGGACAGACCTTGCCAAAGAAGTTCAACGGGAACTGTTTCAAAAGCTATTTACCAACGAACCCGTCGACGAGTACCTGAGAGAGTATGTGCGTGA
Organism: Gammaproteobacteria bacterium; assembly: GCA_026707045.1. GTDB lineage: Bacteria > Pseudomonadota > Gammaproteobacteria > Pseudomonadales > Azotimanducaceae > Bin55. Next base: position 42,518 of record JAPOXO010000138.1, on the reverse strand, counting down.
ACTCCGAGCTGGAAATCTTGATGAAAAGCTTGTATATCGCAAGGGCCTTCGTAAGCCACTGAGTAAATACACCAAGGTCATACCTCCGCATGTTGCTGCAGGTCGAAAAATGGAACGCCCTGGAAAAGTCATCGAATACTTGATCACTGTGGATGGGCCTGAACCTATCGACAATCTCCAGCATCCGCCTGATCGCGAACATTATGTGCAGCGACAAATCAGACCAGTGGCAGAACCTGTCCTTGCTGCTCTGGGTCTTGACTTCGACGAGGTGGCCGAACGCTACTATCAACAGGATCTCTTCGCAAATGTTGAAGAATAGGGATTGATTCAACTTCACTAGGCATAATGAGCTCTATCTATCAGGGCAGTTGGCTGGAGACTTTACATGCCCCGTGATACCGCTCTGCACGCTTACCGGAATTTTTTTGAGAGTTTCAATACACGTGACCCTCACGAATTTTCGATGGCGTTGCACTACCCTCATGTGCGAATGTCGTGGCGCAATCCCCCGCGAATCGTGGCTGATCCCGAAGCTCACGCGATGAACTTGTCGTGGGATTGGCTTACAGACCAAGGTTGGGACCACACAAACGGTGCCGATCCCCAAGTTATCCATACTTCGGCGGACAAATGGCACATTTCGGGAGGATGGACGCGCGTGCGGGAGGACAATTCGCCCATTTTGACCAACTACGTGACGTATATCGTCACAAGAATTGATGATTTATGGGGCATTCAGTGCCGCTATGGCACGGATTCGGAAATTGGCGACCAATCGCGCAATGTCGACGAATCCTGGAAGATCGTAGATCAATTCAAACGATCGATAAGTCGTAGACAGATTGATGGAGTGTGGAAGACTTGTGGTCCCGTAGTTCATGTAATTGAGGTTGGGAAGGTACGTCGAGTCGGTACGATGGAAGCCCTTCCGCTAAAAGAAATCGCGACAGCGAATATAGAACACATCCACAGTGGAAGCCATTCATCTACATTCGCTGTCACCGGCAGCATTAACAGCGCGCTGCTTTATCTAACCAATGACAACGGATGGAAAATTCAGGCAATTTCATGGGTTTAACTACAAGAACCATAGGTGCAACCAGCGTTCAGGTCACCGAATTGGGATTCGGTGGTGCCCCAATTGGTGCAGTTGGAAAACGCCTCTCAGAGGATCAAGTTGACGAGATTGTTCAGTCAGCCTGGGAGAAAGGAATACGCTACTTTGACACTGCTCCACTGTACGGACATGGGCTCTCAGAAAAACGACTTGGCCGCAACCTTGTCGCCTTTGAAAGAGATCAATTTGCCTTGTCCACCAAGATTGGCCGATTGCTGGTTCCTCGCGAAGAGGGAGAGAGATTTGCGGGCATGCGTGACGACGAACCTGTCGCGATTCAATACGACTATTCAGAAGATGCGGTGCGCAAGTCCTTTGAATCGAGCCTTCAACGACTAGGTTTGGACCGAGTTGACATCCTGCTTTGCCACGACATTGACAAGTGGACTCATGGCGAAGCACAACCCGGCATTTACGAATCTGCATCTAAAGGCGCATTGCCAGCACTACATCGCCTTCGTGAAGAAGGAATCGTTCGCGCTATTGGACTTGGTGTCAACGAATCTGCAGTGTGTACGCGGGTCATGCGTGAGTTCGACCCTGATTGCTTCTTGCTTGCAGGTCGATTCACTCTGCTGGAACAAGAACCTTTGGACGAAATGCTCCCTCTTTGTTTGAAAAAGAATGTATCCGTAATCATAGGTGGACCCTACAACTCGGGATTGTTGGCAAACTCGGATCGTAGACGTGCCACTTACGACTATAAACCAGTGCCTGAAGAGCTTTGGCAAAAGGCACAGCGTATTCGAGAGGTGTGTTCTTCCCATGAAATCGACATGCGAGCCGCCGCTCTGCAATATCCTTTGCGCCACCGTGCTGTGGCTTCCGTTATTCCAGGGATGTGGTCGCTCAATGAGGTGGAGTTGAATCTTGAATTGATGCAAACAGACATTCCACAGAGTCTTTGGTCGGACTTGGCACAAGAGGGACTTTCGCGCAGTTGGTGACCTTAGACCTGAAGTTCAATTTTGTGGCCAATGAGGATTGGCTCAATTTGGTAGTCGACCAACCTACAAGAGCTCCTGACTAGATGATCAGCATAGCAACTGACTTTGAACAAGACATCTGGTACAAGGCATCGCCCATTGCGCTCTTTTTCTTCGTTGGTAAGACTATTCGTAAAGGATTTGAGCAATTCAAGAATGTTGTTCTACCCAATTCCTTCGTCCTGGCGTGGTTCTTGGCGCAACGAAATTGGCTGTTGATTGGAGTTCTTGTCGCGATTTGGGTGATCCTGATTTTTTCAGTTGCCTTTATCAGGTATTGGAGATTTAGGTTCAAGCTTGCCTCAAACAGCATTTCCGTACGAGAGGGTGTGCTCAAGGAACGTCGACTGGACTTGGATTTTGAACGAATAAGAGCCGTAAACTACAACCGCGGTCTTGTGGACCGCATGCTGGGTTTAACAGGAATTAGCTTCGATACCGCAGGAACGGGAGAAGCAGAAGCGACTATTCCTGCTGTGTCAATGAGATTCGCCGAATCTCTTCGAGCAAGCATTGAAGAGAGACGTTCTGAAGACACCAAGAGTCAGACTTCCAGTGGCTTGACAAGCGACCAGAGCGAAGGTGTCATCATTCCAACGTTCAAATGGCCTCAAATCCTTCGAATAGGATTCTGTTCGGGAAACTTCGTTCTCGTCGCGACGCTATTTGCACTCGTCCCGTCGGTGATGTCGCAATACTCCACAACTACAAACTCGTCGGACGGTGAAGCGAATTCGGGAATGTACGGATCGGCTTTTGATTGGGTTTATAGGCATTGGAAGCAAGTCCATAGCCCATTTTTTTCAGATATTGGTTGGCATCTGGAAGTGGTGGTAATTCTGGTTGAAGTTATTCTCGCGCTGCTTCTTGTGACGATCTTGTTCAATGTTGCCGGAGCTATATTTCGGTGGCACAATTTCACCCTGTTTCGTGACAACAATTCTCTTCGGTCCGTCTCCGGACTGACTACGGTTCGCGAAACACGAATTACTCTGCCAAAAATTCAATCTGTGTCTGTCACTGAAAATCTGAGAAGTCGTTGGTTCTCTTTCTTCAAGTTCACAGCAAAGCAATCACACAGTCAGCAAGAACACAGCCTAGTCGTACCGCTCACATCTTCGGCTGAGAGTTTCAGGCTGTGCCACCTGATGTTCAAAGATGCCGTAAATGGCTTGCGGTTCAATCCTAGAGATCGTGAGTTCATTCCAATTTCTCCCGCTTATTTTTGGGTGGGGTTTGTCAATGCCGGCGTGATCCCGGGATTACTCGCTATCGTCATCGGTCTTGTCTTGTTCAAGTCCCCTATAGTCTTGCTCGTACTTGCTTGGCCAGCCATTGTGGCGATGACTCAGTTTCTAAAATGGCGCAAAGCTGGATATATGTATAACGAACAGGCACTTGTGCACCGAAAGGGAGTACTAACCTACACTCTCGTCACGATGCCCTTTTCAAAAATCCAATCTGTAAGTGTCGTTCAAAATCTCATCCAACACTGGACTCAACGAGCTACTCTAGAGATCAAGAACTCCACACATTCGTTTGGCATTCCTTATCTCGACATCGATCTAGCCCGTGAATTTCGAGATTTCTTGCTCTACACCATTGAGTCCTCATCCGAGGAGTGGCAGTGAGCACTTTGTTTGAAAATCCCACTGTTCCCTTGGATTCTCTGCCCTCCGTTGAGGAAATATCGTGGTCAACCGTTGAATCTCGCTACCGAGATATGGCGCTACTGAAAAATTTGCTCTTTTCTCTCCTCCTTATACCGATAGTTGGTGGTGTAGTTTTCCTGTTTTTTCTGACCGAGCAGAGTCCGGTTAATACAACCGAGCACACTGTGCTTATGTCCTTACGGTTTCTTGTCGGCATCGGCACTGTCGTGTTAGTTGCTTTTTTGCTTTTTCGATGGTTTGTCATTCCCTTCCTTGAAGTTCCAAGAATGAAGTACGCGGTTCGTCTCGAAGATATCAACTACCGGCGCGGTGTTTTCAGTACCAAGACGACCAGTGCCCCTTTTCGAAGGATGCAACATGCCGAAACCAACCGAGGACCGTTGGAGCGAATGTTCGATCTGGCCTCTCTCTCAGTGTTCACGGCTGCCGGACTTGCCGTCCAGATTCGCGGATTGAGCCCCGAAACTGCTGAAGCCCTTAGAGATCATGTATTGAAAAAAATTTCCGAATTCCAACAGGTTGATTCCGACGCAACCGAGAATGACGACTAGCACAAGGAGTAGACACTCGTATCTCTCTGCTGACTGCCGATTTCGTGCTGGTCGATTCGAAGACCTCAGAGCCGTGTTATCGGGGAGGGCAATGTGAGTCAAGAAGTCCGACAAAGCAAGAACCCCCTGATTTGGGATTGGCCGCTGCGTATTTGGCATTGGTTGATCGCGATTTGCGCTTCGATAGCTCTCACTACCGGGCTGGTCAAAGAATGGGATGCAATGACCCTTCATCGTTGGGCTGGCATTGCCGTCGTGGCTTTGCTTAGTTTTCGTCTCCTATGGGGAATATGGGGAGGCACGTATTCTTTGTTTCGGAACTATCGGACTACCCCTAACAAGGTGATCCTTCATTTTCGAGGAAGGCTAGAACCCGAAGCGCACACGCCGCCTGGTATCGTCCTGGCGTTATCCATGATGATGGCACTTGGCCTTCAGGCCCTGGCGGGACTGTTTGCGTCTGACGATGTCTTCATTGAAGGCCCTTTCGCGCGGCATGTACCCGATGATTTTGTCGAATTTGCGACAGATCTACACCATCAGGTGTGGTGGGCAATCGTCTTTCTTATCGGAATCCATCTCACCGCCCATGCCGTCTATGGGGGATTTCTGCGTAGCTCTATCCCTTTGTCGATGTTTACCGGACGAAAGCAAGTGAGTGATCAGTCAACGGAGTTCTCCTTGGTAAGAACCGTCCTCACGTATGGGATTGCAATTGCGGTGTTTTGTGTAATTCTGCAATTCCTTCAATAAGGTCAGAAGTATAGTACGGCGGTGAAGTTTGCTCGCAATACATCCCAAAAAGCCTTTCACAGAAATATGTAGGAACGAACTACTCCCTGTAACGATTGTGGCAACCGCGGCATGACATTCCCACCTCGCGTACTGCTGAACCAATATCGCTCTCCGAGCCATCGTCATCGACGATTTCTTTTAAAGCCTGCGTGGCATCCTTGAATTTTTCCACGGCTTTTTTAAACTCCTCGGGCTCGTCCCATATCTTGTCCAAGGCCTCTCCGCCCTCTGATCCTTGGGGAAACAAGGAATCCATGATCTCTCCGTAGTCAGCCAAGGCATCGGCATGCATGGAGACATGAGAATCGAAAGGAACTTCTCCTCGAACAATTTTCAGCAGCGATTGAAAGTGTCCGCCGATGGCCTCCATCGACTCGTGTCGATAGTCAGCAATTTCTTCTGTAGCCACAAGACTGGATACTACGAGAATGCCAATTGCCGCATGCAGCAGCTTTTTCGGTCTTCGATTCATGGTTCTTACACGGGAGTAAACGCTTCGCGGTGAATTATAGGCTTGGGAGAAACAGGGCTTTTGACAAGATCAAACCCTCTTTCACACTGGGAACACGACCTGAGCGGGGCTAAATCAACTGTTTTTGTAAAGCAGGGGCCGACTTCATTTCAGTCACCGCGATCTGGTCTTTCCCAAGCTTCAATGCCAGATCCACGAGATGTTGGTGGTGGGTGAAAAACAGTACTTGACAATGATGCGAGAGTTCGAGCAGGACCCTTAGTCCCGCTGTTGCGCGTTCGTCATCAAAGTTGATGAGAAGGTCGTCCGCCACAAAAGGTAATGAAGTCTTGGTTCCTCTTAAATGTTCTTCAATCGAAGCTAGACGCATCGCTAGATAGAGTTGATCCAAACTTCCTTCGCTCAATCCGGACACACGAACTTCTTCCCTGTTCTCACGAAAAACGACTAGAGCTGGTTCGCCGCCTTCCATTTGAACCTCGATTTGAGTAAACGATCCTAGAGTCAACGATCTGAATATCTCACTCGCTCGTTTCAGCAGCGGACCTTGCTTTTCTCTGCGGAACCGTTCGATTGCCCATTCTAGAATCAGAGCCGACGCTCTAATGGGTATGTATTTCTCCACAGCGTCCTGCATTTCAGCCAGCGCACACTCCCTATCAAATTCAGCGTGCGCAGCATGATCGGACCCATCGATTTCATCAAGTTCCCACTGCGCTTCAGTTCGCTTTTGTAAAAGCTCATTCTCTCTTTCACGTAGTTCCTCAAGCTGGGTTTCAAGCTCCGATTCATCGGATCGGGCTGCATCCACGTCTTGCACCGAATCGCACTCATTCTTCAGCTCCGCTAGAGAAAGTCCATCTCCGTCAGAAGCCAGCTCATCGGCTAGCCTTGATTGCTCATTCCTCAATTCTTGGAATTCGTTGGATTTTCGAATGCACTCCCTCAGCGTCTGAATATCTCTAGCACCCACAATCGCTTGCATTTCGTCAATTTTGGCGGTTGATTTTCGTTGCTCTTGAACTACTTCCTGCTTTTGGTCTTGCTGAAGGGTCAGGTGTTTGCTCAGATCTTCTCGACGTGCTTTAGTCTGTCGAGAACCTGCAAGTCTCTTCTTAAGCTCCAAAGCGATTTCCAAAGCGTCTTTACCCTCAAGGTCGGAGTATTCGAGACTTATCTTGGATTTGATACGCTCTTCAAATTCTCTTATTTCCGATTGGATCGGGCCGATTCGATTCTCTGACAGATCGTCAATTTTTCCTCTCAGGTCTCTTAACTCGTCAAATAACTCCAGCTTTTCAGCGATGCGCTCAATTCTCTCTGACTCGGACAATCCAATGTGCGCCAATGCGTTCGACCATTCGATGCTCCAATCTTCGGATTCTTTCTGTACCGTTCTCCAATCCTCCTGACGGGTTGTGAGATCGTCGTCTGCTACTTTCAAATTGACTTGCATGTTCCTTCGATGAACGTTTTCCTCTTGAAGCTTGCCTGCCAATTCTCGAGAATACGCCAATGCCTCCGCCAACGAATCAAATTTCGCTTGCTCCAACTTGGGCAAGAGTTCGCCAATGACTTGGCTCAGGCGATGTCGAGCTTGTTTTTCCAACTCAATCAGTTGCATCGCTTGAGCTTTGGTTTCTGCTTGTTCTTGCATCGCTGTGACTAGCGACTCCCTGGTCTCCCTCCATGAGAGCATCGTGGACGGGTCCGCGACCTCAAATGGACACTCTTGCCAGAGAGCATTCCATCGACTCTGAAATTTCTCTATTGCTTCTCGAATTTCATCGTTCTTCTCTTTAGAGTCGCGCAACTCTCCTTTTGATTGCTCGCGCGCCCTCAGCAATTCCTTGTAGCGAGCCTCCGTCTCGGCATTTTCGAATCTCTTGTCCGCAAGGGCGTCTGTATCACTAACTTTGCCTTCAAATGCTAGGGCTCGGTCGGACAGTTCGTGTAGATTCCTGGGAGTTTCATCCCCTGGCGATTTGTTCACCAGGAGATCTCCCTTTAACGTCTCCCACAACTGGTCGCGATCACCTCGTAGTGCTTTCAGGTCTTCAAGCGACACCAGTTCTTCGTCCCTCAAGAATCTCTCGAGCTGATCAACAATGGTCCTGACTTCCCGCTTCTTGTCGTTCACTTTGCCAATTTGAGCAGTTTGCTCCCTTTCAAGACTGCGCTTTTCATCTCGCATGCTCAAGATCACTTCTCCGGCGGGTACCACAAGTGAATCCAATTCACTCTCTTCCGGTACTGGAGGAGAAAGAGTCCGTCGAATTCTCTGAATCTCGTGAGTCTGCGTCTCCAGTTGTCGTTGCAGCTGAGAAAGGTTGGCAATGCCATCTAGTTCTCGTTGTGCGATTTCAATCGATGCATTTAGCAAATCTACTTCTACGCTTGGACCAAGTTCATTGAGGTCTTTCTGGAGTCTTGCACGATCTTGCGTCGTCCTTTTGAGCGAATCCTCACAGTTCTTAACTCTTACATCCAACTCTCGTTTCTGGACGATCAATTCGTGAATCAGTCGGCTGTACTCGCGGGAAGGAATTTGCTTCGCAGCGTCGTTCCGGTCGAGCGAATCCATGCCTAGTTTGTCAGCAAGCAATTGAGATTTGGCTTGCTCTGCACGAAGTTCTTCCTCACGTTTCGGAAGGTCCAGTTTGGCCTTGGCAATCTGAGAACGTCGTTCGTTAAGCTCTTCTATTTCATCCTCGTCTTCAAGTACCTGAGTGTCAAGAATCAATGCGTCGCGTTCAGACTTCAATTGGCTTATCCTCTGGCCAATTTCCTCGATTCTTGCAGCCAAGACCTGATTCTTGCCTACAAGCCCGTTTAACGTTTCCATGGCGTCAGAGGCAAACTCCATTACAGCCCCCAACTTAGCGATTCGCTGATCGATGTCGAAGTACCTTGAAACCTTTGCCTTAAGCCTACGAATCCTAGACAACTTGCGCTTGCGTGGTTCCAGGACCATTATTTTTTCTCGAGTTGCTTCAAGCAGACGCTCAATCTCTTCAAACTTTCGCCGACGGTCCTCCCACTCACCAGCTAGCACTGTGCTACTGCGCACTCTCTCAGAGGCTTCATCAAATCGTTCTCGCGCTCTGTAATACTCTCGTTTCGCACTCTTGTTTGGTGCCCATTGACGATCCGCTTCAACCTTCCATGCATCTAGGGTTGTCTGCAATCCTAAGAGTCCCGAAGTTGCCGCAAACAATGCTCTACCGACATCGTCGTCTGCATCGAGCATGGATTGACCGCCCAAGTGGAGCCTTTCGTGGTCCAAGCCAAACATTCGTTGGAAGGTGTCGCGACTTGTTTGGTTCAGTAGGGTGCGCAATACAACATCGCCATCGTCGATAACCTCGTTTGAATCGGGGTGCCGTAAGGTACTGATTCGTCCTTTCTTGCTCACCGCCTCAAACTGCTCATTATCTTCCTGAAGTTGCGCTCCAATCAGCATGTTTGAAGGGCCATGTTGAAATCCGAAAGGTGAACGAGTGGGAATCCCGAATAGGAAATCTTCCAACCCCATGAGAGCCGAAGACTTTCCCGCCTCGTTGGGTCCGTAGACTAGCTGGAAATCAGTTCCGTTCGACGATTTCGGAAACTCGAGCTCCTCGTCCTCAAAGCGTCCGTAACGCACCAACTTAAGCTTGTTGATTCGCATCTTCTCCTCCTTTAGTAATTTCGTACATCACACGATCCTTCATACGGTTTAGTAGCTCTTCGTATTTGTCATTTACAAGCAATTGGATATAGCCTCTTTCTTGTTCCTCCAGTTCGCTTTTAAGTGTTGCGGGAAGTTTCTCTGTTAATTTCGCAAAATCCTCGCGCAGATGTTGAATTAGCTCTGCATTATTTGTTGCACCGCCCAATAGCGATTGCAATTCGCCGATAGCTTCATCGCTATCCGTGTCAGGACCAGCCGCGCTAGATGAGTTCGTTGCAACTTCCACCTTCTGGATCCACAACGCGCCTCTCCCTACATCCAACGATGATGATTGCACGTTGAGAGTGAGGTCCTCTTCACTCGAATCCAACAATCCGTGCAAATGTGTTGCTCCAGTGAGTCGAACGCGCACTGCATTTGTCTGTTCACCCCCGCCGGCATCTTGAAATTCAGTCAGCCGCTGCTGAATTTTCATATAGATGTCATTGAGTTGTGTGCAATCTTGTACCGGTACATCGACCCTATGCCACCGAACTACATCGCATTCCCATTCTTCAATACCCACTACCCGACCTTCCTTAACGGTGACAAGCGATGCGCTACGTGGCCCATCCTCGTTAATGTGTCGGCCCTGCAGATTTCCTGGGAATACAACATGTGGGTCTTCATGCAGAACTTGTCGTGTGTGGACATGCCCAAGAGCCCAGTAGTCGTAACCCGCATTGACAAGCTGATCCAAGGTACACGGAGCATAATCTGCGTGTCCTCCAAGGCCGCCTAATCCCGTGTGCAAGACTCCAATGTTGAACATTCCCTCCGTTGGCGATGGGTATTCTTGACTTAGGTTGTCTTGCACGTCCCGACTGGGATAACTACGACCATGCAAAACCACATTGAACCCGTCCAATCGATGTGATTGGACGCTCTCATGGTCGAATTCTTTCACATTCTCAGGAAGGCGAAGTCGTTTTGTAATCTGACTCTGAGCATCATGATTACCGTAAAGAACATAGGCATATATCCCTGCCTGTCGCAATCTGGCCATTTCATTCACAAAGAAGAATCCTGTGTTGTAATCGCGCCAGTCTCCATCAAACAGATCGCCCGCAATGACAATGAACTCGGGTCGAGCGTCAATTGTTCTGCTAATTAAATTGCTGAAGGCCTCTCGAGTGGCAGTTTTTAGCCGATCAACAGCCACCCCTTCGTATTTGGTTAGGCCTCTCATAGGGCTGTCGAGGTGAATGTCGGCCGTATGGACGAATTTAAACGATGAATCGGATAGGTCTTTCAATTCTCTATTTCAACCTCATTCTGATTGGTAGTTCAATATAAAGTGGAACAAAGCTAATTCAATGTGGCAAGCGTAGGTCTCCCCAATTTCCTTAATAAAATTACGTCGACGGCATTAATCTTTGCCGAGACTAGCTGAGGCTGCAGTGCATGAAATAGCAAATAGGCACTGTCAGGGCTCTTATGTTACCAAATTGATGCTGTACATACAGCCATGGAGAGGATCAGCCAAACAGTTGATCGCACAATCCTTCGAAGTGTTCCACTCTGGGTTCAAGAGCAGCAACCGTTTGTCGCCAGAAATCCCTCTGTGTTAGATCTACTTCAAGATGAGTCTTGGCCAGTTCTTCTGCACTGACCCGTCCAGTATCACGGAGAAGTCCAGTGTAACGGTCAAAGAAATCTTCGCCCATGTTTTCACGCCTTTGGTAAACACTTTGACTGAATAAATAGCCAAACAAATAGGGGAAGTTGTAAAAGCTGGTTCCCGAGATATAGAAATGCAGCTTGTTGATCCAAAACAGATCGTCTGGCTCTGATAGGGAGTCCCCATACCAATAATTCCAAGCATCTGCCATTAAAGTCCGCAGTTCACGAGGCAACAATGGCTTTCTTTCTCGCGCTTCGTAGAAGTTTTTCTCAAACTCAAAACGAGTTGGAATGTTCAGCAAGAACGACACAATTGCTGATAGTTCCTCCCACGCAACAGCCAGTTCAGTCTCCGGGCTTTCCGATTTGTTCAGTAGTGCGTCTCGAACTAATGTTTCGCCGAATGTGCTTGCTGTCTCGGCCAAAGACATTCCATAGGACTTTTGCGAATCGGGAAGGTCTCGCATCGCCCAATGGTGAAATGCATGACCAAGTTCGTGTGCAAGAATCGTAATGTCAGTCATCGAGCCGGAATAGGTCATGTATACGCGAGGTGTTCGACTTTTCGCAAACGAGGTGCAATAAGCTCCTGGACGTTTGTTGCTGCCGACAGTCCCCTCAATCCATTGGTTGTCTGCCATCATCCGGACGAATTCACCCATTGACGCGTCGACTTGACCGTAGGCGTTCGCCACAATGTCCAGTCCTTCATCGAACGGAATCGAGGCGTCTTGATTCGGCAATTCCGGAGCAGGTGCACGTTGGTCCCAGGGACCTATTCTTTTTTTCCCGTATGCACGGGCCAGTGCCGTTGCTGCACGACGAGACATGTGTCTTGACTCTCTTGCCACATCGATGACCGCATCAAGAGTCTCCCGCTTAATGTGACTGGCATGGGCCGGAGAATCCAAGAAGTGCACGACTTTTCCATTTGAGCGTCGCTTGCACATTTCCAATCGCCAACCTGCAAGTGCGTTGACAGATGCGGCGCAAGTCTCTTCATGGTCAGACCATGCACGATTTATCGCTCGCCAGGCATCTTCACGAGTTCGATCATCCGTTGACTGCATCAACGAGGCTGCTTCAGCAATTCCCACCTCGCGTTGATCGTTGCCTTCTAAAACATGACATCTCAATTGCCCTGCCAAGCGATCATAGAGTCTGCTCCATGCATGGATTCCATTCTGTCCTAGAGCACTGACGAGATTCTCTTCTTCAAGGCTGAGCAATTCGTGCCTTCGAGCCCGAGTGTGACGAACCTGAAACTCCGATGCGGAGACACGGTCGTCATTCAGGTACTCTTCAACAACGTCGTCAGGCACAAGATTCAAGAATTGTGATAGCGGCTGCATCAATTCCGAGTATTTGACCCGATATTCGATGAGGCTTGCTTCCAGAGTCTTTGCATCATCGTCATTGCCATCTACTGAGAGCAGGCAATTAGCAAAGGTTGACGGATTCCACAAGAATTTGGATGCTTGTTCGGATAGGTTATGGACGTTGCGCGCGGCCTCAATGGCTGCATTCCGTTCATCACCACTCATATTCTCAGCATGTCCTATAACTGCAAGAAGTGCTTCGTTCTCTTCTGCAACTCGATCCAATATCGAGCTGAACTCACCTAAATCAGTTTGAATTTGAGAATCCGATGGTGAGGTGTATTCCTGAGACAAGTCCCATGACGGGCCTGAGAGTTCCTTCATAGCAATGTTCCAAAAAGATTTAGTAAGCGGACGACAGTAATTGGGTTGGTTGTATTCCACCTTTCAGCGGGACAAATCACGTATGGCGATCCCACTCTCAAAGTTTACCTGGATTCACAAGAATCCCAGCAATTGCGAACGCACATGACCTTTAGACCTCTATTCCTGCCACGGGTAGACGAGATGTTCATCTAGCCATTTCTGGTTTGCAAAAACTTCGTACTCGGTCATTCCAATTGTTGATAGTAATTGCTCGAGTGCTGATCCAACCAGCAATTCCTCACTTCGAAAAACTGCTTGCGAATATTCTTCGAGACTGAAAGCCTTATCGGCGGCAGTGGCCCGCGCCAACGCAAAAGCCTTGATGGCATGCCACTGTTTCTGCTCATGGCTCAAGGAAAATCCCCTACCCCATGTAGCGAGATAGCGGTGCGCGAACGAAGGTTGGAACTCCGCTACAGCCTTCCAGTAGGGAAGCGCATCGTCGTTGCGTCTGGGTTTGAACCGCCGCAATGCCCAATCGTCCCCGGTCATTGCCGCTATATGCAAGGCAGCTTCATAGCCAACACGCGAAATTGCAACAATTCTGCGTATGCTCGATATTCCTTCTTCGTCAAGATTCGGCACGATCGGTTCCAAGTTGCTGTTGTAGGAGTAGTCGACAACCGGGCCCTGGCAATGATGCACTGTCCAGGCAATCTGCAGGATCGACTCGGTAAACCGGGCGGCAACTTGCTCGAAGCTTGCGCCGTCTCGCCAATTGAAGCGATCAAAGTTTCGCTTTAACGACTCCAGAGCTTTTTCGTGGTGACTCTGGCCATTGTTCGATGGGTCGTCGTGTCGAATCTTTAGCCATTGTTTGGCTCGAGCCATTCCCGTATCGCAAACATCGTGATAGGCCGCGTACTTGAACAATTCGCGCGACTTGCACCTCGATGCAAGATCCGGCCGAACCCGAACGCTCTCCCGAAGATTCTTGCACACTTCATCTTGAAACACTTCGTGGACGAGGGAAGCACGCTTGCTGAATTCTCCGTCAAAAATGTTCTTCCAAAGCGGAATGCGGTCTTTGGATGGAGATTCAGGGCCGTGTCGCAGCAGAATGGAATCATAAACGGAATAGTGCGCACGGGGTTGGGAAGAGTACATTTCGTAGAGCATCAAATGATCGTAGTTCCACGGGGGCTGCGTCAAGAAATAGTCGTTCATCTGCGCAAAACAGTTTTCATCTGGCACAAATCTTGGCCTGTCGAATCCATCGCATGCGGCCACGACAGAGCGAAGGCGGTCCGCATCCCCGATCATATCGGCCTGATGGTCCACAGGACTAGGCAGGTGAGCGTTTAAGCTCACCACCATTATTGAAAGTAAAACAACTAATGCACTCTTCATTTTTCTAATTTGCATATTGCAAAGTGCCAGCGATCACGAGACTCGCCAGCCTTGGTCTCGCCGTTGGGTGATGCTGTAAATCACGCAAGGTCTAGACTGCTCAAAAACCCTTTTCAGCGCATTGTCGATTGATCTCGTCAATAATCTCACACACTTGGATAGATTCAGCCCTAGTGAACTGAGGGAATTCTTTCAGTCCAGCGGCCATGCATCGATGCACTGCCTGAGCTTGATAGAGAAATCCGTGCTGGTTGCCGCCGCTCCATGTCCAACCCTTATAGCGAATCAAACGCTCTCCATTCCATCTGGCACCTGGTGGTTGTCCTCGAGTTATCGGTGCTGGTGTTGGTACAGGGTATTCGAAGCGTTCAACATGATTGAATGGACCGGCACTTGGATTTCTGTCTTGATTCCAATGGGTTTCCAACCAGTCGCCGGTCCATCCTTTGGATGGATCTAGCTCTAATGTCGGTTTGCCTTCTTGCTTTCGAGTTCCATGACGTGTTGGACGTCCTGTTCGGACAGTGACAGCCGCGGGATGGTGCGAGGGAGTTTCAATCGTGACACGGCCCTTGGTTCCGACAAACTGAGTTTCTTCGATAAATCGTCCCGCAGGAAAAGTAATTACTGCAATACCTCTCTGTTTTGAATACTGCAGAATTGCGGCACTAGGAGGCGCTCCGTGGGCAGAGGGAATGTCATTTGCATAAGGCTGACCGCGCGATTTTCTTCCGGCCGCCGCAATAAGGGGCATTTCTTCCGCGCCGAATCCCATCAAAGCAGGGTTTAGAGCGTAAACGCGGTCCGGATAGTCAGCCTGCACTACTTGCAAATCGCCGATGTCGCCCCGTTCAAGTATTGCCCGAGCATGCTCCACTGCCGGAAAAAATCGCAACCACATGCCCTCATAGCAGCATACTCCAGCTTCGTCTGCAGCAGCGTAGACTTCCTTAGCTTGATCGGCTGTGTCGGTAAATGGTTTCTCACACAAAATGTGCTTTCCCGCGGCAATTGCAGTCATCAGGTCACGGTAGTGATCCCAAGTCTTCGATGCGATGTAGACAATGTCCACGTTAGGATCTTCGCAGAGTGCCTGATAGGAGCCATACGAAGTTGGTATGCCATGTGCTTCGGCGTACAGCTCAGCACGCTCTTTATCTCTTGCCGCAACAGCAGTCACTCTCGCGCCCGGAACCTCCTGAAGCGACTTGATCCAGTCCGATGCAATTGCAGAGGCGCTGATGATCCCCCAGTTTAGGGGATGCCGTATCCCATCCTCTTCGGTGTGTCCATGCCGAATATCCATCGGAGTGTTCATTGGCCATCCGTCAACAAGAGTCGAATCGCTCATGTAAGTGTCGTCCATATCCGTTCTCTAGATCTTCGTGGATTGAAGCCTTCGCAGTCTCTAGAATACGAAAAGAGGCTCAATTGCTATCTCGAGAATGTGTGCTTTTCACTGGACTCACCGCGTGACGTCTCCTCGTCGTGACCAACCACTAAGACTTCAGTTGATGAATTTGCACATCAATATTGGGCTCTTTCCCTGAGAGGTACGATGAAATAAAGACTGCCATCTGATTCACGGCTCAGACTAGACACTCAATTCGACATTGGATTTAAGGGAATACCCTCGTTAAGTTTCTTAGCTATTTCCTGGTGTGTAGTAGACATTCTCTCAAACCGTTCCTGAAAAACGGCGTGGGTCTTTCTCATTGGAGATGAGCTAGGTATGCTCGCCCAGACACTTGCGTATTGGCTCACGTCGATGCCTGCACGTGCCAGCAAATACATTGCAAGGTAGTCTGCTTCGATTTCATCAACCTGCGAATATGAGGTCCAATACTGAGAAAACCAATGTTCCCAATTAGGACTGTTGCCACGGCCAAGTCCGAGGTACACAAGCCGCAACCAAGGAAAAGTCCAGCCATCCCTCAACCCAGGCATCGAATCAGTTCTCTGTCCGATTAACTCATGGGCCAATCGATGGGAGATAAATGCCTGCAAATCGAAATCGGATTGTGCGGACTGGTACAAGCCCCTAGAAACGAGAAGAATTCCGTCTTCAGACGTTGAAGCTATCTCAGCGAAATCCAGTGCCGCGACATCAAAGTCACACTTTCTGATGGGTTGAACTTCAGTCTTGTGATAATCCGCTCCTCGTAGATATTGAATCGTGACAGGAGAACCGTCTTGCATTGCATTTTTCAGAGTGCTGCGGAAATGCCAACGATAGGGACGAGTTCCACGGTACGGATCAAACCCATAGTCAAAATGCAATCCACGATCCTTGCGAATTGGCTTTCCATTGATTCCAACCAATCTGTCGCCTTGTTGCAGGCCAGCCTTATCCGCTGGTGAACCCGGCGCGACAACAATCAGATAGGGTCTATGGAGGATTCCCAGAGTCTTGGCTGCAATACGTTCTATCAATCCGATTTCGGGTTCGTTGTGAGGTACACCGGATCTAGTAGCAGCTCGACGTTGCTTTTCATATCGTGGATCAGGAGCTGGAAAGTCATTGAACACAACCCACTGGATGCCAATGTCGTAAACAATGTTGTTTCCGCAAAGATCAGAATTAGCCGTGAGAATGGGGAAAGCAAGTCCGGCAACTTGAGCCTGCATGGTCCAATCTTCGTGATACTTTTGTACCTGCAATTTCGACTCTGTACCAAACCTAGTCTCGTCGGCGTGTGAAGGCATGGCGATTGGAAGGTATGTGCATCCGATCAGGAAGACGCCTACTAGCACCGGAAAAAGGAGAATTGCTTGAACCACGTCAACTTTCCGATATTCCACGTTTTGGCTCCAACTGATTCGAAACCGAGATCTGTCTCAAAGAAATCTTAACCCCTTGCAATCTACTTACGGAAATGAGCGGTCATAATGCGGCAGAGTCGGCACTAGTCTCGGGAGGTTAAAAGTGCGGAAATAGGACCAACTGATGGGTCAAGGGAAATGAAGAGCATTAAATTGTTGACACAAGCTTGAAACTCGGTTAAAAGGCATGCACCAACATCCCGCATTTAATGTCACACTTTAAATGCGGGATGTTGGTGGGTAGATCTGCCTTCGCTCAAATTGAAAGAGCTTTGTTGTTCATCCCGGTTCCGAACGCAATATGCTCAAAAATGATGTTGAAGCAAATGGTCTTTACGAACTGTGTGAACAAATCTCAAGTCAATTCAGATAAACAATCAATGTCTTACAGGTGTTGCACGTGCAAGAGAAAGAATGAGGACAGTCTAAGGTAATTTCGGTTCCATCGACTCTTTCCGCCATTAGCGGATGCTGTATTTCAAGTACCTCACGAGTCCTTCTCAGATGTCTAAGGCTTGATCATAGGTCAACCACCTATGGAACCCAGTATTGTCTCGGAGATTGTTTGCGCCAAAACCTGAACGCGGTCTTCTATTCACCTTCATGGCGACACGCTAGAACAGAAAGCAACTGTGGATGATCACAACTTTGCCTAATCGACACCCTTGTGAATAACACAAATGGATTCAATGCAATCAAAAATACATGGAAACCGAAACTTCAGAAGAACGTGAGCCATCTCTGACGAGACTCGTACTCGAATGTGCATGGAGATTCATTTGGGTGGGCGCTTTGACATTTGTAGTGATAGTTCTTCTCTTCATCATCTTCATCAGGGTATTGCTTGCACTCTAGGGAACAACCAGACATCCTTGAATTAAATGGTTCGACCGCACCCCATATCCCCAGGATATGTATAGGGGGCCGCATAATCAGGATTGTGATGTCTGTTGTTCTGGATGCCTACACGCCCCACACGGGGTCACCTCCACGCGATTCAGAGGAGACCATTAAGGAGTAAACCCTAGTTAAAACCATTCTCTAAACTTCTCCGAGGAGAGACTTGCCTATATTGATTTGTCTCCTCTTTTTCTGTCACAATTAACATTGAAGTCAAAGAGTTGACGCAGTCTTATATTTCGTTGGTCGACTATCTCGATCAGGCTAAAATTCGTAAATCTCAGCTACATTCGAACAATGAACTACCACACATCAATAAGGGGAGTTCGATACTGTTGTTCAGAAACCAGCGGAGCACCTGCCTTCATTCCTGCCATGACCCATTTCCGCGTGTCGGCTGGATCGATTACGTCGTCCACTTCAAATACATGGCCAGCATTTAGTCCCTTGCCTCGATCGTACGCAGCTTTAACCATGCTCTCATAAGCTTCGGTTCTTTCCTTCAGATCTGAAATGGCTTCAAGTCTCGCTCGCTGACCCAGTTTGACCTGTCCCTCTAAACCCATTCCTCCAAATTCGCTCGTGGGCCATGCCACGACAAACGCAGGTAACCGGTGGTTTCCGCCTCCCATGGCCTGTCCTCCCAATCCATACGACTTTCGCAGGATGACCATGTATGTTGGAACTCGAATGTTTGCTCCAATCACAAACATTCGTGCCGAGTGACGGACTAAGCCTGTCTTCTCCACTTCCGGCCCCACCATGATCCCGGGACAATCGCAGAGAAGCAACAACGGAATCTGAAATGCATCGCACATCTTCATGAACCGAGCTGCCTTGTCAGCGGCAGGGCTATCGATCGCACCCGATATCACAGCAGGATAGTATGCTATCACGCCCACCGATCGGCCTTCAATACGAATGAACGACGTAACCATTGCTGTTCCAAACTTCGGTCGAAGCTCAAGTACGGAATCCTTGTCGGCAAGAATTCGAATGAGCTCTCTTATGTCATAAACCCTAAGCCGGTTCTCGGGTATCACGTGCCGAAGCAGCCGTTGGTCGTTAGCCTCCCAACTATCCAACGCACCTTGAAAATAGCTCAGATATTTCTTGGTTGCCGCAACCGCCTCGTGTTCGTCTTCGACGGCAATATCGACAACGCCGCTTGGAATTTGAACTGACATTAGTCGCACTGCTTCAGGACTGTACACGCCCAATCCTCCCCCTTCGATCATCGCGGGACCACCAATTCCAATACTGGAGTTGGCCGTGGCAATGATGATGTCGCAGCATCCTAGCAACACGGCGTTACCCGCAAAACAAAACCCTGCGTTCACGCCAACTACCGGCACTCGGCCATGTAACTTGCTCAGAAGGGTCCATGACGGAGTGTTGAGACCACCTCCGCCAGTGATGGCACGAGAACCACCTCGTCCCGGTCTTGCAGCACGGCTTCCTCCTCCAGCCCTGCCACCGCCACCTTCTGTAAACAACACTAGGGGCGAACGAAGCTTTTCAGCAGTCTGAAACATGCGGTCCATCATCTTGTGATTCATTCCGCCTTGTGACCCCGCGAGAACCGAGTAGTCATAGGACATCAATACACAACGTGAACGCGACTCTTCGAACTTGTCGCCATTGACGTGCCCCAGCCCCATCACGAGTCCATCCGATGGGGCGTAATCAAGCAGTTCGTCAATCGTTCCGTGCAGACCTTGCCCGACGGCGAGCGAACCGTATTGGACAAAGGTCCCTTCGTCGGCAAGATCGTAAATGTTTTCGCGTGCTGTTCTTCCACCTTGCCCATGGCGCTTCTCGGTTTGTCTGGTGCGAGAGTCATCGGTTGTGATCGAGCGTCTCCTCACAACTTCAGCCAAATCTGGCCTAAGTACATCCAAGTCCCTGGTATCTTCAATCGTCTCAAGCTGAGCTTCAACTTGCGCTTCACGCACGACAAGCAACACGGTATCCTCCGGCACGGCATCTCCTTCGGAGATTCGAATTTCAGAAACAAGCCCGCTTACTGGTGCCCTGACAACGTGCTCCATCTTCATCGCGTTGAGGAGTATGACCTCCTGCCCTTTTACGACTTCTCCACCCACGGAAGTTGAAAGCGACAAAATCGTCGATTGCATGGCAGCTCGGACAGGCACCATACCCTCGGGAAAGACAATCTCAGGTTCCTTCTCGCCTCGCTCCTGTTCTCGTTGCCTGCGTCCTTCGGTCAATACTGCGAGAGGGTCATCTGCATCAACTTTGGTACCGGCCAGTTCAGTTTTTTGAGAATCACCAATCCTTGGATTTGGTTCCCTTGACTTGACGAGGTCGGCGATGTTTTCCCCAATGAATCGAGTTCGCATGTTGCCCGCCACGACATCCGGGTGCTCCAAAATATTGGCGAGAAAGTCCAAATTTGTCTCCACGCCCGATATGCAAAACTCTCCTAGGGCACGATGCGCCCGACGAACCAAGTAGTCGAACTGCGGTTCGCCTGAATGAACAATTAGCTTCCCGATGAGGGAGTCGTAAAGACTGCTGGTGGCATAGCCTTCGTATCCGTAGGTATCCACTCGAACTCCAGGTCCAACAGCGGGCTCGAACTCCGAAATCGTTCCACTGCGGGGAATTGCGACTCCATCTTCCTGCATTCTTTCTAGATTGATCCGCAATTGCATCGCACAACCGCGTCCTTCTGGCGCATTGCTTTGATCGAGACCTAAACTTTGAAGCGTCGCGCCAGATGCGATGAGCAACTGAGTCCGTACCAAGTCCACGCCGGTCACTTCCTCAGTCACTGTGTGTTCGACTTGGATTCGGGGATTGGCCTCGATAAAGTAGAACGGCGAGTCGTCTCCCAAGTCCGTGCCGTCGACCAAGAACTCAAACGTCCCAATGTGATCGTATCCCGCGGCCTTTGCAATCGCCACGGCAGCATTCTGGATTTTCTTCCTCAGTCCTTCGGACAGCTGAGGAGAGGGAGCAATCTCTACAATTTTCTGGTGGCGTCGTTGAATGCTGCAATCTCGCTCTCCGATCTGTGATACGTCTCCATGACGGTCGGCCAATATCTGGATCTCAATGTGTAGAGCATCGGGCAAGTACTGTTCGGCAAACAGTTTGTCAGACCCAAACGAAGCCAATGCTTCAGCCTCGCCTCTAGCAACCGCCTGCTCGATCTCATCGACTTTTGATACGACTCGCATCCCGCGTCCACCACCGCCCGCAATCGCCTTGAGAACCATCACCAAACCCGACGGGAGTCCATTAAAGAATTCAATTGCCTCATGCAGGTTTTTGATCCATTTAGAAGCTGGCAAAACAGGAATTCCTGACTTGACCGCGAGTTCCCGTGCCTGCAATTTATCGCCAAACAACCTCAACGAGTTTGCAGTTGGACCCACAAAAACCAAACCGGATTTTTCGCAAGCAGATGCAAACTCAGCGTTTTCGGCAAGAAATCCATATCCTGGATGAATTGCGTCGCAACCTTTTTCTTTGGCGATTTCAATCGTCTGTTCCGAGTCCAAATACGCAGCTGGTCCAGCACCCGAAAGCTCCGCGCTCTCGTCGGTTGTGAATACGTGAAGCGAGGACCGGTCGTCCGCGGGACAGACGCCGACAGTAGGTATTCCCATTTCCATGGCTGTGCGATGAACTCGAACAGCAATCTCGCCGCGGTTTGCGATAAGCAACTTCCGTATGGGTGCGGTTCTCGACATGACTCGTTACACGGGTCTCCGTTGGTGTGCGCAATACTATCGAATATGCGTGCGCAAATTCAGTTGATTGTCTGCTTCCTCTGAATTCAGCACAAATGCGAATAGACCTCAATGAATGGTGCTCAATTTAGAGTTCGCCATGCGAGATTGCGCTCTCAATGTATGCTTTAACTGCAAAATTCTTGAATTGGATTCGCCATGGCAATTGATTTCACTTATCCACCTGACGTGGAAGACGCTCGGCTCCTCGCCCGAAATTTCTTTGAGGAAACAGTCCGGCCCAGAATGGAAGACACGCGACGAGATGGTGGTGAGGACTACTGGAGTGCCGTGAAGGGACTTCGGGAAGTCGCAAAGGAACATGGATTGTGGTGTCCCCACATGCCCGAAGATTGGGGCGGTATGGGACTCGGAATTACGGCTGTTGCAGCCATGTCGGCAGAAGCAGTCAAGTACCCCAACGGACCCTACATCATTAATTGTCAAGCTCCGGACGAAGGCAACATGCACACGCTGCTTCACTTTGGGACCGACGAGCAGAAGGAGAAATGGCTGCGTCCATTGATCGAGGGCACGATGCGTTCTTGCTTCTCCATGACCGAGCCGGATACGGCAGGCTCCGATCCAACACAGATCAAAACC
This sequence comes from Gammaproteobacteria bacterium, assembly GCA_026707045.1. GTDB lineage: Bacteria > Pseudomonadota > Gammaproteobacteria > Pseudomonadales > Azotimanducaceae > Bin55. Next base: position 20,404 of record JAPOXO010000138.1, on the reverse strand, counting down.
CAAGCTGTAGAGGAAGGCGATGAATGGGTGATCAACGGGCACAAGTGGTTCACGTCTGGAGCCCATGGGGCAAAGTTCGCCATTGTCATCGCACGAACCGATCCCGATGCGGAAATCGCACAGGCTCGCAACAGTGCTTTCATTGTGCCTACGGACTCGCCCGGATTTGACATGGTGCGGGACATACGCACGATGGGAGGCGGTGGCGGACATGCTGAAATCCGATACAACAACGTTCGTGTACCCAAAGAAAATATGCTGGGGGAGCGTGGAGGCGGCCACAAACTGGGTCAAGTTCGTTTGGGACCAGCTAGGCTGGCACATTGCATGCGTTGGATCGGGCAGATTGAACAAGCTCTCGAGCTGCTGATCGATCGAGCCCAAAAACGGTACGCACACGGATCGCTGCTTTCAGACAAACAGGGAATTCAATGGATGATGTCCGAAAGTGCTATTGACCTGTACGCCTCAAAACTGATGGTCTTGCATTGCGCATACAAGATTGAAAACGGTATGGACTTTAGAGCTGAAGTTTCGATGGCGAAGCACCACGTAGCCAATACGCTCTGGAAAGTCACAGATAGAGCGCTACAAGTTCATGGCGCACTGGGCTACTCAAACGACTCTCCACTTGCTCAAATGCTGATCAGTGCACGCTGGTCGCGGATCGCCGATGGATCAGATGAAGTGCATCTGATGCGAATCGCCGACATGGTCATGCGTTCCTACAACGAAACTGGGTCTGTAAACCACGCGACAGGAGATTTGCCTTTATAGGAACCGCAACCGTCGATTAACGAAGTGGAGCCTTGAATGATCTACAACAACGTCCTTTTGAACGTCACCAATTCGGAAGACGTGGAAACTGTCAAGAATCTCCTTGAGGAATGCGGAGCTCTATCTCTCAAGGAGGCAGGATGCGAGCGCTTTGAGGTTTACCAATCACAAACCGATCGCCAACAATTTTTCTTAATCGAGCGTTGGCGCGATCAGGCTCATCTCGACGCGCACCGCGAAATGCATGCCTTCAAAAACATCTATGTGCCCCAGGTGCTTCCATTGGTGTCGCGATTTCCTCATCCCTCTGACAAGCTGGTTTAAGTGACCTAACTGAATAGCGCTTCGCCATTCAACCTAAGGCGCATGTGCCAACATTGGATCCATGGGCTTTGGTTCGTGGATTGACATTGAAACGGGCTAGCCATCGGAACTACCGAATTCCGTATTAATCGCATTCTCTTTGATAACATTTGAATCGAGTTCCGCGTGTGCTCTGGAGGCAGTGCATATCGCAAAGCAACATAGTTACGGAAATGGGTGGTCAGATCTATGATCAAAGTCCTTAAGCAATCTGCGCTTCTCCTCGTTTCGCTTGGCATTCTGTGGGTGCCGGTGGGCGTATCGGCACAAGACGAGTCCGCATCCGACGATGAGGACATAGAGGAAGTGGTCGTTACAGCACAACGCAAAACAGAGAACATCCAAGATGTTCCTCTTTCTGTCAGTGCGTTTACAGAGTCTATGCTCGAAGACCAACAGATCATTAATCCTTCGGACATTCAAATGAACACTCCAAGCGTCTCCTACTCGGCGACGAATTTTGGTGGTTTTAGCTTCAGTGTTCGAGGTATCGGAAGTCTTGTGGTTGGTTCGGCTGCAGAGCCAGGCGTATCAGCACATTTGAACGAGATTCCTGTTCCCCGTAACCTCAATACGATGGAGTTCTTCGATTTGGAGCGTGTGGAGATTCTGCGCGGCCCTCAGGGGACCCTTTTCGGAAAGAACGCAACCGGCGGCGCAATCAACTTCGTTACACGAAAACCGGAGTTCGATAAATTTGACGGCTTTGCAGCTTACGAGTTTGGAACAGATGCGCACAGCCGATTCATTGGAATGTTCAACATGCCAATCCAGGACGGTGTTGCTGCCCGATTCGCTTTTATGTCTTTGGAACGCGATGGCTATACCGAAAATCTTGCGGACGGCCTACAGTTATGGAATGTGGATGACGACATTGACGGAAGGGATCAATATTCCGTGCGATTCACACTCTCCGTGCAAGCGACTGAACACACTCTAGCTCGATTCACTTATTCCATGTTTGAGGAAGACAGTGACAGAGCTCGAATCACAAACCAAATTTGCGAGCGCAACAACATGCCCACCACAGGATGTACACCCAACGGATTTGGGTTCGAAACACCTCACTTAGGTGCGACGACTGGCGGAATATTTGGGGGAGCAGTTGGCGCAATTCCCATTGGAGTCTCAGGTGACCCAGACGAAGGATTCGTCAATTATCGATTTCCGCGACCGGACAACGTAGGCTTTCGGGCGGTACATACCGACTTCGAACCCGTCTTTGAGGAAAGTGGAGAGACTTACTCGATTGCGCTCTACCATCAATGGCAAGACTTCAGTTTCGACTTTCTTGGCGCAATCAGCAACAGTGAGTACAAGAGCAATCAGGACTACATCATTGATGTAGGCGCAACACTTGGACCAACTGCCTTGAATCCTTTAGGATATTGGCCCACGTCGCGTCCCAGCGGCGGTCCCGGCGAAGACTGGGCACAAGACAGCGAATGCCGCATCAATGGTGGAACAGCGGGAGTGCTTGGTGGTTGCATTCTCAGCCAAGTCGATGGAACTCGCATCTTCACCTATGACCAATCCGACGGATATGGAGAGTACTGGGTAGGCGAGTTCAAAGTTCGTTCGGAACTTGATGGCGACATGAACTTCTTGGCAGGATTCAGTTCCTACGGTAGAGAACGAATCACCGACTATTACGTACTGTCCAATACGCTGGATCTTGTCTCAATTTACGGCGCCCCGTTGCTCGGGCTACCACCCCTTTATCCAGGATACTTCCTGAATTCAGCCGCGCCAGGCGGGGAGCCGGGACGAACCGATCAGGGCAGTTCTGTTTTCGGCGAAGTGTATTACACCCTCAGCGATGACATGAATCTGACTGTCGGGCTTCGCTACAACGAAGACGAAAAAGAGACCAACGACACAAGCGTCTTGTTCAATGCCATCAACCATCTGGCCATCATTCAATATAACGTATACCCAGGAATTGTTGCATTCGTAGCGGATGCACTTGGTGTTCCACCGGAGTTCATTCCGCTTCAACTCGCATTGGGTGCCGCCTACCAGTTGGGTCTGCTCGATCCTAATCATTTGATCAACGTAAACGCTGGATCCGGCATATTCTGGTCGCGAACGCTCAATCTCTTGCTTGGACCGTTCGCCTCTGGATTGCCCGAAGTCGAACTAGCCCGATACTATGGTGTAACTCAAGAAGAAATCGATGCTGCACTTCTAACTCCTGCATATAGTCCGGAACGTGTTGCGATTAGCAACAGCGTTCCGATCGTACCGCAGTTTGGCGAAGCGCGAGCCTTGACCAACAGTCCATCAGAGAGTTCATGGACTGCGCTTACTGGACGGGCTGCACTCGACTACAAGGTGAATGAAGACATTCTCGTGTATGCATCGATAAGTACCGGCTATAAACCTGGCGGTCTCAATGCAGCGATTCCGACACAGTTCCAGGACACGTCCTCATTTACATTTGACAGAGAGGATATCTTTGCCTTGGAAGTAGGAACCAAGTCGTATCTAGCGGACCGTACGGTAAAACTTAACGGGTCGTTCTTTACCTATCGCTACAACAGTCTTCAGGTAACCCGCATCAAGAACAACAGCGCTATTCAGGACAATATTGATGCCAACATTTGGGGTTTGGATTTGGAGGGATGGTATCGTCCTCCCACAATTCCAAACTTGTCCATCAACTACGCGTACGGATTCCTCAACACTGCAGTCGACGGGACAAGTTCGCTTGATCCGATTAACCGTACGGCGGGAGATTCAAACTGGGTCTTGTTGAACAACATCGATGCCGGAGCCTTGACCGGAGTCAACTATATCGCTCGCAAAGACCAAATCACTCAGGCGGTGATTGACTTGGCACTTGCAACACCTGGCGCGACAGCAGATATTCGCAATGGACTAAGCCCGGTATCGGTATCGTATCCCGACAACGAGTTTGGAGTATCGATCCCAGCCTACTTCTCGCGTTCTTTCCTTGCCGCTGTCGGGGTTGAGACATCTGACGGACTACTGAGCGATCTAGATGGCAATGAATTGCCGAATTCTCCTGCTCATACAATGAAGGTGGGACTCGACTACGCCATCCCCGTGAATTTCATGGAAGGAACAGTTGTTCTTCGATGGGACATGTACTGGCAGAGCGAGTCTTTCTCTCGCGAGTTCAACACCCCCGGCGACCGCATTGACGCTTGGACGCAGCACAATCTGAGTGCCCTGTTCACCAGTGGAGACGACAAAATGTCTGTTCGAGCCTGGATTCGAAACGTGGCGGACAAGGACAACGTTACGGGCATGTACTTGACGTCTGACACGTCTGGATTTTTCCGCAACTACTTCCTTACTGAGCCTCAGATTATGGGATTGTCGATTCGATACTCGATGAACTAATTGACTTAGCTTATTTCAGAGCCCCGGTCATCTCAAATGGCCGGGGCTTTTTTGTTTTTTGGGTGTTCTAGGAGTTCTCGAGCAAAGACCGCGAATTGGGATGCTCTCAATCCGTTGTCGATCTGTTCAATCGGGCCAACGCGTTCATGTGACCATGAGCTCGAAACATCGCACCTACTCCCATGATTTCCAAATCGGTGTTGAGTGTTTCCTTCATCGTGAGGAATCCCGGTCCTCCGGGCTTCATGATTTCCTCGCAAATTGATTCCACTTCCCGGTCCAAGTCCTCCTTCGGTACAGCGACGCTGACCAATCCGATTTTGGACGCTTCCGTTCCACTGACTTTTCTACCAGTCATGAGCATGTAACGCGCTCGCTTCGGACCCATGAGCACTTGCCAGAGAGGCATGCTGGATACTCCGTTCAACGCTCCCTGACCAAATGTTTCCGGCGACATATGCCCAATATTTGCGTCTTCTGCTGCAACGGAAATATCGCACACAAGCTGGATGTAGCAGCCGCCGGCAAGACAATGGCCATGAATCTGAGCTATGGTGACCTTAGGACAGTTCCAGATCCTCATGTACCTGTCTTCGATGCCTCGAAGTCGCATCAATGCCGATCGTGCCGTCCATCCACCTTCTGGGGGCGTGATGTAGTAGGAGCCTCCCCGGTCGTAGCCCGAACAAAATGAACGCCCCGCTCCTGAGAGCACGATCACGTAGACATCGTCATCGTCCTCAGCCAAGGTGAACGCTGCATCGAGATCATCGAGCAGTTGAAAGTCCAATGCATTGTGCCTTTCGGGTCGATTCATTTGAATGGACGCGATGTGGTTTTTAACGGTATAGTTGACAGTTTCCATAGTCATTCTCTTTGTTGGGTGTCCCAAGTGTTTCGTGTCGTTGGGTCGTGCCTAGAAACGACGAACTTTCTAGGTTTTGGTGTTTTCGGAACAGTGTTCGATTGGCGGAAGGTCAATGGTTGGATTTCGGTCGAAGAACCCATCAGGTTTCAGTACGAATCCACAATACTCGACGGGCATTACGGGCCAGTCTTCTGGTCGAGGCACGTGGGTGGATCCGAAGGTATGCCACACAACAACGTCCCGATCAACGATTGATCGATTCTGTTTCGTCCACATTGGCAACCCGTCGGATCCGGAATGAAGATTCGGATAGTCGCCCGCTGCGCACAGCTTGTCTTCCTCGCATGGAGTCACCCAAAGGTTGAACTGGGCAAAACCTGAGCGTTGGGCGACGTTTGAATTAGGAGATGCGAGAGACGCCGCAGTAGAAGAAGGCATGAGTTTGTAAGCCACAGGTTTCCCTAGTCGATTCGTCTTATTCGGATTGACCACCTTCCAACATCGCGATGAGGCTGCGTTAACGTGTCGTCGCGCCTCGCTCTCCGAATTCAATCTTGTGGAATTTGCTTGAAAGGCGGTGCCGTCCGGATTGTCATCGGAAATTGACAACGCCTCGGTATTGATTTCATAGACCGTGTTGGTTCGACCGTCCACATCGAAATCCAGTCGAAAACAAAACAAATGCTGATGAATCGGCGAAGTCAAATTGGGTGCTATCAGTGGTGCAAATTCGGGTCGCTCATCACCCTCGTGAATTGCGGAGACTCCCACAATGCCAGTCAGCTTTACTTCCATTTGGATTGTTCCGTCTAGATACAAATACCAATAGAAGCCATATTCATAGTTTCCCACTGTATAGAAAGAGCTAACTACCAACCGTCTAGAACGTCGTACTTCTGTGATCCTCGACAATCCATCATGATGTTTCCACAAGGTGCCGTAATCTTCTTCATGAATGCAAATAGCTCTTTCCACCCTTCTAGCGGTCCCATCTGGCTTGATGGCATAGTGATCCAAGTACTGAATTTCCCCGACACAGTCACATCCCAATCGTAAGGAATTTACGCAGTTACCCAAACTGGCCTCACCTGCATCAAGCACATGCTTCCAGACATGCATTGGATCAGTGTCGCCGTATGGAACCACCATGTCCGACAATCCGGCGCGGTGAAGAATGGAGCGAAAACAACCTTTATCACGATATCCCAAGCAATGCAGGACAAGACCATTGACTGGATGAATGGATACATGAAATTCCCAGTTTCGCCACCGAATGAAGTTTCCGGTGATCTCAAACTCTGGACCGCCTGGTTGTACGATTTCTAGTTGACTCAATGCGGGCTGGAGACTTGGTTGATGCTCCGCGGTGTAGCGTCCTGACTCTGGAGGTAGCGGTACTACTCCATGGTCTTCTAGATGGGCTACCTTTCCAACCGTTAGGTCGACATGTGCAATTAGCCCTTGTACAGGACGTGCGTATCCGTTGTCTTTGGCGTCTTCACGCACAAAGCTAATTGCCCTGTGAGCTCTATGTCCGTCTGGAATGCTGGGATGTTTATACCCGCCCGCCGGCCACGGATCGATTTGAACGAGCTCGAAATTACTGACTCCGCGAAGACGCATGGCCTCTTGCCAGCCCTGATCTTGTTTTGTGATTTGTATTGCTCGAACAACATCGGTAAAACCAATTGGAGCTTGCCCTTCGGTGATGCGTTTTATGTGAACTTCCTGCGCCCCGATATTCACATCCGCTTCAAAGCCACCATCGGGGTTCGAGTCGTTGTACTCGTAACCAACTAGTCGCATTTTTCGAGGAATTGAACTAAATGCATCAGGTTCAGCTAAGGCTTCTTTAGTTGGTTCTACAAGTGCAATGGAGCAAAATACGGCTCTCTCTGAAAGATTCTTTTTGACTAGAGTTGCAGCCGCCTCAATTTCTTGCGCCGTCAAGGAGCTCAGCGGATGTGATGAGGCCATTGGCAGACTTCAATCCAGTCCCAATGGACCAAAAACTGTATGAGTGCGAATCTGGGCCAAGTTACTGAGAGTCTTCTTGCCTCAACGGGTCCGTAGGTCGACCGTGATAGCGAGCGTTGGGTGGTTCCAATATTGCCAACTTTCGATCGTCCACATCGGGATATTGCCGAAAATCGTCTGGATTGAAGTAGTCGGCTGACCATGTGGTTCCGTGTGGCGAAAATTTGTAGAAAACCGTTTTGCGCGTGGCATCTGAATTCCAAGGTAGGGTGCCGTGGGTAAGTGCTTCCGTGAACACGATAGCGTCACCAGGAACCGCTGGAATCCGAGCAACACAATCTGGAATCCTCTCGTTTATTTTGTGCCAGTCTCTTGGAAGAGGCACATTGGACTTGTGAGATCCAGGAATGCAACAGAATCCACCATTGTTGGGATGGGTGTTGTAGAGCTCAAAACTGACCGAGACTAACCCGTTGTAGAACCTGTTGTCGTGGTAGGCAGAGTACTGCGATCCACCCGTCCACTTCCATCCTCCATGCAAGTGAGCTCCTGGAAATCCCTTTTTCACATGAGTGTGAATGTTAATGTGGTCGATACGAAAAGTAGGTAGATCGATACCAGCCTTGACCCGGGCGTGACGTGCCCCATGGTTTCCAATGATGTCTTCGAGAACCGGGCTCAAATTGGGAAGATCCAACAGGTCTCGCCAAACTTTCCCCCAGTGAAGCGGCCCGTCTTTCTGTTTGACCGGTTCCCATTGCTCGGTCGGTTGACGAAGCGATGTTCGCAGATCCGCAACTTGCTCTTCCGTCAAGACATCGTGAAGCACCAAGTAACCGAACGTGTCGAACAAGTATCGTTGCTCGTGGCTCAGACCTTCGTTGCGGGTTGCCTGATCGATCATTTCGAGATATCCAATTAACCCAATAGTTTGCCCTAGGCTGGAAGCACAAATCCTTCTCGAAGTTGGGGTTTGACCCCGCCTATCGTCAACAGAGATTCGACGCAATCACGAAGAGATTCGTCAAATGGTCGAAATTCGATTCCAGTAACTGCCTTGATGCGGTCGTTTCGCAGATCGCAACCGGCCCAGATGTCTCGAAGTTCTTGTTCTCTAGCTTGGATGTGATCTGGATGATTGTCCGTGACTTCAGGAGTGTCATGGCCCAATTCTGGCAACAGTCGATCAATGCTGGCGCAGATCTCTTCCACTTTGGGAGTATCGGTAGACCACGCAATGTACCTTTCTCCATTGCGCACCATCAAACTTTCCAAGAGTCCGATATGGCAAAGAGCATCGTCTCGGACATCAACAGTCATCCAAGGTCGATAACCACCATTTTGAAAGTATTTGCCTAGCAACATCATTTCAATGTTGTGCTGCCAAGGACCCATGTTCTTCTGGTGTGGCGACTGAATCGGTCCCACATTGTCAGCTGGGCAGCAAGTGATAGCGTCCCACTCACCATTTTCTTCCGCTGCATCGGAAAATGCCCGTTGCGCGAGAACTTTGCCCATCGAGTAACCCTGCCTGTCAGGCGTTCTTCGAGGATTCTGTTCGTCGGGATAACGATCTTCGTCGCATGTGGGCCGACGCTTAAGCTCGTTGATGTCGACTTCGGATATGACTGCAGCGATGCTGGACGTGACAATTACCCTTCCAACTGTGCCTGACTCGTTCACGCTCTTTATCAGGCTATCGCAAACTCTCTTTACATAATCGTGGTCATTGTAGTTCGACACATGAGCAACATGTGCAACTCCGTGGCAACCCTTAAAGATTTCGTCGAAAGCACCGTCGTCGTCGAGATTTGCTGAATGAATAGTCAGCCTACCCGACCGATAACCGGGCAATTTTCTAAGGAAATCACACCGCACGGGATCACTTGCATCCTTAACGCAAGCTCGAACTCGATAGCCCTTGTCCAACAGTAGAGTGACCACCCAACTTCCAATAAATCCGGCTGCGCCGGTCACCGCTACAGTTCCGTTCTTAGGTATTGCCGACATACGGTTCCCTCCCCCACATGTATTGCAGACCGTCGTACTGATTGACGAATCCAAAGCAATTGATGTTACTAAAACCGGAATTCACGATGTCTGGCTTGTCGCCAAATCGAAAAGTTTTGTTTAATATGACATAATTAGAGTAAAGAATCTCATTTTTTGAGAGCAGAACGCTTGAATTCTCTCTTGAGGTTGGGATGACTCGCCGATTCTATTTATGGACACCCAACGCAGTCGGGGTAAAAGGTCATGAAAGTGCTCGACGAACCGGATTTCCATTGTTTTGTCAGACTGGACGAGGTAAGAAATCACAGAGGAGATTCCGTGCGTCGCCTAATGAACCAAATGCATAAACCGTCCGCGGTGGCAGAGTCGGATGTGTAGAAAGCACTTGGTCACCACCACTTTCAGTTCGTGAACGACAAAAAGTGACCAGCGATAAGCCTGATATTTCACCATTCGAACGTGCCATCAGTCGACTTGAGGAGGGTATCGCGCGTTATAAACTTGATGAGAATGATGACCAGATCCGAGACGGTTTGATTCAACGCTTTGAGTTCACCTACGAACTGGGGCACAAGATGTTGAAACGCTATTTGGAGTACGCATCACCAAACCTAGGTGAAGTTGACGAAATGACCGTCCAAGACATGATTCGTGCCGCAATTCGGCAGAATGGCGTTGTTGTTCAAGACCCGAGGAGTCTATAGACGCTTCCCATGATGATAGGCAAACAGACCGAATCGGCGAATAGCACGGTGAGTCGGCTGAGCAACACGATTCACAAAGAATACTCGGCACCTTATTGACAACGTTTCTGAGCTAACTCTTTGGGAGCTTGCTAGAGCTCCCAATCGAAGCCATCAATTGGGAGATCCAGCGGAAGGACTGGGTTCCATGTTCAACCCAAACTATTAAGCCGCTTACCGGTATCGCTGCCGTGAGATTTCTGTGAGTAGTTCCATGGCATGCAGCGAATCAGTCCTGTCGTACTGCGGACAGACTCTGAGTCCCGCCGCCAAGCATCGGTGTACAGCTTCGGCTTGATACAAGAACCCATGTTGGTTTGGAAACGGCCGAGGGATAGATACGCCCCAAGGCAAGGGATATACATGGTGCTGAACCGTAGCGGGGGCTCCGTTGGTCCTATAGCGCGACGGCACGCCATTTTCCGGTGGTATTCGGATAGTCAAGTCTGTTGGGCAATGCCCGGGTTGACCTAGAGTCAGTCTGCCCTTCGTTCCAATGATTTCTGTGACTTCCGCAAGTTCACAGTTGAACGGCGGAAACGTAAGAACTGCACATTTTCCCTCGTCGTACTCCACGATGGCTGCGCCTGATCGCCTGCCCGAAGCAGTGATCTTGCTCGGCTGCGAGTCTTTTCCAAATGCCAAAGGCACAGCTTGTATGGTGTAGATGGGATCGAAAAAATCCGCCTGAACCAGCACTGCATCTCCAATCAATCCTGACTCCACTGCATAACGAGCGTGCTCGACAGCGGGAAAGAACCTCGTCCACATTCCGTCCTGCAGCATGACTCCTCGCTCCTCGGCTGCAGCATACATCTCTCGAGCATCGCTTGCGTTTTCCGCCAGAGGTTTTTCGCACAACACGTGCTTTCCAGCTGCAATGCAGAGCAGACTGTGCTCTTTGTGCAGTCGGGTAATAGTTCCCACATATACGATGTCGACATCCGGCGCATTCGCCATTTCTTCGTAACTGCCATACGCATGCTCGACTCCGAGTCTCGATGCAAATTCTTGCGCACGCTCAAGATCCCGAGCTGCAACGGAGGTGACTTCAGCCCCAGGACAGGCTCGCAGGCACAAGACCCACTGCGATGATATATTTCCAGCTCCTAGAATTCCCCATCTCAGCTTGTGAGCGACATCTTTAGCGTCTGTTGTTCCCAGACGAACATCAAGCGGCATAGAAGGATTTCCATTAGTTTGAGTTGACATATAGAACTCCTGTGCGTTAATTCCGTTGATTCCCGCACCACATATTAGTGCTTGAAACTATTGTGGTTTTGGATTTGACTCGGACTTGGCTAACCAAAGGAACAAAAACCAACAGAGAGTTGCGCCAAGGAATTGTGCCAGGATGAAAACCGGCGCATCAACGGGAGAGATACCAGAAAACGTATCAGTGAAACTCCGAGCGACTGTCACCGCAGGATTTGCAAATGAAGTCGACGCGGTAAACCAATAGGCAGCCGAAATGTACAGCCCAACCAGAGGACCGACCCATTCGGGTTTCCGGCGCAGACATCCCAAGATGGTCGCAACCAAGCCAAAAGTGGCTACAACCTCCGCTAGAGCTTGCGATGGTCCACTTCTCGAGATTTGCGCTATCTGAACTATTTCCAATTCGAACATCACGTGCGCGACCCAAGTTCCGCAAACTCCTCCTACGATTTGAACCCCAATGTACGCAATTGCCATCAACGCTGAGATTTCCCTTCTGAGAAGGAAAACGATCGTTACTGCCGGATTGAAATGTGCGCCCGACAACGGAGCTAAGACAACGATCAGGACTGCAAGAATTGCTCCAGTGGCGAGGGTATTTGCCAAGAGGGCGATGGCTGTATTCCCTCCCGCCAATTGTTCTCCCATGATTCCGGAACCCACTACAGCGATTAGAAGAAACAAAGTCCCTATGAACTCTGCGAAGAGTCGGATTGGAGTTGTCACGGAAATTGTCTTATCGGGAATTTAAGGCGACACCAATTGTTCATTGTGTGTGTGAACAGTTGATGTCACTGGAAAACAGTCTAATTTATGGGCGTTCCACCGAGCTACTAGGAACCATTGCAGTCGATGAGGGACTCGCTTAAACAAGGTCTCGTTACAGCTGAGTTGAGTCTTCGTTTTGGTCGTCCATGTGCTGACCCACGAAAAACTTCAAGTGCCAGGTGATTAGCTGCCCGACATCGCCCTCAATAGCATCTACCACCTTCAGTTCCCATATACCCTCCGGTTTTTCCCCATAGAAAGCGTTGGACAAAAAGTGAAACTCTTCGGTGTCGTCTATTGAACGAGCATGAGGATTGTTAAAGATCGGATTCACAATACTTTGCGTCCCGCTAGGAGAGGTCAACTCGATGGACAAGTCGCTCATATTGGGATGATCGCCTACAAGCCGGAGTTGCACACCTTCAATGTGAACAGCGACTTCAACCAACGAACCATCTGGATCGTCAGGATTAGTAACAGCATCCAAAGCCCCCTCCTCTATGCAGTGCCTCTCGTTAGATTCCTCTCCGCAATACTCATAATCCAACGGAAGCGAAATATCCAATGTGTCAACAAGTCCAGCTCCGTCTCCATCCGGGATTTCGAAGGTATCGTCTCCGTCTATCGGAACACGAAAGTTCCCCATCCATTCGGTCACCGCAAAGAGACCCAAGCTCTCCAGATCGTAGTCTTCTGCCATTTCTACAGCGGCGTCGACGTCAACTCCGCCAAAACCAAACCAATTGTGAAAACTGTAGCCAGCCCCGTTGGTAGTCCATCCGTGTTGCAGGATGAACGGCGTGTTTCCCACCGCTACACGAACTCGAGGCAACTCAGTCTGGATTGTCCGAGCAGTTTTCGCAAATATGTGCTTCACATCACGAAACGTAAGTTCTGGTTCCACTTCCAGCAGTATTGCCACCGCACCAGACATCACTGCCGCAGCAGCCGATGTGCCCGACAGAAGAGCAGTGTCGTCCCCATTTGGATTTGCGGACGGATCTTGTGCCAGTGGTTCATAAGATCCCGCCAACAGCCCGTAACCCCGATCGTGTCCGAATTGATCCGTGGAAATCAACGCGGCAGATCGTAGACCATCTTGACCAGCCGGAGCCGTAATCCAAAGATTGCTTCCTACACTTGAGTAACTTGATCTCCTGTCCTGAGCATTGAAGGCGCCTACAACCATGACGAACGGGAGGTTGTTTGAGTAGTCGGATGTGGCGCTAGAGCAACCGATCTCCAAGTGGATTTCGTGGAGCAGAGCTCCACAAGAGCTGAAACTGTTCCCAGCCGCCTTGACAAACAAAGACCCTTTCTCTTCACGCACCCAGCGGGTGAACCACCCGAACAGATCGTACACGCCGAAGTTGTACTCGCTCCGAAATATCGAACCGAAGCTCATGTTGACGATGTCAACATCGTTTTCTGATGCGACTCCGCCACCGAAAGAAGTTATCAAGTTTGCCGTAGTTTGATCTTTCAGCAGGTTAAAACCGCGAAGCGTAGCTTTTGAAGCAACACCACGTCCTCCAAGTCCGTTGTCAGACATAGCTCCAACGGCTCCAGCAATGGTCGTTCCATGATCGCCCGTGGTATCCGGATTGAAAGGGTCGTTAGGGTCCGCTCCGTACCAGTAAGCGTCGGAACTCGAGTTAGCCAAAAAATTGACAGACTCTTCCAAATCGACGTTGTCGCTCAGATCAGGATGGCAAATTTCGAGTCCTTCGTCTACGATCGCGACAACGACCTCTTCGCCACCGTAGCCTATTTCAATCGTCTCCATCATTCGCATATCTGCATCAGCTTCTCCCTCTGTCGCAGAAAACGAATCTTGTCCAGTATTGTTTAGGTGCCACTGGTGTTCAAACAAAGGATCTGTCTGACCCGGAAAACTTCTGCGAGACGGGGATTCACAAGTGACTACCGGCAATTGGGTGTCGTCAATGGCAAATCCGAATGCACCTATGTTGTTGTCTTCGTTCAGCTCGTTGCTGCCCGCAGACGTAACGAGATTGACGATTCCCACAAATGTTGTATCCGCATCCAACTCATCGAGAGTAATGTCCCATTCGTACACGTAGCTACTTGGATAGAGGTCGATCGACGGCAATGACACATCAACACGCAAGACTTCACCACCAGCAACTATGTTGTCGTGTTCAAACAGTCTTATGACCAAAGTCGCGGGGTCCGAGGCCTCAGAGCCGAGGTTAAAGACTCGAACAGTCACAATGACTTCAGTCTCCTCACCTTGTGTCTCTATATATGGAAACAGATCCGAACCGGTTTCAGGCTCCGAATTGTCCGACCCTTGTTGAAAGCTGTCCTCAATCGCTATCGACGCATCTTCGCCATCTTGAGAAAGATCTGAGTTCGAATCCGTGTCGACCGATATCTGGGCACTCTCCGTACCTTCTTGATCCCAGTCTCTGATGGGAACAAACTTTGTCGTACCTGAAGTTTCTCCAGACTTAATCGTGATGTCGGCCAAGTCGTAGTCTGCTCCTAGAGTTGCGGAGCCAGCTGTGGCGAGGGGAATGAACAGGTTGGCAGACTGCGCTTCTCCGATGGACGCAGTTATAGTCGCGTAACTACGATCATGTTCTTCTATCGTGTCGGCATCAATTGAAAGCGTCACCGACTGGGCACTTGACTCAAGTGCGAATAGAGCTGTCAATATGGCCAGACAACAATACTGTGTCAGTTGATTGTTCTCAACCGGATTTAGGTCCATAACTCGCAGACCCAAACGCGAAAAATGGAAAGCAAATTGCTTGTGTCGAACAACCGTATTTCCTATATCGTCACTCGGTCTCCTCGATAACGGGCAAGGTGCACGAAGTACCAAAAAGCTCGGGATATTGCTCTGGATAATTGGATTCGCAAAAGGCGATGGATTGCTTCGTAACAGCAATGACGTATCTCTGTATGTCTTCTGAATCTGTTTCGGAAATAACATCCGAAAATCCTGGCATTCCTACGCCGCGCATAATTCCGTTCAACGTCACGGCGTTCCATCTGGAGTGGGTTGCCGATGGCAGGTACTTTAGATCGGGTATTTGGCTGCTACTAGTTACTCCCGCTCCATGACAAGTGGAACAATATTTACCATATAGATATCTTCCGTTCTCGATTTGTTCCGCTGTTCCATCGATATCTGGTGGTACTGGAATGTTTAAGTAGGTGATCTCAGGTGGGGGCATTTCGGCATCGCCGTTGAGCTTGTACACCAAGACTCTCCCTTCCTCCAAGACATTGCCTTTATGACGAGGAACTCCCGATGTAGTGGCAAAGGCACCTCCCCATCCAGCCACGACAGCTATATATTGCTCTCCGTCTACTTCATACGAAACTGGAGCGGCGATAATCCCTGTGTAAGCTTCAGTCTCCCAAAGCAATTCACCGTCGTCTGCCGAATAGGCAGCGAACATGCCGTCGCTTCGACCCTGAAATACCAGACCTCCAGCAGTCGACAGCAATCCTCCGTTCCATGTGCTTGCGTGATCCACGCGCCAAGCTTCCCTCTGCTCAATGGGATCCCATGCGAGCAGATGTGCTCGAATTGAACGAAATCCTTCAACCAATTGGTCCATCGTAGGCGGGTCGGGCGGACTGTCAGGTCTCCCGCCAGTACCAAGATTCCATCGACCCGGTTCATATTCGAAAGCTGCATCCTGACCATAGGTAAATCCCATGTCCATTGCAGGTATGTAGACCAAGCCGGTGGTGGGACTATAGGTCATTGGATGCCAGTTGTGACCTCCAAGTGGTCCTGGAGATACCGTTCGGGGCTCGTTTGCATACTGACCCTCTTCAGTCATCACCGGTCTTCCTGAATCTGGATCGACGTGCGAAGCCCATGTGACGGTTACATACGCCTCAGCCGATATGAACTTTCCGTCTGTACGGTCAATAACGTAAAAGAAACCGTTTTTGGGAGCTTGGACCAGCACTTTTCTCAAGGCACCGTCAATTTCCATGTCAGCCAAAATGATGTGCTGTGTGGCGGTATAGTCCCAAGTGTCCCCAGGAGTGGTCTGGTAGTGCCAAATCAGCGATCCGCGATCGGGGTTGATTGCAAGAATGGATGACAGATAGAGATTGTCTCCCCCTCCAGGGCTGCGAATATACCGATTCCACGGCGAACCATTTCCTACGCCGATGTACAACATATTCAGTTCAGGGTCGTACGCCATAGAGTCCCAAACCGTTCCGCCTCCTCCGATCTTCCACCATTCGCCGTTCCAAGTTTCGGCGGCTAACTCCATCTCCCGAGACTCGAAGGGTTCTGATGGATCTCCTGGCACCGTGTAAAAGCGCCATTCTTGCTCGCCGGTTTCAGAATCATAGGCTGTGATGTAGCCCCGAACTCCTAGCTCTGCGCCTCCATTGCCAATAATCACCATATCCTTGACGATTCGAGGGGCACCCGTAATCGTGTAGGGGCGTTCTTGATCAACAGTCAATACTTCCCAATCGAGTTCTCCGGTGGCAGCGTTGAGTGCCACCAATCGACCGTCTAGCGTTCCAACATAAACGCGCCCTTTCCAAACGGCAACTCCTCGGTTGACTACGTCACAACATGCATATTGGCCCCAGGACTTGGGAACTCTGGGGTCGTAGTCCCATAGCGACTCACCGGTTTTAGCATCGTAAGCATGGACGGTGCTCCAGGCACCGGTTGTGAACATGTAGCCATCCACAACGATCGGCGTTGCTTCAAGTCCTCGTTTTGAACCAGTGTTCCTCCACCATGCTAGGCTTAATTGATCGATGTTTTCCTGATTAATGGTGTCGAGTGGAGAGAATCGTTGTTCATCGTAGGTTCTGCCATGTGACAACCAGTTCTGTGGTTCAGAATCTGCATTTGCGATGCGTGCGCCATCCACTGTGGACGTGGCGCGGCTGACCTCTTCTTGATCGGGTGTTTGCTGTATCGCACTCTCGCCCTGATCCGATCGATTGCCGCTGCAACCCACCAACAACAATGGAGCTAAGATCCAAAAGAGGGCAATCATTCTGTGTAATCGGATTTTCTTCATGTCGCTTTTGGATTCATCATTCCTGCAATTATTCGTGCAACACAACTTCGTGGGAAGACAAACCCGGCTAGCTAAGGACATGGCGGGCTTGTCTGCAATGTGAGCTTGCAAGTCTCCCTGAAACTGTTGGTCGAACAGATTTTACAAGGTCATTTCGGACTAGATATGGCTTCTAAACGCCTCGAATGAACTCTTTAATTCATGGAAAGAGCCTCTTTGCAATCGGCGCAGCTAAGAGACACGTGAGTTTAAATTAGTTACATCCAGAGATATGCTGTCAACCAGTTGTGAACCAATCGTTGGATAGAGATCGGTCCTCACAAGCAACTAGAGAAGATCGAACTCCTAAACGGGACAGCACTTGTCACACTTGGCGCTGATCGAGGTCAATTGGGCCCCAATTTTCTCAAATCGCTTATCGAGTCTCTCTATGATCCGGTCTTCGAGATCTCTCAAGTCTTTTGGCGTTGCGAGGGCGAACTCTGAGTCTCCCTCAACCTCAATTCTGATGCGTTTCTGGATTTTGCGATGTTTTGAGTCTTCCATTCTGTTTCTCCAAGTTGTTCAATCGTCTCCTTTAACGATGTATTTGGCTCAAATATGCCATAAGTCGGCGGTCCAATTTACTAATATTATATATTGTTAAAAAATAAATACAAGGGAACGGGTACTGGACTTAGACACCAAATGACTATCTCTGTCGGTCATCCTAGATTCGTGGAAACGTTGACCGAGACACCAAAGAATATGGAATAATCAAATTGGAATTCTACTGACGAAAGCACGACTCCCAAGGCTTCGCCATGTATGCTCGTGCGTTCCTGGAAAAACAGATGTTGTCTACGACTCGACAATGACGCTCCGATAAATGGCCACTTACATCAACCCGCCCCATTCTGAGTGGGAAAGCGAACAACGCGAATGGCTAGAAGCCCTGGAATCCGTACTAAAAGAGCACGGGGAAGTAGGTGTCAAGACGCTGCTGGGTCGCCTTCAGACGGAACTGTCTCGCCGTGGTGTTCAGCTGGATGATAGAGCTCTCAACACGCCGTATACCAACACAATCCCGCTTCGAGCGGAGCCTGCCTATCCCGGGGACATAGAACTCGAAAATCGCATTGAAAACATAATCCGATGGAATGCAGTAGCTATGGTTTTGCAGGCTTACGACAGTGGATCGGGTGTCGGAGGACATATCGCAACCTATACTTCGGCCTCAACCATGATGGAAGTGGGATTCAACCACTTTTTTCGTGCACCCACTGAAAAGTATGGTGGAGACCAAGTGCATTTTCAAGCTCACGCTGCACCTGGCGTTTATGCCCGTGCCTGGCTGGAAGGGCGCATTCCGACTGATCGGCTCAAAAATTTTCGACGTGAATTAGGCGAAAGCGGGGGCTTGCCTTCGTATCCGCACCCAAGACGCATGCCGCAATTCTGGCAAATGCCAACTGCAAGCATGGGACTCTCCACTCCCTGTGCGATCTATCAAGCGCGTTTTGCAAAGTATCTCGAGCACCGAGGATTGAAACCAAAGAACGGTGGCAAGATTTGGCTTTTCATTGGGGATGGCGAGTCTGACGAACCAGAGGTTCTGGGCACGATCAACATGGCTTCGCGTGAGCAACTGGACAATCTAGTTCTAGTTATTAACTGCAATCTCCAACGATTGGATGGTCCAGTACGCGGGAACGGCAAGATTATCCAAGAGCTGGAACGTACATTTCGGGGAGCCGATTGGCACGTCCTAAAAGTTATCTGGGGCGGTGGCTGGGATCCAATCTTGGAACGCGATATAGAGGGTATTTTGCGAGCTCGAATGGAGCAGGCAGTAGACGGCGATTACCAGATGTACACGGTATCTCCGGGCAACGCGGTGCGTGAGCACTGGGTAGAGAATTCTCCACAGCTCATTGAACTCATGAAGACTCTTTCTGATGAGGAAATTCGCACGATCAAGCGGGGTGGACACGATCACAGAAAGCTGTATGCGGCGTATCACCACGCTATGAGTGTCGAAGGAAAACCATGCGTAATACTTGCGAAAACAGTGAAAGGCGATGGTCTTGGTCCTTCCGTTGCAGGACGCAACACTGTTCACCAGAAAAAGCACTTGACGGCGGACGAACGGCTGGACTTGGCCGAGAGATTCGATATTCCGCTGGATCCAGATGCCATAGAAAGAGCTGACTTCTATATGCCTCCCGAGGATAGTCCGGAAATTCGGTATTTGAACCGGTGCCGCGAGCGGCTCGGAGGTCCGATACCATCCCGGCATGTTCAATGTTCTGCATTGACAGCACCGGATTTAGATTTTTTCCGTGACATGGTTCAAGGTACGGGTGATCGGTCGGTTTCCACGACCATGTCGGTCGTTCGCATGTTGCAACGTCTGCTTCGACATAAGGAGATAGGAAGGTATGTAGTACCGATCGTGCCCGATGAAGCGCGGACGTTTGGTATGGATGGGTTGTTCCCCCAAGCCGGCATCTATTCCCCGGCAGGCCAGGTCTATCAACCAGTAGACGCGGGCACCATAGCCCCGTATCGCGAAGCTGAGGACGGACAGATTTTGCAGGAAGGAATTTGCGAAGCAGGCGCTATGGCCTCGTTCCTCGCAGCGGGAACCGCTTACGCCAATCATGGACTGCCCATGATTCCGTTCTACATTTTCTATTCCATTTTCGGTTTTCAAAGAGTTGGTGACTTGGTATGGGCGTGCGGCGACATGATGTGCAAGGGTTTCCTTCTTGGTGGAACGTCCGGACGCACAACTCTCAATGGTGAGGGTGTGCAGCACCAAGACGGTCATTCTCACGTTCTTGCGACAACAGTTCCCAATTTGGTGAGCTACGACCCCGCGTTTGCCTACGAAATCGCAGTAATCGTTCGTGATGGCATAGACCGAATGTATTCAAAAAAGGATGATGTTTTCTATTACCTCACGGTAACCAATCAAAATTACCCCATGCCGTCCATGCCGGACAACGTAGAAGAAGGAATTGTGAGAGGCATGTATCCCTATGAATACACTCCCGACTCTGAAGTCAACCTGTTGGGCAGTGGAGCCATCATGGTCGAAGTGCTCGATGCGGCGGGAAATCTTCGATCAATGGGAAAGTCCGTCAACGTTTGGAGTGTCACGAGCTATACGGAGCTAAGTCGACAAGCGCTACGGTCGGAACGAGAGCAACTCTTGAGTATTGGGCCACTACGGTTGCCAGCGCGTACACGGCGCCCAGGATACCCTGAAATTTCCCCCG
>JAPOXO010000040.1 GCA_026707045.1 Gammaproteobacteria bacterium | reverse complement strand
CATTAAGTGGTTATCGGAGCAGACGTGAAGCAAGTAACACCAGCCGTTTCGCGAGCCGTGGCTCGAATCGGTAGTTCATTCAAAACAGCACGATTGCGGCGGCGACTGTCGCAAAAAGACATGGCGATGAAGATGGGTGTTTCGCTTGGTACCGTTCAGAGAATCGAACGGGGAGATCCTGGAGTCGCCATCGGCAACATCGCGATGGCATTTCTTTGCATTAATTGCTTGGAAAAACTTGAAAGCGTATTGGACCCCTCACTCGACGAAATAGGTGCAGTCATGGATGCCGTATACCTTCCCAAGCGCGCAAGATCTACGATCCCTAAGAATCAAAGTGCGGACTAGAACGCATCACAAGAAGATGTAATCAGTTACTGATGGACACTAAGTGAAGGATACGAGTAGTATTGGATGACGACCAACACTTCGTGAGGGAACTGATTCACAGATGCCGGTTCACCAGCAGGAAGGAGGCTGCCGAGAAGGTCGACGCCTACTTCCTGAGGATCTACAATCCGCTGCGCAGAGCACCCCTGGTACGAGGCGAGCTGGAGCAAATCGCACAGATGAAGGAGACGAACTGAAAATGAAGTCGGAAATAAGAGAAATCGCTAAGCAAAAACTGTCCCCTAAAACGTGCGCAGTCCCTCCTGAGCGTTTGACATATTCAGTAACCCACTGAGAGAGGAGACAATCCATGACTGAAATTATCTTCAAGGGCAAAGAATTTGTATACAACCATCATTTGTCAGTCCCGTTTAGCCCACTGGTAGTACATGCAGACAAGAGTATTGGAGATCCATCACTGGATGGCAACCTGATTATCGATGGAGACAATCTCCTTGCACTAAAGTCGCTGATGCCACTCTACGCTGGCAAAGTCGATTGCATTTTCATTGATCCACCGTACAACACCGGAAAAGAGAACTGGTGTTACAACGACAATGTGAATTCACCGATGATTAGTACATGGCTAAGTTCAAATCCCATTGGTATTGAAGACGGTCTTCGGCACGACAAGTGGTGTTCCATGATGTGGCCACGACTACGCTTGCTTCACGAACTGTTGGCCAGCGACGGCATTTTCCTGATGCATATAGACGAAAACGAACTGGATCGAGCAATCTCCATGATTGACGAGATTTTCGGACAAGATCCTGTACAACCAGAATACAAGAACCTACTTGGACACATTGTTTGGGACAAGAAGAATCCGAAAGGAGACGCACGAGGCATCTCTTATCAGCATGAGTTCATAATTGTTGCAGCCAAGTGTCGCTCGAAAACACTGAACAGACACCAACTAAAACGTAGAAAATCCAACGTTGATCTAATGTGTGAGGCGGGAGCGAGATTTCATTCTAAGATTGGAAATGTTGTAGTCCCGAAAGATCTCGACGATCTGATCAAGAAATACTCGCTCAATCTTGACCCTTCGGACTACTCATATACATATGACGCTGAAGCTGCATCAACTGACTTTGCAGAGTGGATTGCCGTGCAAGACCACTTGACCAACGGAGAACGAGCATACAAATTGCTCGACAAAGACGGTGAGGTCTATCAGCTCGTTCACATGGGATGGCCCAATAAGAAACCTGCTCCGGCTGAGTACTTCAAGCCAATAAAGCATCCGGTCACAGGCAAGGACTGCCGGGTACCTTCACGAGGCTGGAGATACCCTCCTGAAACTATTGAAGAATTGCTCGGGTCGGACCCTCTCGTTCATGAACCGCAGCAACGTGTACGACAGGGTGAAATAGTGTTCGGTTTAGACGAGAACAGTCAACCTCGTAGAAAGTACTTGCTCAGCGAAAACAGAATCGAGAACGTACCATCGATTGTTGGATTTGGTGGAAGCGATGATAACTTTCTTGCGAACATTGGAATTGATTTTGACAATCCGAAACCACATCAATTTATATCGGACTTAGTTTTGTGGACAACTCAAGAAAACGATCTGATTCTGGACAGTTTTGCTGGTTCAGGAACTTTGGGGCACGCCGTAATGATGGCGAATGAACGAGACGGCGGGAACCGTCGTTTCATTTTGATACAAATGGACGAAGGTGATGGACTCGCAAATGCAGACTCACACACTGCGGAGCGTGTTCGAAGAGTGATTCAATCCGAGTCGCCTGTTAACAATAGACAGGTTCAGCGTAAGTCAAACAAGAGGTTTACGTTTTGTTCTCTCGGCGAACCTCTAGAGTTAGATAATTTACTCTGCGGTAAATCCTTGCCGAGTTATGTGAGCATTGGAGCCCCTCTATTCCACATGACAACAAACACTTCTCTTAATCCAGAATGCGTACGAGAGGATGATTTTTACTTGGGAAAAGCAAACAATAAGCATGTATGGTTACTTTACAGACCTGACCTTAAATGGCTGAAGACTTCTGATGCTGCATTGACACTTGAGCGTGCTGAAGAGTTTGCAAATTTTGCACCTAAGTCTCAGCACGTTGTAATTGCGGCAGCGTTATTTGTAAACCGGCGCTTACTGTCAGAGCGAGAAATCCCTGTGGAGTACGTTCCGCTTCCATTTTCTCTCTTTGGATTCTCCAAGAATTAACTATGTTTCGTCCACTCGAGTATCAGGATCGTGTTTTAAAAACACTGGACGACTACATAAGTGAGCTAATAGTCTACAAAAGGGGATATGAACAGGTCGAACTGCTTCGACGTGAAAACCCAAACGTACCAATACCAACAAGCGACTTTTGTCACAAAACGTGGAATTCTATTAGGAACAAGAAGATGCTTCCAATCTCGCGGGGCTCCATTCCGTATTCCCCACGCACTGACGGATGTGGCAGACCAGTTCCAAACGTAGTTTTCAAAGTCCCTACCGCTGGAGGCAAAACATGGCTTGCAATCAAAGGGATATCTCGAGTAATGGACCAATACTGCAGGAAAAACTTTGGACTTGTGCTGTGGATCGTACCTAGTGAGGCAATATATACACAAACACTCAAGTGCCTCCATGATCGTCGACATCCGTATCGACAAGAGCTAGATCTTGCTGCCTGTGGCAATGTACAAATTCTTGAAAAAAACGACTCCTTGAAATTCAACGACTTGAACGAGAATTTATGTGTGATGCTGGTCATGCTTCAATCGGCCAATCAGGAAACTAAAGAATCGCTCAGGATCTTTCAGGATCGTGGCAATATTCATGGATTCTTTCCTTCAGAAGGAAACCAACAATCGCATAAGAGGATACTTGAACAGATTCCAAACTTAGATCACTATCAAGGAGATTTCCCTATCATCAAAGATTCGTTGGGCAACGCACTTCGAAGGGTTCGTCCAATAGTTGTCGTGGATGAAGGACACCGAGCAATGTCAGACTTGGCAGTTGAAACTTTGTATGGATTCAATCCATCTTTTGTATTGGAATTAACTGCGACCCCCAAGGATTCAAAATCCAAGAAACCAAACAACGGAAACCCTACAAGTCGACAACGATTTGCAAATGTGCTCCTAGAAGTGTCTGGTCGAGAACTCGATAAAGAGGGCATGATCAAGATGCCAATTAATTTAAATCCACGCCAGGGTACAGATTGGCAAGCCACTCTCAACGCTGCTCTCGAAACACTTGAAGAGCTGAATCGCGAAGCTGAAACACTGCATGCAAACACCAATCGTTATATCCGACCAATCTTGATTATCCAAGTTGAACGAACTGGAAAGGACCATCGCGATAATGAATTCATTCATTCTGATGACGTTAGGGATTGGTTGGTTAAAATGGGGTTTGACGAAGCAGAAATTGCGACCAAGACTGCAGAAAGAAATGACTTAAATCAACCAGAAAATCAAGATCTGCTCTCTCCGATTAACCGAGTTCGGGTAATTATCACTAAGCAAGCGCTTCAAGAAGGTTGGGATTGTCCTTTTGCGTATGTATTGTGTTCACTTGCGGCGAGCAGAAATCAAAACGCTCTCACCCAGCTAATAGGTCGAATACTTCGACAGCCCGATGCTCAAAGGACTGGCAATCCAAGACTTGATGAATGCTACGTCATTACACACCACACAGAAACTCATCTCGTTGCCCGAGCTATAAAGAGTGGATTGGAGCGGGACGGCTTGGGAGACCTCGAGCTAAAAATATCGATCGAAGACAAGAATTTTGTGCGACATGTCTTACGTTCAAATCCGCGTCGTCCCGAATTTGCGGATTCCGACATCAATCTACCCAGAGTTCTGTATGTGAACGAAAAGGAAATTCGTGAATTAGACTATCAAACCGACGTATTAGCTCACATCAACTGGCATGACTTTGATCCGCGCAGCATTGCAGACCAGTTGCCGTTAAACGCACAAGAGGCCAATAACCAACTTCAAAGAATCAAATTGTCGGAACAAGGTAGTGAGTGGTACGAACAAGAAGATGCGGGAGGGAGTGAGGAAGAATTGTCGTTTGACGCCGCTCATACAACTCGCATACTACAAGACATAGTCCCCAACCCGTTTGTCGGTAGAGAGTTAGTCGAAAAACTTTCTAGTCGACTTTATAGCCGAGGCTTCACCGAAAAAATGGTGGGCGGATTATCACGATTGATTATTGATGAGCTTCGCCGTGGGCTGATTGCGGAACGAGACCGTCGCGCCGAGATGGTGTTCCGCAAGGGAGTGGAGAACCAAACCATTCAGTTTAGATTGAGAACAGACGGAGAAAACTGGGTCATGCCCCACAAGCATGAGACAATTCAACCTGAAGATGCCGCGATCTTGGCCAATTCACAGGGTCGGTCAATCGAAAAGAGTCTATTCGCCTCAGTCTACGAAAATGATCTTAATGCAGATGAGCGCGAAATTGCAGTTTACTTGGATGAGGAAAAAGCTCTCTCCTGGTGGCACCGGAACGCAGTAGGTTCACATTACGGTATTCAAGGATGGAGACAAAACAAGATATATCCAGACTTTATTTTTTCAATTCGGACCAAAGCTGGGGTTGAGCGAATTACTGTAATTGAGACCAAAGGTGACTATTTGAGCAATTCCATCGACACATCTTATAAGAAAAACCTTTTGACATTCCTCTCCCAGAACTTTTCATGGAATGAGTGCAATCCTGCAGGAAAAATCGAGCTTGTACAACCGAACGGTGCAGTCATTCGGTGTGCACTTATTCTCATGAGTGAATGGAAAACTGAACTGCCTCGCCTTCTCACCCACATTTAGACCAGTCCTGCCAGGCCTATTTGGTGTTTGTAAAGGGAAGTGAGTAGATAGGGCATTACTGCATTAAATTAATAGGTATAATACCTCTGTAATTGAGACGGATTGGCGTTCTACTCTGTGTTGATGTGGACAGAGGGTCACAATATGACTGTGTCAGTGGCAGATTCTTGCGTTCACGTGTTGTTCAGGCCCGTGACTATTTCACTAACCAGACTGAGCAGTGGCTCGAGCAGTTTGATCAAGATTCAGATTTGAAAGTCAGAGCTGCAGACGCTCTTGAGGCGACTGTGAGCCGTCATTTGGAGTTAGTGGTCATCGATCTTGACGACACAGATGATCCACATGTGATTTTCGAGACTTTAAATGCTCGCGGATCACCTTTGCTTCAATCAGACATCGTCAAAAACAAAGTCTTTCATGATGCCAAAATTGGGATTGACGATGACGAAGTCGAAGCAAACAAGGAAGCAATCCGTATTTGGCCGTTCGATCAGGATGACTGGTGGTCACAAGAAATCGGACGAGGGCTTCAGCGGAGGCCGCGAATCGATGTGTTCCTCAATCATTGGCTAACACTCCGGAATCGGTCAGAAATGAAGCCATATGACGAGTTTAGGGCGTTTGAAAAGTATGCCGACTCCAATACAACCACTGGTTCAACGATATTGGATATCGCAAGGGACCTCCGGGAATTGGGTGCCATTTATAGAGACGTGGAAGAATTGCGACGAACTGACATCATTCAGTTCCTAAAGCGGCGCAATGTAATGAATGCCGGTGTCGTAACTCCGTTGGTGTTGTGGCTATTGTCTGAAGAATTGCCGTCTTTACAACTAGCGAAATGTCTTTCTGCAATCGAAAGCTTCTTGGTTCGGAGGGTTGTGTGCGGGTATAGTGCAAGGAGCTATGGAGAACTGTTTGTTGGACTGATTCGGAAGCTTTCAGAAACATCAACCGAATGTAAGGACGGCACAGTGGTTTCCTATCTCGCCGAACAGACATCACAAGCAGCATTGTGGCCTGGAAACAACGAGCTAAGAGAGCGATTTGTCGAAGCGCCACTGTATCAATACCTAACACGTGGAAGGTTTAGAATGGTGCTCGAGGGGATTGAATCAGAACTCCGAACCAACATGGCTGAGACAGCGGAAGTTCCGGAAAATCTCAATATTGAGCACATCATGCCGCAGTCATGGCATTCGAACTGGCCTCTCTCTGAAGAATTAGATGAGGATGAGGACGCAGTCGCTGCTCATGATCAGACGATTCATACTATAGGAAATTTGACACTGGTCAATGGCCGTCTCAACTCTTCTTTATCTAACGCTCCTTGGATCAGAAAGAGGGAGACCCTAGCCGATCACAGTGTCCTATTCTTGAATAAACGGTTGGTCAATCAGGGACCTGAGGTTTGGGACGAAAAAGCAATCAACAAGAGGTCAAAATGGA
Source organism: Gammaproteobacteria bacterium (assembly GCA_026707045.1). GTDB lineage: Bacteria > Pseudomonadota > Gammaproteobacteria > Pseudomonadales > Azotimanducaceae > Bin55. The sequence continues at coordinate 3,937 of JAPOXO010000040.1, read as the reverse complement.
TGCACAAACGCATGGTGTCTGTCTGGCCGCACGCCTCGGGATTCGATTCTGATTGATTGTCTGGAGTACCAAGGAATTGGTTGTCCTATCAATACCATACGGAGGGTACAGACGATCAAATGAGTGCAGAGGTATGAGTCCATTCGCCGGTGTAATTTGGTAATTCCGTCGGCAGTCGCTGGATGTCATGTATTCGTCGTGAATGTGCTTGCTTTAGACATCCGTTTTCGGCAATTCTTGTCGACCTAACATGTAAACCGCAATTCCGAGGGTATACCGTTGCAAGACAAAGTGCACAGCGAGGCGCAGTTGCTGTGGTTGGATTCCAAGTGAAGATTCTCTACCTACGGGCACGCCTCATAGATGTCTTCCAACTCACTTTCTCCTTTAGAATGCGTGTCTTTTCTCTAGCTGAAATAAGACCGCATGAGGTATCCAACATCTGCCCCGGAAGACAAGAACCCACCTAGCACAACGAAAAAAATCTTCAGACGAATAGGAGTAGGACTCGTCGTATTGACGATTGCAGTACTCTTCGTGTACTCAGAAGTGACTTTAGTTCCGTGGTGTTACAACACACTTCCCAGTGGTCTTTGTGAGATCGTATTTGGCGAACCGATGATCGTAGTGGAATAGGCTTGCCGGATTTTTTCGTCGACTGTGAAAAGGAGTTCTTAGTGTCGTCCCAGAAGATTCGGAGAATCTGTCAAGAAGGACCCAAAGCGTCCACGTAGGACAACATGGAGTATTTGTAAATCAAGTGCTTGTGTGTTGAAAGATTGTTCAAATCCTGATTTTTCTTCAATTTCCGACAGACTCTTTTCTGATGGCAGGTAGAGTGATGCTTCATGCGAGCTGTATTTGCTATTAATTTACGAAGCATCCGTTCCGGGGTTCATGTTGAACGGACGAATCTCCACCACCCGAGTAGGACGGAGTTAGTGCGAATCAAATTCCAAGCGAGTCGACTACACAGGACTTCTAATGCACGACGACCCACAGCCGTTCCGAACCTGAATCTAGTAGAAGTACTTTCGTGGCGGAACTAGACTAGTCTAGGCGAATCGCAGCAGTGTGCAGGAGCTTCGATTGCTTACTTGATTGACTCTTCGAGATTGTCGCCTGATTCGGGTGTAAGCTGGTTTTTCACCATGTCTTGCATGCTTTGTCTTACACCCTCAAGTTCGCCCACGATTTGTTGAATCTCAGCCCGGTCAACTTTTCCGTCTTCATTTCGATCAATATACTCGAACTCGCTCTCAAGACTAGACTTACCCGACTGCGAGCCAAAAACAAAGATCCTTTCATCTGGGTCGGTCGAATCTACCTGAGGATCGTTCTCCTGAGAATCAGCGGAGACTTCATCCCATGTCAACGCTCCATCTCCATCGGTATCTAGCCTGTCGATCCTTGACGTCCATTTTGAACTCCACTTAGGTATCGACTCGGACAAGTCTTTAACGGTTGAGCTTATTTGCATCGCCACATTGCTCAATGCGACGTTTTGGAAGTTCTCTGCTGCTTCTTGAACCTTGGTGAGATGAGCCTGGGTTTGTTCGAACGCTTTCTCTATGTTGGCGGAAATTTTGGTCATAGTTTCACTTACTCTGGACATTTCCGATTGCCAATCTTCAAGTGCAAGATCCAAGCTTGGTTTTGTGAGTGTTTCTTCTAGATCGGTTGTGTTGGGTTCGTCTGAACTCCCACTAATGGATACGCTGCAGATGACAACTGCGACGCAAGCAAGTTTCAAACAAATTGATAGGATTCTGTGAAATTGAACTGACATGGAAGTCTCTCCCCTGACGAGGGCAACTAGTACGGCTTCTTCAACAGATGACGTTGACTGGCTAAGAGTTACAACATGCCAGCCCTTGCTCGATCTTCCCATACAGTCGAAGAGTTGTGGTTCAACAATCTCAATGCCTCTCCGCTCTCATTCAATGAACTTTGTTAGCATCTTTCGCGCTCATATGACTGACACGCATGGGCAAGCTGAATTAGTCGTCCAATGCACAATGTTCGGGAGACAATGCAACAACTTGCCACCACACAGGCGTGTTTCTTCTGTAGCAGCACAGACTCGTTCAAGAAACAAGCGGTTGCAAGGAGATGTCTCATGAGAAAGCCTGGTGGCATGATCACGCTTGTCGAAGGAATTTTGGCGTCGCTGAACGCGATCTCGTTTGGAGTGAGAGGGTTGGTCTCGTGACAATTAGCCAACAATGAATCCCTTGAATCAGAGTATCTCTTATAGAAATGCAAAGAACAACGAGCAGGACATCTTCGAAAACTGAGATCGAACGAATGAAGCACTTGGAGACAATGGAAAGGTGTCTCAAAGATTCCGAGAAACGTTCTCCACGTGCCTTTTGAAACGTGCTCTGATTTGCACAGTACAAAGAGGCTTGCATGAAAGACAAGAAGATTAATCTGACCTTTAATGGTATAGATGTTGAAACCGCTAATAGCAACCGATCGTCGATTTGCCAGATTGGAATAGTTCATGTCGTAGAAGGGAAGATTGTCGATACGTGGCAAACACTAGTTAATCCAGAGGATTGGTTTGATCCTATGAATGTCTCCATACACAGAATTACAGAAAGAGATGTGCGAGAGAGTCCTACGATGCCGGAGATTAGACAAGAATTGCGGCGCAGACTACGTGGACAGATTCTTGTCAGCCACACATCGTTCGACAGGGTTGCATTTGAACGTGCAATGAACAAATACGATCTGGAGCAGTTGCAGGTTGCTTGGCTGGACAGTGCAAGAATCGTCAGAAGAGCCTGGCCGCAATATAGTCAGAGAGGCTATGGTCTGAAGAATGTTGCTTCCGATCTTGGGATTCAATTTAAGCACCACGATGCTCTTGAGGATGCAAAGGCCGCTGCGCAGATCACCGTAATTGCATGTCGAGAGTCGGGTTTTGGCGTTGACCGATGGGTTCGCAAGTTACCTGTTCCAGAACCAAACTCAGTCAGAGCTAGAGAGAAAATGACCTATAAGGGAATAGCGTATGAAGACTTGGATGGTGTTGTGGAAGAACTGCGCGACCATTCACTCGTATTTACGGGAACATTACGGATGACAAGATCTGAAGCCACGACTCTGGCAACCAGCGCAGGTTGTACAGTGACTAGTTCTGTCACCCAGAAAACATCAGTTCCGGTTGTGGGCAGTCAAGATGAATATAGATTGAATGGCTATAAAAAGAGCAGCAAGCATCGAAAAGCAGAACAGCTTATTGCAGAAGGAAACGAAATACAGATTATCTCGGAACAGGATTTCACGGAGCTTATTAAGACGATAACAAACGCATAGAAATTCTGGAAAAATCGTATTGGAAGAATAGTCATGCCATAGCATATTGTCGGGGATCAGACCACACTGACCACCTGCTTGTTGTTCGGGAATGGCTACCTTTAGCCACTTACCGTGTCTGCATTTGTACACCGCCCATTTGGACTCTCATGGCTATGAGTGTAGGGTTCCATGTAGTCCACGGAAGATATGGACGGCATGTTGGCAGATTGAATTCTGTGCCCTCAATGAGGGGCCGTGTCTAAAATTCTTTAGAGAAAAGCTAGGCTCTATCTTCAATGTTGTCGCCAGTACAGGCGTAACTGACCCAACAGACAAATAAGCACTGTTCCCCAAATGCTAGTGCCGCTAGAAGAGGAATTAGCCCTCGATTCCGTCGGGGGAAAAGCACTCTCTCTCGCTCGAATGACTCAGGTCGGCTTACCCGTGCCGCCAGGCGTTGTACTCACTACAACTGCCTATCTTGAACACGTGCGAACCAACAAAATTGAAGTCCAAATCAAGGAGTTGTGCATTCCCGAAGTGGTAGGTCGTACGATCTCGTTCGATGGTGCTGAACAGAACTTAACTGCATTATTTGTTTGTTTATGTATATTATTATGTAACTATGTAA
>JAPOXO010000076.1 GCA_026707045.1 Gammaproteobacteria bacterium | reverse complement strand
GTGTCTACCCGCCTGTAACCACCATCTGTTAGAAGGTTTTTTCGGTCTTTGTCACCGAATTGATCTCCGACTTGTATCTTTAGTGTTCTTGAGACGAGGTAGTCCTTTGGTGGAATTTTTTGGGCAAGGGATTGAATCGAAGTGACGACGGCACCGTGAGACAACGTGTGCAATTCGGACAATGTACTCAGACGTTGGGAAATGATCCCCGCTTGGGGCGAGAAGTTGTCGTAGGGCAGCGTCTCACAGTCTGGAAATAAAACTATGGGTACGCTGGATCCAAAAAAACTGAGTTCATCTACGATATTTCTTGCATTTTCCGAGTTTGTTGCAACCAGGACGTAAACATTGGGAGTGTTCTGTAGCAGTCGAGACACTCGTTCGATCGCCAAACTGCCTCCAATTTCAGTCCATCTATGTATTTGTCGCTTATGTGGGACGGCAATCATCGGATCTTCCAAAGCTAATGACATGATGATGCAACACGATACGAGCGACTTTACCTTGTTAAACGTGGTAGAACATAGTCCGTAGATCGTTGGGAGCAGTGCTCACCTGATCCATTGGAAAGAGCAATTTTAGCGAGTGAATAGAGTCACTTCGAGAGAGGAATTAGATTCCAGCGACCAGACTACCACTATCGTCGAACAATCTGATTGAATTCTGATCGATGTAATAGTTCGCTAAGTAGTGCATAGACTATTGTTGTTCCAATTTTGATATTATTAGGGTGCTAAATTGTGCGGAAGGCATGGGGAGTTCGTGTCTTTCTGCGAGCCGTTTGCAAACTCAGTAATACTCGATGTCGTAGGACCTCACGCAGCCGTTAAAACTTAAAGACTGAAATCGCTCATGGACGAGTATTACCAATGAAAGCTACCAATATCTACGACCCGAATTATTTCCACAAAGTTGTGGATTGCCAGTGGGCATGTCCAGCCCACACACCAGTTCCTGAGTACATTCGGCTCATCGCGCAGGAACGATACACCGAAGCCTACATGGTGAACTGGGAATCGAACGTTTTTCCAGGAATTCTGGGTAGAACGTGTGACCGCCCATGCGAACCGGCGTGCAGACGTGTTAGAACCGAAGAGAAACCCGTAGCAATATGTCGTCTCAAGCGTGTTGCGGCTGACTTCAAAGGAGACATCTCCTCATACCTCCCCCATGTTCCAAAACAGAAGAACGGAAAACGCATTGCATTGCTAGGGGCGGGGCCCGCTTCACTTGCGGTAGCCCGAGACTTGCTTCCGTTGGGTTATGAAATCGATATGTTTGACCGTGATCCAGGTGGCGGAGGCATGATGCGGAGCCAAATTCCTGCATTTCGGTTGCCAGCTGATGTTCTTGAAGAAGAAGTCGATCTAATCGTAAACATGGGGATCAACGCTCATTACGACTATGAAATCACGAGCATGAAGAACATGCTCGATATGGACTACGACGCGTATTTCGTTGGTACTGGTGCTCCTCGCGGGCGAGACTTGGACTTGCCAGGTCGAAGAGAAGTGTCAGAACATATATCGATAGGAATAGATTGGCTTTCCAGCGTTGCCTTCGGTCATACAACGGAAATATCCGGGAAAGTCATCGTCATGGGTGGTGGAAATACTGCAATGGATTGCTGTAGAACTTCCAAGCGACTGGGTGCCGAGACTGTAACTGTTGTAGTGCGTTCAGGCTTTCAGGTCATGAAAGCTAGCGAGTGGGAAAAAGAGGATGCCCAGGCAGAGGGTATCCCAATTTTGAATAACAGACCACCCAAAGAATTCGTTCACGACAACGGAACATTGAAAGGCATTGTTTTTGAGAGAGTGAAACCTGTCGAAGAAAACGGTCGCCTTAAGTACATTCCAACTGGAGAAGACGACGTATATATGGAGGCCGACCATGTTCTGATGGCAATCGGCCAAGAAAACCATTGTCCTTGGATTGAACGAGACCTTGGAATCGAATTTGACAAATGGGATTGCCCAATACTGGACGAAGATACATTGCAATCCACTCATCCCAAAATCTTTTTCGGAGGCGATTCAGCATTCGGCCCCGAAAACATCATTTGGGCCTCGGCTCACGCCCATAAAGCCGCAATTTCCATTCATTTACATTGCCAAGGCAAAGATCCTAAGAAGGACCGACCACCTGAAGGCATCAATCTCATCAGCCAAAAAATGGGCATCCATGAATGGAGTTACGACGCTGAACACGATCCATCCAAGCGATATATCGTGCCGCATGCGAATCTTCGCCGATCGCTGGACAACATTAAAGTGGAAGTAGAGCTTGGATTCGACGAAGATCTCGGCTATCAAGAGACACAACGCTGTCTGAATTGCGACGTACAGACGGTATTCACTGAGAATCTCTGCATTGAGTGCGATGCTTGCGTGGACATATGCCCGATGGATTGCATCACCTTCACCTCAAACCAAGATGAAGAGGAATTGCGCAGTTCTCTCATGATTCCAGCAGAAAATCCCGAACAGGATCTCTACGTATCGGAGGATTTGCCCACAGGACGGGTAATGGTCAAGGATGAAGACTTGTGTCTGCACTGCGGTCTGTGTGCCGAAAGATGTCCCACAAACGCATGGGACATGCAGAAGTCTATAGTTCATAACCCGCAAATAGGTACCTTCGCCGAATGACCAGGTACAACGACTTCGTGATTCGATTTGCGAACGTTAACGGATCAGGTTCTGCAAGCGCAAATAGCATGTTTGCCAAAGCCCTGTTTCGAATGGGCGTTCCTGTTGCCACTCGAAACATTTTTCCATCCAATATCCAAGGATTGCCAACTTGGTTTGAGGTTCGGGCAACTGAGAACGAATATTTCGGTCGGCGGGAAGACGTTGACATCATGGTCGCCATGAATGCGGAGACCTACGAGGAAGATGTTAGATGTCTTGTAAGCGGTGGCTATCTGGTTTATGACAACACCCGGGGTCGTCCTCGAGCACTTGAGCGAAACGACATTGTGGATGTTGGTATTCCAATCACGAAGCTCATCCTTCCCGAATTTAGTGATCCAAAACAACGTCAGCTTTTCAAGAATATTGTGTACTTGGGAGCTCTGTCTGCCTTGCTGAATATCGATTTCAAAGTACTCACCGGGATGGTCTCAATGCAGTACAAGGGCAAGGACGCGCTCATTCAACCCAACATTCATGCAATGGAGATTGGAAGAAACTACGCATTTAATTATTTGGACTGTCCGTTTGACGTTCAAGTTAGGTACTCCGATCTAGCAAAAAACAAGATTTTGGTTGACGGCAATGAGTCGGCTGCTCTCGGCGCAATTTATGGCGGCGCGACGTTTTGTGCCTGGTATCCAATTACTCCATCTACTTCGGTCGCCGAAGCATTCGAGAAACATGCGCAGAAATTACGGGTTAATTCTGGGAGTGGTCACAAGAAATACGCCGTTATTCAATCTGAAGATGAGTTGGCGGCGCTAGGGATGGTAATTGGAGCGGGCTGGAATGGTGCCCGTGCATTCACTGCCACTTCGGGACCGGGTATTTCTTTGATGAATGAATTTCTTGGGTTGGCATATTTCGCGGAAATTCCAGCAGTCGTGTTTGACATTCAAAGAGTCGGACCTTCGACGGGAATGCCTACCCGCACGCAACAGTCTGATTTATTGAGTGTAGCTTTCGCATCTCACGGAGATACTCGGCATCCAATGCTGTTTCCTTCGACTCCCAAAGAGTGTTTCGATTTCGCTGCAGATTCTTTCGACATTGCAGAGCGAATACAGTCTCCTGTAATTGTGATGAGCGATCTTGAGCTGGGAATGAATGAAATGACTTCCCACGAGTTCGAGTGGAAGGACGAACGCAAGTACGATCGAGGAAAAGTATTGTCTGCAGACGACTTGGATGAAATTGACAACTATGGACGATATGTTGATGTAGATTCGGACGGAATTGGCTATCGAACGCTGCCAGGAACGCATCCGACAAAGGGCTCGTTTTTCACGCGGGGAACATCGCGAGACGAGTTCGCGGTGTACACCGAAGCGCCTGATGCCTATAGCCAAAACATGGATCGATTGACCAGAAAGTGGGAGACCATACGATCCATTCTGCCTCGGTGTGAAGTGTCGAACAATCGTTGTCGTGCTGGAATTATGTACTACGGAACTACGGCAACACCGATGCGAGAGTCGCTTGCTCTGCTTGATGAAGCAGGTATCGAACTGGATACGCTACGTATACGTGCATATCCGCTAGCACTCGAAGTTAAAGAGTTCATCGCGCAGCATGCCATCGTCTTCCTGGTCGAGCAGAATCGTGATGCGCAAATGAAGACTCTCATTGTCAATGACCTAAATATCAACGCCGACCAGATTTGCTCAATCTTGTACTACGGCGGGATGTCAATTTCTGCCGACTTCATTGTGAGCGAAGTTCAGTCCTATTACGAGGAAAACAAAGTCCCTCGACTTAAGGAAGTTTCGTCATGACGTTCGTCAAGAAACCCGAAATTCACCATCCGTTGCTTACGGTCAACGAGATCGGATTGAAGCGACGGGATTATGAAGGATTGGTTTCGACTCTTTGCGCGGGTTGTGGGCACGATTCGGTTAGCGCAGCGATTATTCAAGCGTGTAGCGAGCTATCTCTGCCACCACATCGATTCGCAAAGTTGTCGGGTATTGGATGTTCGTCGAAGACTCCAAGCTACTTTTTGGGAAATTCGCACGGGTTCAACTCTGTACATGGCCGTATGCCATCAGTTGCTACTGGCGCAAACATTGCAAATCGAGATCTAATCTATATTGGCGTTTCGGGAGATGGAGACAGTGCGTCCATTGGACTCGGTCAATTTGCCCATGCAGTGCGTCGCAAGATCAACATGCTGTACATAGTTGACAACAATGGAACCTATGGACTTACAAAAGGGCAATTTTCCGCGACGAACGATAGAGGATCTACGAGCAAGCGAGGTGTACCAAATTTATACTCCGCGATTGACTTGGTAGGCATGGCATTGCAAATTGGTGCCAGTTTTGTTGCTAGAAGCTTTTCCGGCGACAAGACGCAGCTGGTGCCACTTATTAAAGCCGCCTTGCTTCACAACGGTTTTTCCTTTATCGACATCATTTCCCCCTGTGTGATGTTCAACAACCATGACGGTTCGACGAAGAGCTATGGACATGTACGCGATAAGTCGGCTCCCATCGTTGACGCGGACTTTGTTGCATCACATGAAGAAATTGAAGTTGACTACGCACCGGGATCCACCGAAGTAATCGACATGCCTGATGGCTCAAGACTTCGACTGAGAAAACTAGATGACTCATACAATCCAAGAAGCCGGGTGGACGCTCTGGCATATGCTCAAAGGGCGTTAGATGAAGGGGACGTGGTTACAGGATTGCTCTATGTAGAAGACGATCCGGCGGACCTTCATGAGGTTCTAGAAACGCCTGATGCACCGTTAAGCACCTTGACAGAGTCTGATCTTTGTCCTGGATCAGAGACTCTTGCGTCCATCAATGCAAGTTTCCGTTAATAGACTCGTAGGGCACAAGTACTAGCTACTTTCCAGCTGTTCAACAATTCAACCGCGACCGACCCTAAGACGATCCCGGTTCAATCCAAATTGCTTCGTAGCAAGAGCTTGTATTACGGTCTTTGATATTTACTAACAACTCGCTTGAGAGTATCATTCTCGCTAGCTCTCCCCACTCTTGGATACGAAATTGGCCTTAGAACATCTTGACGACTATTTTCCGGATTGGAAGGAACGCGAAGCACTAGCAGAAGCGATGATTCCCATCATAGGAACTCTCTATCGAAAGAATGTAGTCACCTATTGCTTTGGACGTGCGCTCTATAACCAAAGTGTTACAGACATTATGCGTACACATCGATTTGTTCGACAGGTTGCTGAAAACGAACTGTCCGAGTTTGAGAGCTATCCAATCCTCAAAGCAATATCGCAATTAGATCTAGGTCCAGCCCATCTAGACCTCGGCCAATTGACCACAAAGCACATGGATCTTTGTGAGAACGGAAATGGAAACGCGAACGGTAACGGTGCGCCAGACATCGAAAACTTTGTGGCTACGGAGTGCTCTCATGTAGTTGGGCGCCACATCAAGCCTCTTTCACAACCTCAGGATGTTGTTTTATACGGGTTTGGTCGGATTGGACGACTGTTAGCACGCCTCTTGATCGAGAAAACCGGGGGCGGCGACCAGCTTCGCTTGCGTGCGATTGTGCTTCGGCAGGGACCTCCAGGTGATCTGGAAAAGCGTGGAAGCTTGCTAAGGCGTGACTCCGTCCACGGCCCTTTCAAAGGAACCATACGCATTGATGAGGAAAATCAATGCCTGATTGCGAATGGCAACGTTATCCGACTGATCTATTCGGACGACCCGGGCGAGATTGACTATGAGCAATATGGAATACGCAATGCGCTAATCATTGACAATACGGGCGCATGGAAGGACGAAGCAGGACTTTCGAGGCATCTTCAGTCGAGAGGTGCAGATCGAGTCATCGTGACCGCAGCTGGTAAGGGTTCCGTCCCTAACATCGTTTCGGGCATAAATTCGCACAGCCTTTCCCACAACCAAAAGATACTTTCCGCTTCCTCATGTACCACAAATGCCATAGTTCCAGTATTGAAAGTAGTTGACTCGAAATACGGAATACGACATGGGCATATGGAGACAGTGCATGCGTACACGCCAGATCAGAACTTGACTGACAACTTTCACAAGAAAGACAGAAGGGGTAGGGGAGCACCGTTGAATTTGGTGATTACCGAAACCGGAGCATCTAAAGCTGTTGCTAGCCTACTCCCTGAACTCGAAGGAAAGTTAACAGGCAACGCGATTAGAGTACCCACACCAAACGTATCTCTGGCATGTCTAAACCTGACACTTGAGACAGATACAACTGAAGATGAACTCAACACCTTTCTTCGAGATGTTTCATTATTCTCTCCAATGCAACGACAAATTGACTTTACGCAGGCTTCAGAGGTAGTTTCATCGGATTTTGTCGGAAATAGACACGCATGCGTTATTGACGGAAAAGCGACCATAGTCGACGGGGGCAACAGAGCACAGATTTACGCTTGGTACGACAATGAATTTGGCTATTGCTGCCAAGTAGTCCGTGTAGTACAAAAGTGGGCTGGAATAAAGTATCCGCTTGTTCCTGTTGATATCGAAGAAATGGGATTTGCATAGGTAGGCTAGGAACTAACCACAGAATTGTTTCCAACGCTTGTGACATGCACCTGATGGTGATTAGGTCACTTTGAATGACCGTGGGATCCTTTAGTTGATAGGCGAATGTTTCTTCGGACACCCAGAATCTCAATTACTATGATTAAGCTAATCGGTTCGATTTCAACTGTGTCGGAGATCGTAGGGTAAGAGTCATGATGCTCTTGGGCGTTGCCGTAATCCTTGTCATTGTCATCGTGGCAGCGTGGGCAAAACACACACGAGATGCTCGAAGGCAATGGATAAAAGACCTTGATCTAATGGGCACTTGGGAATTGGATACCTCGGAGACTGACGACGCAGCAACCAGTGTTCGATTTACAGGTAACCTCGACGTTGGAGATTTTGTGCTTGAGTCCGCAGGTGAGGAAATCAGCGGCACATGGAAGCTCGCAGGTACTTCGCTGATTCTGACCAATGAAGAGTCAGAAGAAAGCGAGTACGAAGTCCGTTACTTCGAACATGGCATCATTGGCATTGATGGGCCAGGTCGTGAAAAACAGGTGTTTCACAAGAGAGTTGAGAACATCATTCCTTTAAGGCGTCGTTCTTAGTCCCAGTCTTTCTTCAAGACGTTCGAACAAATTCTCTGCGTGTGGTTCAGGAAAGGCTCTTGCTACACAGTAGAGAACAAGACTTGCGCATGCAAACGCTGGAAGCAATTCGTAGACATCAAAGATTCCTCCCTTGAGGTAGTGCCAAACGATTGTCACGGCCATGCCAGTCAGGATGGCTGCGACAAGCGAATTGCTGGTGGTTCCCCGGTAGAACAAACTAAAAATAATGCAAGTTCCAAAGCTTGAACCTATTCCTGCCCACGCCAGGCTCACGATGTCGAAAATCCGACTCTCTGGGTCTAATGCGAATAGTGCGGCGACGACTGCGACACCTATGACACAAACCCTACTGTAGAGTAGTTGTTTTGATTGAGGATTTGCTACGTCGTTGACCAGAACTGTGGATACAACCATGAGCTGTGAATCAACTGTACTCATGACCGCAGCAAGGATTGCTGCAACGACAATCCCAGCAACCCAAGGATTAAGTACGAAGTTGCTCAACAGAATCAAAGCTAGTTCTTCATCTGGCAGAGACGGATATACGACGATGGCCGCATAACCAACCGCAACAGCTCCCACACTCGCTAGCAACATCCAGGACATTCCAATCGCTCTAGCAGATCGTACGGCGTCTGGTTCGCGAATTGCCATAAAGCGCGCAAGAATGTGCGGTTGTCCAAAGTACCCAAGACCCCAGGCTAGAAGTCCAACAACTCCTACAACAGAATAAGCGCCCCAATTCCAAGTGTCCTCAGTCGGCACGGCTAAGGGGAAATTTGATTCCGTTGTGATGTTGTAATTAGCAGGATCCATCGAAAGAGCAATTGTTGGTACAGCGACCAATACAACTACCATCAATATTGCTTGGAAAGTGTCTGTCCAGCTGACCGCGAGAAATCCGCCGATAGCTGTGTAGGTCATAACGACGGCCACTCCAATCAGTAGACCCCACAAATACTCAATACCAAGAACCGTTTGGAAGAGCTTTGCACCTGCGACAAAACCGGCCGAGACATAAACGGTAAAGAAAACAATTAGTGCAATGCTTGCGACAATTGCCAGTAATTTTGAGGATGCTCCTGTGCGCAAGGCTAGGAATTGAGGAATTGTGATTGCATCCCCGTACAGCGTACTCGCCACCCGCAATCGGTTTGCAACATAGGTCCAATTGATCCATGCACCCACAACCAATCCCACAAGAATCCAACTTTCCACAAGGCCAGCTACATAAATTGCTCCTGGCAAGCCAAGAAGCAACCACCCTGACATATCACTCGCGCCCGCCGAAAGAGCAGTAACTGGGCTGGATAACGATCTTCCACCAATTGAATATTCGTTCATGTTGGAAGTTCGTGTACCCGCGTACACAGCAATCATTACTAGAACTAGAAGGTAACCAATAAAAGACGGAAGAAGCTCAAACATGGTCAAATCCTCAAGTGCTAATCCATTTACTCCGCAAATTCTAATGCCCATTCTCGATGCATGCCTTCCAGACATCAACACCCGGAAAGCCTTCGTAAAATGTTTCGCCTATGAATGGGCAACTATCAGATTTGCTGGGCAGGGCCGAAAGGGTGCTGGAACGACTGGAGCGGCTGTTTCCGCACAATCCGGCGATCAGTTGGAAGGAAACGTTCGCTGCTACTTGGAGTCATCAATCTAGCGGAGGAGGATTCCACGCCGTAGCAGAGCTTGATCCGATCAAACTGGATGATTTGCTGGAAATTGATCGACAACGCGAGGCAGTCGTTCAGAATACCGCACAATTCTGTGCGGGACTTCCAGCTAACAACGTACTTCTCTGGGGCGCTAGAGGCACGGGAAAGTCATCTTTGATTCACGCAGTAGTGAACGAATTCTCGGAAAAAGGACTGAGGCTAGTCGAAGTCGACAAACGGTCTCTATCGGACATTGCATTACTTGCAGAAGAACTACAAAAAGAACCATATCGGTTCATAGTTGTTTGTGATGACTTGTCGTTTGATGCTAGCGATACCAGTTTCAAGGAACTCAAAAGTTCGCTGGAAGGTACTATTTTTGCAACTGTTAGCAACGTTTTAATCTACATTACGTCCAATAGAAGGCATTTGGTCACTGAGCTTGCAAAAGAAAACCAACAATTGCAAGAACATGATCTACATAGCGCTGAGGCGGTAGAAGAGAAAATCTCTCTTTCGGACCGTTTTGGATTGTGGCTCTCATTTCATCCTTTCGATCAGAATCAATACTTGCGTGTTGTAGAACACTGGCTTGGATTCTTTGCACAGCAATGTGACGTTGCTTGCTCTCTCGATGAAGAAGTACGCTCAAACGCTCTACGATGGGCACTCAACAGAGGCACTAGAAGCGGTAGAACGGCGAATCACTTTGCGCGAGCGTGGATTGGTTCCAAATCTCTTGAACGTCTATCTCAGATGGGATCTTCTGATCCGTGAAAGACCTACTTGCAAGCCTAATTCTCGTTAGTCTCTCGATCTCAACCTTCGCCGAGGTTGATGAGATCGTTCTGCAGAACGACGACCGTGTATCCGGAGAGCTACGAGGAATTTCCGCAAATACGGTCACTATACACACAGACTACGCGGGACTCCTGTTCTTGCGGCAGGAATCAGTCGCATTCATCGTTACCAACGAGCCGTTTGTTGTTGTGATGAAAGATGGAGAAGAAAAGATTGTTGCTTTTGATGAGTCGATTGATGTGTCTACTGTCGTACAAGCTCGTACGTCCAACAATGTCATGTCTCATCTAACGACTTCATGGTCCAAGCAAGTCACTTTCTCGCTTGCGGGAACTAAAGGCAACAGCCAAACTCAAAACTATTCGATTAACGGCCAGTCTCGTCTTGTTCGTCCCAAAAATGAGCACCTGGTTAGCATCGACTACTTGCGTGAACACGTAGAAGACGAGACTCGTAAAGATACCTTGGACGCAAAGTACCGTATTCGATGGATTCGGGGAGGAAAATGGTTTAACACAGCAAACGTAGATTATTTTCGAGATCCGCTCAAGGAGGTGACTTGGAGAGCTGTTGTTGGATTGGGCGGAGGAGCAAAACTAGTCGATCATTCTCAAGAACAGTTTTCATTTGACGTAGCAGCAAGTGGTGTCTATGAGACACTTGAGAATCTGCGCGAAGTTTCTCCTGCTGTTCGAATTGGAACGGACTACCAGAAATGGTTATTTGGAGGAAGAGTCGAGGCCTATCAGAATAATCGGTTGCTTTGGATTACACAGAAGAGCAATGGCGTCCTTGACAGCGCTAACGGTATTAGGCTGGCCATCTCTGCACAGTTCAATTTCGATCTAAGAGCAACTGTTCAATACGAAACAGAACCAGCGGCTGATGTCAAAAGTGCGGACTTTACATATTCATTCGGTGTCGGCGTAATTTTCTAGTCGTTGACTCGTTGAAGTCCTATTGCAAAACCGTAAAATACACGCCCAACGTCCCCTTCGTCTAGTGGCCCAGGACACTGGGTTTTCATCCCAGCAA
>JAPOXO010000091.1 GCA_026707045.1 Gammaproteobacteria bacterium | reverse complement strand
GCATTACCAATGTGCATGAGACATTTGGTCAAATTTTTGAAATGTTTAACTACCTCTTCCTGGAATTGAATAAAATTAAACATAGACTAAATAAATTGTAATTTTCCAACGCACATACCATGAACATCGGCAAGGCAAAGTGTCCCAACTGTTCCCGCGACATGAACATAACGCGGCTTGTCTGCGCAGATTGCAACATTCGTGTAGAAGCGGACTTCGAGATGCCTGCGCTTGCCAGACTGACGCCAGAGGACCAGTTGTTCGTGAGTGCTTTTGTGCAAAACCACGGATCGATCAAACAAATGGAACGACTGTTTGGAGTCAGCTATCCTACTGTCAAGAACAGACTGGTAGCGATTTCATCCAAATTGGATCCTATAGCAGGAATTGGAAAATCGGATGAACCTCTCCCATCAAGCGAACAAACGTTGAGCCTGCTGTCGGATGGCGAAATCTCGGTGGACGAAGCTTTGAGGAGATTGGGGCAGTGATTCCGATCCTTGCAATGATCTCTTGGAAGAGAAATCAGAGAATTCCACTGTGCATTCCGATTCTGTTTCTATGGCCGATAGCAGGTGTGGTCTTTTGTGTGGCGTGGATTGTCGGCGCAGTGGTCCCCAAGCTCAAGACACACACTGAAAGAATCTGCATGGGCATTGCCGCATTCGCCAAGATGCGTGGACTGCATGTGGAAATTGAGTCCGACGACACTACCTTCAGATTGCGGATAATCTGAACCGACGATAGATCTAAAAAGCTAAGCCCTGTTTGACGATGGGCTGCGTCATGAACCGCTGCGTGCTTGACTTGATCCGATTGGAGTGAGCCAAGTGCATCCGCCTCCGGGGGAGCTGAATCAACTAATGGGTATACAACGAATTACAACAGTTCGACCTACTGGCATCCTGCGACCTTGCGATTGGGATGCGCATCTTCTATATGTGTGACTGAATGAGCGGGCGTATGAGAATGTTTCGAAACTGGGTTGGACTTGTTGTATTGCTTTGTTCGACATCGCTTATGGCAGAGCTTCCTGGCACCTATGTTCTCTCGTTTGGAGAGCTTTCTACAGATCAGAAAAAGAAAGTGACCGTAGGTTCTCAGCTTCAAGAGGGAACCCGACTAATAGATCAATGGCGCGATTTGGCCGCGAAGGAGAAAGTAACTCTCGAAATTCGAGGCACGGATGTAGAGAACCAATTTGACGGAACTTGGAGGGCCTCGACGCTAGGTTTCGAGACATCGAAAATCAATATTCGCGGCACGGAATTCGGATTTGTATTCCATCTCCGAGTAGATGGGGAGTCCTACATTTTCGATTGCAATGGAGAAGTCGTAGAAGGAGAATTGCAAGGCACGCTATGGACGGTCTGGGGCGAAGTGCCCATGACGGGCAAGCGTAAGATTCCTCAGCTCGCTGGAACGTATCTAGTCACGTTTGGAGAGCTGACTCCCGGCAACCAGGAGATTGGAGACAAGGGCAACCGGCTGCTAAATCAATGGCGGGATTTGGCCGCGAGCAACGAAGTCTTGCTAGAACTCCGAGCCACCGATGTGGAGAACGAGTTTGACGCAATATGGGAAGACACACTGACTCAACCCGTGAAAGGATACGAGCCAAGGAAAATCTACATACGTCCCCATGAAGTCTCACTTCTTTTTGCGCGCGAATACGACGAAGTGCGCTACATATTCCATTATCTGTGTGAAATAGAGGAGAGCGAACTTCGCGGAACTCTGCAAACCCCTTGGGGCGATGTACCGATGTTTGCGAAACTGAAGATCGACGAGGGAACGGAAAGGCCCGAAGACGAACGAGTTCTTGACGAGTCCGATAGTTAGCCTAGTCTGAATGAAAGACTTTCTGCTAACGCCACATATGCCTTCGCGCTTGACTACGTCCAGACGGACATGAGTAGATTCGTCTCTCCGTTATATTACGCGTCCCTTGTGCGTTGGTGATTCGCACTAGCGGGCCTGCAAAACGCTCGTCCTGGTCATCGTCTCGGTTGCATTAGGTTGCTAGACACATAGAATTGCGCGGCCAATGCGTAGCTAAAGCATGCCGCCATAGCTCAGCAGGTAGAGCAGCTCACTTGTAATGAGAAGGTCCGGGGTTCGATTCCTCGTGGCGGCACCATGCGTTTATCTATCAGCTAAGTTGATGGCTGGCCCCCGATTTGCCTGTTCAATCGCAAATGGAGCAATATCAACCTCCGGATTTTTGGATGCGATCAAGTCTGCGATGACCTTGCCGATAGCTGGTCCGTACAGAATCCCCTTGCGACCCGCGCCAGTTCCTACGAAGACGTTTGCATGTTCCGGGATTGGTCCAATGTATGGCAGTCCGTCGGGGGTAGTAGGCCGCAGACATGCAGTCTGACGAGCAACCTCGTTAACATTCAAGCCGGGAAGTACGAACGCTAGATTCCTCAGTATCTCCGCGCGTCCACTGCTTGTTGTCATCTCATCGTAGCCAGAGTTGGATTCCGTGGTTCCAGCCCAGACTAGTCCGTCCGTCTTGGTTGTGCAGTAGTTGCCATTCCAACCAATGGATTGGAACAGCGGAGGTCCTTCGGTTTTCAATCGAAGTATTTCGCCTTTCAATGGTGGAACTGGAAGATTGACGTCCATCGATAGGAGCAACGGCTCCACCCAGGTTCCGTTTGCACACACTAGAATCGGTGCCTTTAGGGTTGTACCATCGTCAAGATTCACGCCAATCCCTGTTGTGCTAGCTACAAGTGAGTTTGCACGCCTGTGCAAAGTGTCACATCCTGAAGATTGCGCCAAGGCTGTTGTCAGACATTTCGAATCGACTTCGCGCGTGCCCTGCAAGAGTAACGCTCCTAAGAGTTTGGAATTCAGTCGTGGCTCAAGATCAAGCGCTTGCGATGGTTCAATGTATTCCGCCCGCACAGCTGTGGATTTGTTAATCCACTCAGATCTCTTGCCGAGTTGTGCCGACTCCTCATGCGAAAAGGCAAGATTGAGTGTGTCCCTGTCCCGGTACCTGCAATCGATTCCTGACTCATTGCCTAGCTCATTGCGAAGGCTTGTGTGCAAGTCCGCAGCGTAACGACCCAATTCCCACATCGCACCGGGCACAGCGAAGCCCGAAACTTCGACAATGCCCCCGTAGGACAATCCTGAGGCTTTCGCGGCAATTTCCTCAGGTTCAACAATGATGCTTCGGATGTTGTGCCTAGAAAGATAGTAGGCAGTTGCCGCACCAACGATTCCTCCTCCTATGATCGCAACCTCGTGTTCAGTCATAGTTCAGCTCCCTTGTTGTTCGCCACGTGTCGCGTGCTATGGACGTCTGCCACATCTAGGACGAATTTTGCAGGATACTGGTGTCGAAAACATGGTCATTCGCAAACGCTTGTGTCGCTAGAATAATTTCCCATTCATTGGTTCAAGTCCGCGTGCGAACTGCAACGTGGACATGGTCGCGATGAGCACTTTCTAGATTTGCAGAGGCACTATCGATGTCCAAGTATCGGATGCGAACTGCGGCGATCCATGCAGGAGAATCGGCAGATCCTCTGACCGGTGCGTCGACACCCAATCTAGTGCTGGCGAACAGCTTCGTGGTTTCCGAACCGCAGGGCTTTTCTATCAACTCCTTCGAGGACGAACGACCGTTCATCTACACACGATGGGACAATCCGACCGTTAAGGTTCTTGAAGAGAAACTGGCTGTGTTGGAGAACGCGGAGGATTGACTGTGCTTCGCATCGGGAATGGCTGCAACAACTGCGGTGCTTCATGGCACGCTTAAACCCGGGGACCACGTCGTCGTTAGCGATGTGCACTATGCCGGCGCGGCAGAACTGATACGGAGTCTGAAGCAATCCATGAATGTGGATTCGACTCCGGTGGACACCACCGATCTACATAGTGTAGAACGTGCAATCCGTCCTGGGTCGACCAAGCTTATATGGATTGAAACGCCTTCAAATCCTCTGTTGAGGGTGACGGACATTCGTGCAGTTGCCGAAATTGCGTCGAGTTCGGGTGCCCTCCTAGCGGTGGATTCGACCGTCGCAACGCCTATAGCCACTCGCCCTATAGAACTGGGTGCGGATTTTGTAGTGCATTCGTTATCAAAATACATAGGTGGACATGGTGATGCCATTGGCGGTGCAGTTATCGGAGCTTCGAATTTGCTGCAATCTCTGAGAACGGTCGAACGAATCTACTTCGGCGGCGTTCTTAGCCCATTCAACGCGTGGCTGATCGCTCGAGGCGCTGCTACATTGCCCGTGCGCATGAAATTTCACTCTGAAAATGCCTTGCAAATTGCCGAATTTCTGTCACATCATCCCAAGGTCGACAAGGTGCTTTACCCGGGATTGTCCAACCATCCGGGGCATGAACTGGCGCGGCGACAGATGACGTGCTTCTCGAGTCTGCTTTCCTTTTCGGTTGCCAACGGCGCGATCATGGCGAGTCGAATGGCAGAGGAGCTCGACATTATTCACTACGCTGTTTCGCTGGGAAGCTACCGGAGTTTGATTTACTGGCTTCCAACCGACGAAATGCTCTCCACGGCATTCCTGCTAGACGATCGATTGGCTGCTAAATACAGGGAGTCCGCAGGCGACGGAATTTTTCGGCTCGCCGTAGGACTGGAGGATCCAGACGATCTGTGCGAGGAGCTTGATAGGGTTCTGTCTGTCGTATAGCACGTTCTCTTCGTCGAGACACAGCCCGATGTGAAGTGTAACTCTTGTTGCTGTACATCGCGTGATGTGCCACAAAAAATTGACAGCCGCACTGCAAATAACGAAAATATCGCGCTTCGATGCTCAACACCTCGCCTCAGCTCTTCTGGAGGGGTTCCCGAGTGGCCAAAGGGACCAGACTGTAAATCTGATGTCGTCGACTTCGTAGGTTCGAATCCTACCCCCTCCACCAGTTTTTAAGCACAGAAATTAACGTTGGAAAAGTCCGTGCGGGCATTGTTTAGTGGTAGAACCTCAGCCTTCCAAGCTGATGGCGCGGGTTCGATTCCCGCTGCCCGCACCAATGCTTTGATGCAGAATTGGATACACTAAAGGGTCATGCGTCGGAGCGAGCTCACATAGCTCAGTCGGTAGAGCGCTTCCTTGGTAAGGAAGAGGTCATCGGTTCAAATCCGATTGTGAGCACCATTCAAGCAGTGCGAGAGCGAACCTCGGTACAGCAGAAATGCAAACTGGGGATTGTGATTGCACCGTATAACAGAAAACTGTAACAGCAGAAGGAAGTCGGCAACAGGACAAGAACTCAGTCGTGGATGACGGAAGTGGATAGACCCAGTTTCGTCAGAGATTGGAAGTAACAAGGCCAGTAGCTCAATTGGCAGAGCGGCGGTCTCCAAAACCGCAGGTTGGGGGTTCGATGCCCTCCTGGCCTGCCACCACAAGAATTTCCACAATCAAAGCACGATTGTTTGTCGAATCGAGGAATCTATAGGAAGTGGCAACGCAAGCAGGAAAACAGCCCGGCGAAGAAACTTCGATGCTTGATCGTGCCAAGTGGTTCGCGGTATTTGCCATCGTCATTGCCGGCATTGTCGGCAACTGGTGGTTCGACGGGATAAACGTCTTTTATCGCGCCCTTGCTCTTGTGGCCATGGCTCTCTTGGCTGGCTTCATTCTCTTTCAAACCGAAAAGGGGCGCAATCTTTGGGTCTTGATGCGTGATGCACGATCTGAGGTTCGAAGAGTGATTTGGCCAACTCGCCAAGAGACCCTGCAGACGACTTTGATCGTCATCCTGTTGATTTTGGTTTTTGCATTGATCCTCTGGGCATTGGATTCATTGTTAACCTGGATTGTGCAAATGCTCATTGGGTGAGTGAAGTGGAAGAAGCAAGGCAAACAAGTACTGAAGAATTGCCGTCCAAGAGCTGGTACGTCGTAAACGCATATTCGGGACACGAGAAGAAAGTTGCCCAGGCAATTGAAGAGAGAATCGAAATGTCGCAATACAAGAACCACTTTGGAGAGGTCGTAGTGCCGTCTGAAGAAGTGGTTGAAATGCGAGGCGGACAGAAACGACGGAGCGAAAGGAAGTTCTTTCCTGGTTACATCTTTGTTCACATGGCTATGAACGAGCACACTTGGCAGGTTATTAAGTCGACACCTCGCGTAATCGGGTTCATCGGTGGTACAATAAACAATCCGGTTCCTATATCGGATGAAGAAGCACAGCTCATACTCGACCGAGTCCGGGAAGGAAACGACAAGGATACTCCCAAGACGTTGTTTGGGGCTGGGGAGCTTGTACGCGTAATTGACGGTCCTTTTGTAGATTTCAACGGCATTGTTGAAGAAGTCAACTACGAGAAAAGCCGCCTTGTCGTATCGGTCACGATTTTTGGACGATCCACACCTGTTGAACTTGACTTTTCTCAGGTCGAGAAAGGATAACGAAGCACAAACGCAAATTTGAAACTCGAACTAGATTGAGTTTCGATATGCGTGGTGATTCAACGCACTGAACATTCATGGCGAAAAAAATACAGACCTACATTAAGTTGCAAGTGCCGGCGGGCCAGGCTACTCCTGCACCTCCGGTAGGGCCGGCATTGGGTCAGCACGGAATCAACATCGTCGAGTTTACGAAGTCGTTCAACGCCCAGACCCAAAACATCGAGCCGGGATTGCCCATTCCCTGCATCATTACGGTCTACGCGGATCGCAGCTTCAGTTACATAACAAAGAGTCCGCCAGCGTCCGTACTCATCAGGAAAGCAGCAGGAATTGAAAAGGGAAGTGGTACGCCCAATACTGAAAAAGTTGGAAAAGTAACTCGAGTGCAATTGGAAGAAATTGCCAAGGTTAAAGAACCTGATCTCACTGCAGCGGACATGGACGCTGCTGTTCGAACTCTTGCAGGTAGTGCGAGAAGCGCTGGAATTGAAGTGGAAGGCATCTAATGGGAAAGCTCTCTAAACGACAGCAAGCCGTCAACGAAAAGATTGATTCTGATCGTCACTACGAAGTACAGGAAGCAGTCAAGATTCTCACCGAATTGGCGCAACGCACAAAGTTCAAAGAATCTCTTGATGTGGCCGTAAATCTTGGGATCGACACAAAGAAGCAGGATCAGATGGTTCGCGGATCAACGACTTTGCCGCATGGCGTTGGAAAAGATGTCAAAGTAGCCGTATTTGCATCAGGCGACGAGGCGGAAGCGGCACAGAAAGCCGGCGCGGATGTTGTTGGCCTTGAAGACTTGGCCGAGAGCGTGAAGGGCGGAAATTACGATTTTGACGTTGTGCTTGCAACTCCGCAAAGCATGAGAGTTCTTGGTCCTCTGGGCCGCATCCTCGGACCTCGGGGACTGATGCCCAATCCAAAATCGGGAACAGTTACCAACGACATGGCCACTGCCGTTAAAAATGCAAAGTCAGGTCAAGTGCAATTCCGTGCCGACCGTGGTGGGGTAATCCACGGATGCGTGGGACAGGTCGGTCAAGAAGCTGGACAGATCAAGGAAAACATTGCTGCATTGCTCGAAGATCTTCGGAAGGCAAAGCCCGCTTCGGCGAAAGGCACCTATTTAAGAAAAATCACGCTTTCTTCAACCATGGGTCCGGGTGTTGTGATTGAACCAACATCGCTGGAAAGTTGAACGTCAGCGCCTGACGACCAAAAATCAACATGACTCTCGCTCTCGAAGATAAGAAACAGAAAGTCGAAGAAACTCGTGCTTCGGCAGAAGCTGCTGTGTCCGCTCTCGTTGCAGACTTTCGTGGAATGACTGTAGCCGAGCTAACGGATATGCGGAAGCAAGCACGAGAGTCGGGTGTGCATCTTCAGGTTGTTCGAAACACTTTGGCACGACTGGCGTTCGAAGGAACAGTGCATGAGTGTCTAAAACAGTCACTGAAGGGACCTTCGATCATTGCGTATTCGAATGAAGACCCAGGCGCGGGTGCACGGCTTGTTCGAGAAATAAAACGTTCAGGTGTGACCTTGGACGTTCGAGCGATATCGGTGTCAGGGACTCTGCAGACTGGCGAAGACTTGGACAAGGTTGCAGCGTTGCCCACACGTGAAGAAGCACTATCGAGACTCATGTCCGTAATTCGCGGGCCGGTCGCAAAACTTGCCCAGGTGCTGGATGCAGTGCCCACAAAACTCGTACGGACTCTTGCGGCCGTACGGCAATCTATGCAAAGTGACGAGTAATCTCGTCGTTCTTTGAAATTTCGATTAGTTTAGGAGAAACTCTTATGAGCTTGTCAAGAGAAGAAATCCTCGATGCCATTGCCGAAATGTCGGTCATGGAAGTGGTCGAGCTTGTCGATGCAATGGAAGAAAAGTTCGGCGTAACAGCGGCCGCCGCTGCACCTGTCACTGTCGTTGGTGCCGGAGACGCTGGCGCAGCCACGACGGGCGAGGATGCTCAAACGGAATTCGACGTCAAGCTTGTTGGCGTTCCCGAAAAGAAACTGACAGTCATCAAGGCTGTTCGAGAAATCACTGGACTCGGTCTAAAGGAAGCCAAGGCACTGGTGGACGAGATGCCTTCCGATATCAAGACTCAAGTCTCGAAGGAGGAAGCTGATGAGATCAAGTCCAAGATCGAAGACGCGGGTGGAACGGTAGAAGTCAAGTAGGGTTGCAGCCGCTCCCAAATCGCGTCCGCACCGCGGATGCGTTCAAACTTCATTTGCCGCGACCTGGCAATCACCAGGCCGCCAATTCTGCATGGAAGAATTAAATGCCGTACTCATTCACTGAGAAAAAACGAATTCGAAAAGACTTCAGTCGACTTTCGGACCCCATAGAACTTCACAACCTTTTAGCCATTCAACGCGATTCGTATCGCAAGTTCCTGCAAGCAGACGTTGCTCCTGACGATCGCGAAGAGATTGGTCTGCACGCAGCCTTTCAATCTGTGTTCCCCATCGAGAACGCCTCGCAAACGGCATACTTGGAGTACGTTGATTACCGAATCGATGAGTCGACGTTCGATGTAAAGGACTGTATCACGCGTGGCACGACATACGCCGCGCCGCTGCACATGACGGTGCGGCTCATCATTTACAGTCGCGAAACCAACCAAATCAAGCTAGTCAAGGAGCAGGAAGTCTTTCTTGGAGACGTTCCGCTCATGACTCCGTCTGGAAGCTTCATCATCAATGGGTCGGAGCGCGTAGTGGTGTCTCAGCTTCATCGTTCGCCCGGAGTGTTGTTCAGTCACGACAAGGGCAAAGGCCATTCCTCTGGGCGACTGCTATACAACGCAAGAGTTATTCCATATCGGGGATCGTGGCTGGATTTTGAATTCGGCTACGAGTCAAAAGAGCAAAAAGAATACATCTACGTACGAATCGACCGAAAGAAGAAACTCCCGGTGACCCAATTCTTGCGAGCGTTGGAGTACGTTGACGAGGATTACCAATTTACGGACGAAGCGATTCTCGCGACTTTCTTTGAGACCAATGACTTTACGCTATTGAAGAATCGAAAAATCCGATGGGAAATGGTTCCCAATCGACTGATTGGCGAACATGCTTTGTTCGACATTGAAATGGGCGGCCGAATCATCGCGAAGGAAGGAGACCTGATTACTCAACGTCATGCTCGGCAGCTTGACGATTCTCGCAGCAAGTACCTGGAAGTTCCATCCGATTACTTAGTCGACAAGACTGTTGCCAAAGATGTTGTAGATCCTGAGACGGGTGAAATTATCGTTCCGTGCAATACGTCTCTGACTCAGGACATGGTCGAACGCATCATCAATTCAGAAGTCGGATCAGTTTCGACGATTTTCACAAATGAGTTAGACCAAGGTGCCTTTATGTCCGACACGCTGCGGAAGGACCAGGCCACATCACGCATTCGTTCGCTCTACGAGATCTACAACGTAATGCGTCCGGGCGAAGCTCTCACGGAAGATAACTGCAAGAGATACTTTCGAGGGCTCTTTTTTGAGACGGACCGCTACGACTTGTCCTCGGTCGGGCGGATGAAATTCAATAAACGCCTCAAACGTGACGAAAACTCCGAATCGAACATATTGCACCCCGACGACATTGTGGCGGTGCTCAAGAAATTAATCGAAATTCGAAACGGCGGAGACAACGTCGACGATATTGACAACCTAGGAAATCGACGAGTTCGTTCGGTTGGAGAGATGGCCGAGAATCAGTTTCGAATTGGGCTCTCCCGCGTTGATCGAGCTGTCCGCGACAGATTGTCTTTAGCGGAGAGCGAAGGACTCATGCCGCAGGACATGATTAACGCAAAACCAATTGTCTCCGCGGTGCGAGAGTTCTTTGGTTCTCACCAGCTCTCGCAAATGATGGACGACGACAATCCTTTGTCAGAAGTTACCAACAAACGAAGAGTTTCTGCATTGGGTCCTGGAGGACTCACACGTGAACATGCGGGATTTGAAGTACGCGACGTTCATCCGACGCATTATGGGCGCATTTGTCCAATCGAAACACCTGAAGGTCCGACTATTGGACTTATCAATAGTATCGCTACCTACGCTCGCATAAACGAGTACGGATTCATCGAAACGCCGTACCGAAAAGTGAAGGACGGCAGAGTCACCGACAGAATCGAATATCTATCTGCTATTGACGAGGGCGAGTACAAAGTTGCGCAAGCCAGCTCGAATTTGACGAGTGCAAATGAATTTGCCGACGAAATCGTCGATGTACGTCACAACAACGAATTTACCAAGTCCGATCCTCGAGACGTTCAATTCATGGACATCTCGCCCAAACAAATCGTGTCGATCTCAGCTGCATTGATTCCTTTCCTCGAACATGACGAAGCGAATCGTGGATTGATGGGATCCAACATGCAGCGTCAGGCAGTTCCTACCATTCGGACAGAAGCGCCATTGGTTGGCACCGGCGTGGAACACCAAGTAGCCCGCGATTCGGGCGCATGCGTGATCGCGAAACGGGCCGGTACGGTGGAGCTGGTCGATGCGCGCCGGGTAGTTGTGCGAACTTCGCTGTCAAAGCGGTCAGAAGACGACGCTGGAATCGATATCTACAACTTGACCAAATTTACGCGATCGAATCAAGACACATGCATCAACCAACGTCCGATTGTGTTGCCGGGCGACAAGATCCAAGAGGGAGACATTTTGGCCGATGGACCATCCATCGACCAAGGTGAACTTGCTCTGGGTCAGAACATTCGAATTGCTTTCATGGTATGGAATGGCTACAACTACGAAGACTCCATTCTCGTATCTGAAAGAGTTGTTCGAGAGGATAGGTTTACCAGTGTGCATCTCAAGGAACTTGAGTGTACGGCACGCGAAACCAAGATGGGTCCTGAAGAGATTACCGCCGATATTCCGAATGTCAGCGAGTCAGCTCTTTCCAAACTGGATGCTTCCGGCATTGTTTACATCGGCGCGGAAGTCGCCGCTGGCGACATTCTCGTTGGAAAGGTAACACCCAAAGGCGAAACTCAGCTCACCCCTGAAGAAAAATTGCTGAGGGCGATTTTTGGCGAGAAGGCATCTGATGTGAAGGACACCTCCCTTCGAGTCAAATCCGACGTACAGGGAACCGTGGTCGATGTCCGTGTCTTCACTCGACAAGGGAAGGAGAAAGACGAACGGACTTTGGCTATTGAACAAGACGAACTGGATTCCATTCGACAGGACTTGAATGACCAGTACAAGATCTTTGAAAACGCGACATTCGAGCAGTTATTGACTTCTTTGAAGGGCAAGGAAGTAAAGAAGGCTCCAGGTCTAGAAGCAAAGCAAAAGCTCACGGTTTCGTATC